>JAEUQX010000033.1 GCA_016788625.1 Anaerolineae bacterium
CGCTCGACCCATCCGCGATCATCACGGCGCTAAATCTGGCTGGCGCGAGCGTGGACTTTAGCGGCACGGGTGACCGGGCAGCAGTCCGCAGCGCGCTGGCAAATGCAGGGTGGCCGGATGGCGTAGCGGTACGGTTGGGTCACAGCGCTGTGCCAGGTGTGCAGATCATCGCGGAGCAGCTGCGCGCTTTTGGCATTCGCGCGGAGGTGACGGCGGCTGATGCATTAGCGCTGCTTGACCGCCTCAACGACGGCAGCATCCAGATCGCGCTGATCGCCTGGACGAGCGCGGACGAACGTCAGTCATGGGTGAATGCCGTCGGCGAAACCAACGTGATCGACCTGTTCAGCGTGCCTATCAGCTATATCGCGACAGAAGGTCTGAGCATCACCTTCACGCCCGGCGGGTGGCCGCTGGCGGAACAGTGATGCGTGATAAGATACGTTTCACTCGGCTGAAGACTGCAAGCGCTTTTGGAGGAGCGCTTCGCTGATCGCACGGGCATCCAGTTTGCTTGCTCCAAGGAAACCGACGAAACGAGTAAATCCGCGTGCCAACGCCTCAGCAAAGGCTTCATTTTTGCCGAGTTGTGCATCTTCCAGCCAAAAGCCAAGGATGACGAATGTGTTCGACGGTCGATCCAACCGGCTGTCAAAGCGAGCGACTAAACGATCTCCCCACAAAATGGGCATCGTGTAATAGCCATATGTGCGCTTGTGTTCAGGCTTATAGACTTCCCACACATAATCGAAGTCGAAGAGTGTTTTGGCACGCCCGCGAGCGCTGACCTGATCGAGTGGGGCGAGAAAAACAACCTCGTCGGTTGTCGTCGTATTCAAGGGTTTCCAATCGTTTGGCACCCGCCCCGCCATCAGATCATTGATCAGTTCGACATCGCTGCTGAGCGCGTAATGAACTGCCCGCCAACCTTCGACCTTTACCTCTATGATGTCACCGTTTGCCAGGAGCGCGTCCAAGATCGACTGCTTTCTGCTGAAAGGCACACCGCGTTGGAAAGCGTCGCTGGTACGACTCAACTGTGCTAGACCGGAGAAACTAATCTCCTTTTTGAGCAGAAAGCGATCTGTTTCTTCGTCGCCCCTTTCCCATATGAGGTCTTCGGGTGCGACGGCTTCGGTGAGGGCATAAACGCGCTCGAAGTTCTCACGGTGATGTGTCATCACATCGCCAGCGCGCCACAGGTAATACAGCCCCAGCGAACTGTCCTTGCGCCCGCGATAACTCTGTGTTCGTTTCCGTTCGGCAGCGTCGAAATCACGGTTGCTCAGTGTGCCGCGCTCGTTCAGCAGTGCCCGTATTTCTGCCATCACGTCAGCATGTTCGTGCAGCATCTTATGGACGCGCGGGTCACAATCCGGGTCGCCATTACGCTCGCGGCGCATAACAACTCGCCAATATGGCAGCTCATCCATCGGACGGGTCGCCAGCCATCCGCCCCAGTCGAAGAACCTGCGCTGCTGGTAGGCGATGTCCTGCCAGAGTTCCGGCGTGTAATCGATGACGCGGCTGTGCAATGCGATGTCATGGCTGCGAGCAATGATCTGCAGAGGATCGAGCTGCACATATTCCATCTCACGCATCGCTTGTTCCGTGCCAGCGCTGCCGCGCCAGCGCCGACCGGGCCACAGCCCCTGTTTGCCGAGGATGAACCGACGAGCGACGCCGATGTCAATCGCCAGCGTCATTCGGCTTTGTTCCTGGCCTGGGCAACCCAATCGATACCCGCTACACCATTCTGCCCCAGCACTAAGCTCAATTGCGCCGCGTGTTCCTGTACATGACGCATGTTGTAGATTTGTAGTTCGAGAAAGGTCGGTTTTATCCACTCAAACGTGCAGATCTGCCGTGCTCTCTCATCTGTCAGCGTCTTGAGTGTTGTTTCGCATTTCTGGCGGCACTGCCTGAGATAATTGCTGACATCTGCTTTTGTATACGGGTTTTCCGGCAGAGCGCCGCGAATGAACGGGGCGGGCGGCGCAAAACCGTCTTGTGAGCCGCCCAGGTAAAGATCGAGCCAGAAAAGGGTGTGATAAGCAATAAACCAGAATTGTCCGTATCTGGGGTCATCATCATCGTTCGAGATGGCAGCCGTCCACAGTGAATCCGGACACAGTGTTATCGCATCGTCGAGCATATCAATGGCGGCGCCAAACTGCTGCCAGACCATTGTCTTCCAGATCTCATCCATCAGATTACCCCTGCTTTTTGCCCCGTTTCGCGCATCAGAGAATAGCACATTTGTTCCCTGGAAGTCAATGCTGCCGCAGCTTATCGCCCAAGTCACCACGCGGCAATTTGTCCACCTTCACGCGGCAGCGGCGGCCAGATGCGCTATAATGACCGACGCATAGTAACGTGGAATCAGGTCGTCAGTGGAAATCATCGTCACACACGAGAACGCCGACTTCGACGCCGCAGCAGCGCTGCTGGCCGCTGCACGTTTGCATCCTGGCGCTGTTCCGCTGCTGCCGGAACGCAGCAACCAGAATGTGCAGCGTTTCGTCGCGCTGTACCAGAACGGGCTGCCGTTCCAGAGCTGGCGCGATGTCAAACCCGGCGACGTCACCCGCATGATCGTCGTCGATACGCAGCGCGTGCCGCAGATCAAAGGGCTGCGCGCCAAACTACCCACGCTGATCATCGACCATCACCCCCTGACTCGTGAACTACAGGCGCACCAGCAGTTCAGCGGCGAAACGA
>JAEUQX010000042.1 GCA_016788625.1 Anaerolineae bacterium
TGCTGGCGAGTGCGACGGAGACCAGCGAGGTCAGCGAGACGCGCGCGACCGAGACCAGCGAAGTGAGCCAGAGCAGCACGGGCGCGGACATGACCGAAGCCAAAGACGAGAACTAGAGTCAGATCTCGGAAGAAATCAATAAAAATGGGTATTCTGTAGAGGTGAGCGCCAGATCGCCCTACAAAGTGAGAATTAGGGGGTAGCTGTGGATATTAAAGCTGTCGCGGGACGTGTCGAGAGTGTGGCGGCTGATGCCGTGATCGTGAACCTGTTTGAAGATGCCGAGCTGAGCGGCGCGACCGCCACGCTCGATACGGCGCTGGACAGCATGATCAGCAACCTGATCGAAGATGGTGACTTCAGCGGCAAGTCCGGGCAGGTGGCCGTGCTCTACACGCGCGGCGCGCTGCCGAGCAAGCGCGTCATCCTGGTTGGGTTGGGCAAGCGCGAGAGCTTCGCGCTGGAGGTGGCGCGGCGCGCGGCGGCGACGGCTATCCTTAAGGCGCGCGACCTGAAGCTGAAGCATGTCGCCAGCGTGCTGCACGGCGCGGGCACGGGTGGGCATCCGGTCGGCGCGGCGGCGCAGGCGGTGACCGAGGGCAGCCTGCTGGCGCTCTACGATTATCGCGGGCAGAAATCCGGCGAGAAGGCCGAAGAATTCCCCAAAATCCTCGATCTGCTGATTCTGGATGAGAATGACACACGCGCGCAGGAGGGCATCAAGCACGGCACGGCGATTGCCGCCGGGGTGCGCATCGCCCGTGATCTGGTCAACCTGCCGCCCAATTTCTGCACGCCGCAGTATATGGCCGAGGTCGCTGCCGAAATGGCGCGCACGGTCGGGCTGAGGTTCGAGGCGCTCGGCAAACCCGAAATGGAAGCGATGAAGATGGGCGCGCTGCTAGGCGTGGCACAGGGCAGCGATACGCCGCCGCGTCTGATCATCCTGGAGTACAACGCCGGGCGCGACGACCTGCCCGCTGTGGTGCTGGTCGGCAAGGGTGTGACCTTCGACACGGGCGGATACAACATCAAGACGACCGACGGCATGAGCACGATGAAGGGTGATATGGCGGGCGGTGCGGCGGTGATCGGCGCGCTGGGAGCCATTGCCGGGTTGGGGCTGCCGCTGCGTGTGATCGGGCTGATCCCGGCGGCGGATAACATGATCTCCGGTCATGCGTACCGTCCGCAGGAAGTGCTGACGGCCAGCAACGGCGTCACGATAGAGATCATCAGCACGGACGCGGAAGGCCGCCTGCTGCTGGCGGATGCGCTGGTTTATGCGGCGCGCTACAAGCCGGAAGCTGTCGTTGATATTGCCACGCTGACCGGCTCGTGCGTCACGGCGCTGGGCGCGAACGTGGCGGCGGGGCTGTTCAGCACCAGCGAGAAGCTGCGTGATGCGCTGGTGGCGGCGGGCATCGAGAGTGCCGAGAAAGTCTGGCCGCTGCCGCTCTTCCCGGAATACGACAAGACGATTGAATCCAACACGGCGGACATCAAGAACAGCGGCGGGGCGCGCGGCGGGGTAGGCACATCAGCAGCCTTCCTGCGGCACTTCACCAGCTACCCGGCCTGGGCACACATCGACATGGCGGGCATGACCTTCGATCAGCCGGACACGCCCTATGTGCCGAAAGGGGCGACGGGGTACGGCGTGCGGCTGCTGACCGAGTTCACGCGGCGCTGGGCGGAATAGGCTTAGTGCTTGTAACTGACCCTGAAAACAGAAGAGAAGTGTGTTTGTAGGGACAATGCCTTGCGCCCTTGCGTCAGCGCATATGTCACCCGCAGGTACGGCTCATAATACTCTCTAATAAAAGCGAAAGCGGTTTCTAAACATTGTCAGGAGAATGCATTGAGAATACAGTGTAATAAATGGAGACTGCCAGAATGGATACTTATACGTGGGATGGATTTATCAGCTACAAAAGCGGAAATGTTGAACTTGCTCGCCTAATTGCAGATCACCTGATTGCCTCCGGTGTCCGAGTTTGGTTTGCCGAGTATCAAGTCTTGCTCGACAATTATGGTGATTTTCAGAGAGAAATCGATAAAGGCCTGCAGAACTCAGAATTTGGAATTTGTTTTACAAATAACTCTTATATGAAATCCGAGTATTGTCGGCTGGAGTTAGATCACTTTTTGGATCGCAATAAGCCTAAAAAGATCCTAGAAATCAATACTCCTCTCAACGATGGCCCTTACACCCGGCCTCTGACCCTCGAAAGTAGCCCATTTCACATTGCAGATCACCCTGAAGGGATACTTTCCTTTATACGCGAAAACACGCGCTGGTCGGTAGATACATCAGTCACCAAAGCGCCGAAACATAAATGGCTATCCTTTCTTGGAAGATGTATCGATAAGCCGTTTACTCTCGATACAATAGATTGGGAGCTAACAAATAAAGGCAAAATAGATCGAGATGGTAACGTTGGCGGGGTAGAACTAAGTTACAAGCACCAACGGGATAAATTTCGTCTTTTTGTAAATCTTTATTGTGGTGAGGATGCCTCTCCAAATGCTCGGCGACTATCTTCTGATGATAGAAACATGTACGAGTCTTTGATAGAGTTTGCTAAGGTCAATCATATGCGTCTTTTTAATGCACAGATGCACGGCCTTCATTTGTTTTTCCACCAAAGTCTTAGTCAAATAGCCCTCACCTATACCCTAGGAAACTTCTTAACACGGAAGTGTTCAGTGATAATTCCAAATAGTAAAACTGGAAAAATGGCCGAGTTTGTTTTCACATTCAAGTTTGTTGGCTCCTTTAGAGATTATTGTCGCTATTCTCATGTCATGGATTATTTCGTGAAGTCCTTGACGTGGTGAGGGTTCCACCCTACTTTAGCGCATACGCTATCAACCTGTGCCCCTCAAGGTAACTTGTTTCCAGCGGCTGTAGAAATGGGCTGACCGAGTTCACGCTTCGCTGTACCCGCAGCGACTAACGCTGGCAGGCCAGCCAGCACGGCAGTCGATAGGCAGAATCGGTATTCGGCTGTGCTTCGAAGTGCATCTCGACGGGCGCTGACCAGAAACCATCCGCGCGCGCCGGACGGGGGAAGCGCGTGCGGAATTCCAACCCTTCACGGATGTAGACCGCCAGGTGGTTGAGGAAGCGCCCCAGGAACGCGCGCGACGGGCGCACGAAGCCATAGCGCGGCGCGGTGGGCATTATCAGCCAGATCTCGCCAAACGTGATCGCCGTCGAAAGACGCACGGTGCGCACCAGCCCTAGATCAATCTCGATCGCACCCGCATACAATTCCGGGGTGCGCAGCAGCGGTGGTTCTGAACCGTTCCACTGCCAGGCGATAACACCATCACGATTCTCGCTCGGATTGGTCGCCCCGCGATAGACGATGCTGATGCCCGTCACCCAGGGGTGAGTTTCCAGGAGGTCCAGCGCTTCCCGCCCTGTGGTTTGCCCTGGTCGGATGCCGAAGATGCACGGCGCACGACACCCCGACGGGAACAGCAGCGCGCGCAGCCCGGCGTCGTTATTCGGCTGCAACCGCGCCAGCAGTGGCAGCGCTGCGAAGAACAGCAGCAAGGGAAGCAGGATGCGCAGGTAGCAGCGGGTTATCGGTAGCATATCCAGTAGCAGGGCTGCGGCAGTGTGTAGCTGCCGTAATAATCGAGCGCATCAGCGTTGGCGGACTCGAACTCGATGGGCGCGTTCCAGAATTCCGCACGGGTAGCGCGCTGCGGCACGGCGAAACGCACCAGCAGCCCGGAGTCCGCGTACACGGCAATATAGGTGAGGGCGCGGTTATCCGGCCGGTTGAGCGAGAAGACGGCAACACCGCGCTCGGTC
Organism: Anaerolineae bacterium; assembly: GCA_016788625.1. GTDB lineage: Bacteria > Chloroflexota > Anaerolineae > Aggregatilineales > Phototrophicaceae > CFX2. Next base: position 3,830 of record JAEUQX010000042.1, read on the forward strand.
GCCCCCAGCGCCAGCCAGATCGCGCCAAACGGAATATGAGTCCGCACCGTCACGCCGCGCACGATGTGCTTGTAGACGCGCACCTCGCCCTGCCAGAACGTATCAACAACGTTTGGCTGCTGCCCGCTCCACTCCCAGACAAAAAGCTGCGTGTTGGCGTCGTTGATCGGGCGAATGCTCAACGGCGGTCGCTCCACCCACTGATGCGCGCTGAGCAGGTCGCGCACGACGCTGCCTTCGGTCAGTCCCGCGCGGATGCCCATGAAGCAGGGCGGCGCACAGCCCGCTTCTGGCAGCAGCAGCGCTCGCAGTGCTTCGTCGTTGTTTGGTTGAGCACGCAGCAAACCAGCGAGCGCGGTAAACAGCGTCGTGAGCGTGAGCGCGATGATCAGCAGCATCCGTGACATGCGGGTATTGTAGCACGGGGAAACGCGGCAGAACTGGCAGCGTTAGTCAGGATTCTCTGACAAACGCGCTGCTCCGGGTTGAGATTTGCGCTGCGGGGCTTGCCTGTAAAGCGGAAAAACGCCACAATAGACCGCATGAGCAATGAAGAACGTGACCCCAATTTCATGCCGCCGGACGAAGCGGGCGTCTCCGACGACGATCTGCGTTTCGCGCCGCCCCTCCCCGTAGAAGCGGACGATGCGCTCACGGAGTCGGATGCCGAACCTGAACCGGAGACGGTCGCGGCGAGTGAGTTTGATTTGCCCGTGAGCGACGGGCTGGATATCGCGGCGGCGCTGGCTGCCGTCTCCACCCTTAGCGACATGGTGGCCGAGCAGGAGGCCGCCGAACAGGCGCGCATCGCCCGCGAGGAAGCCGCTGAGCAAGCCCGCCAGGAACGCCAGGCGCGTCTGGAACACCCGGAGCGCTTTTTCCCCGTCCCGCCGTTGACGGTACTGCGGCGCGGACAGGTCAGTTCGCTGGTGCCTGCGCTGGCGCTGCTGCTGGTCGGCGCGTGGCTGACGCTGATGACCACCACTGATACGCCGCTGCCCGCTCCTGGTCTGCTGATCGCGCTGGCTGGCGCAGGGCTGGGTGCCGCCTTCATCGCGCGTTGGCTGGCTTCGCGGCGTTGGGCGCGCGGCTCGCTGTTCGCCGGGCTGGCGCTGCTGCTGATGAGTGCTGCCTTCTACTACCTGACTCTGCCACTCTCGGCGGGGTTGGCGGGTGGCTGGCCGCTGCTGCTGATCGCGCTGGGCGCTGCGGCCGCGCTGACCGGGACGCTGGGGCAGCCCCGCGAACGACGCCTGCTGGCCGTTGGGCTGGCGCTGCTGGCGGCGGGTGGTGCGGCGCTGGCCGTGACGCTGAGACTGCTGCCGGATGTGCTGTTGAACAGCGCGCTGAATTTTGCGCCTGTGGTGTTGGGCGTCGCCGCGTTGATCAGCCTGCTGCCGGTACTCTTCCGCCAGAGGCGCTAGTGCGCATTGCCATTGATGCCAGCCGCTGCACCGTGCCGCGCGTCACGGGCACGGAGCGTTATGCCATCGAGCTGCTGCGGGCCATCCTGCGCCTGAATACAACCCACGACATCACCCTGTATTTCCGCGATGCGCCATCACAAGGTTTGTTCACGAAGG
>JAEUQX010000062.1 GCA_016788625.1 Anaerolineae bacterium
GACCCCGAAGTCACGCCGGAAGCCACCGAGCAGCCGATAGAATTCCCCGGCCCCGGCAGCTACACCGTGCGCCACCGCATCAACGGCGTCGAGCGCAGCTACCGCGTCACCATCCCGGCATCATACAGCGACGACGGCGACCCGCTGCCGCTGGTCATCGCGCTGCATGGCGCGGGCGGCACAGGCGCGGGCATCGAATCCTACTCCGGCTTCAACGCGCTGGCGGAACGCGAGGGTTTCATCGTGGCCTATCCCAACGGCGTCAATAATGCCTGGAACGACGGCCGCCCCGGCAGCACGATTGATGATGTCGATTTCATCGCGCGCATGATCACCTTCATCGAGGCGAGCCTGAATATTGACCCGTCGCGCATCTACGCTACCGGGCACTCGATGGGCGGGATGTTCTCCTTCCGCCTGGGCTGCGAATTGCCAGAACGCATCGCGGCGGTTGCTTCGGTCGCGTCGACATTTCCGGAGTACCTGGGGCTTGCCTGCGTGGATGCGCCGCCCGTACCCGTCATGATCGTGCAGGGTACAGATGACCTGATCGTGCCCTGGGTGGGTATTCGCGACGCCTACCTCTCGGCGGGCGCTTCGCTGGCGTACTGGGCACAGCGCAACGGCTGCACGGTCTATTCCGGCATCGAAGTGCTGGAGGACAGCGACCCGGACGACGGTACGCGCGTGATGCGCGAACGGCAGAGCGAATGTGATGAAGATGCCGATGTGCAGCTTTACGGCATCTACTTCGGCGGACACACCTGGCCGGGGCACGTCATCGGCATCTCGTTCGAACTCGGCCTGACGAGCATGGACATCGACGCCACCGAGGTGATCTGGTCGTTCTTCCAGGAACACAACATCGAGGCAGAGACGGGGTAATCATCAACGCATCCACCACCAGATGAGGTTTATAATCAGTGCGCCTGCTGCGAATGTCGAAAGGGCGCACAATGCTCACTCAACGTCACCTGCTGCGCGGGGCGCTGCTGCTCATCCTGGTGATCGTCACCTTCCTGGTGGTGCTGCGTTTCTTCCCCATCGGCAACGACTACTTCTACTACTACCGCCCGATTGCCGAGCAGTGGCTGAACGGCGACCGCACCCTCTACGACGGGCCGAACCAGCGACTGTTCTACCCGCCCTGGACGCTGGTGGTCATCCTGCCGCTGGGGCCGCCCTCGTTGGAAGCAGGCAGCGCGCTGCTCAATACCGCCTCGCTGTTGGCGCTGCTGTTCAGCCTGTATCTGCATGGACAGCTTGCGACCCTGCCGCTCTATGGCGTGCTGCTGGCGCTGCTCAATCTGCACACGGTTGACCTGTTCATCCTGGCGCAGCTCGACCTGCTGGCGCTGGCCGGGGTGATGCTGGCGTGGTGGGCATTCATGAAACGGCGTCCGCTGCTGGTCGGGCTGGGCTTCTGCCTGATGTCGATCAAGCCGCTCAACCTGATCCTGTTGGGCATCCTGTTCCTGATGGCGCTGCGCCGCTGGTCGCGCGCGGAGGTGCTGCGCGCCTTCCTGCCGCCGCTCGTGCTGCTGCTGGTTTCCAGCGCGCTGGTCGGCTTTGACTGGCCGCTGAAATACATCGCCAACTTCGAAGAACCCGTTTCGACGCTGGGCATCTCGGTGTGGCGGGCTGCGGAGGCGTTCGGGCTGCCGCGCGGACTGCCCGCGCCGCTAGCGATCATCGCGCTGCTGGCCTTCTTGCGCGTCGCCTGGCGCGACGGCCTGACCGAGCGCACGTTAGGGCTGGCGCTAGCGACCAATCTGGCCTTCACCACCTACGCGCACGGGCACTATTACGTGCTGCTGATCCCGGTGATGATCGCCGTCGCGCGCCACAACCGCCCGTTGGCAGTGCTGGCCTATGTGACAACGTGGGCGCCGCTGCTGCGTTCGCCGTTTGGCTTTGGCGCGTCGTGGGTGGGCGTGCTGTATCCGCTGGTGCTGCTGGCCGCGCTGTGGTGGTTCGTACCGGAGAAACCGCGCCACCCCCCGGAGCACGCCGTCTGAGGGCATTAGAACCCGCTGCCGTCCTGTGTGTAGATCCACGCCTGTGCCGTCGCCTCGATGTCGGTGTCGTAACCGCCCGTGATCAGCACGCGGCCATCGTCCAGCAGCGTCGCAGTCATGTACAGATAGCGCGCATTGATGCGTCCGTCGACCGGGATGAAAAGATCGCCCTCCACCGAGAACAGTTCGACCACAGCGCTGTCCCCGGCGATGAGTATCTGCCCGCTTTCCAGGGGCACGATGGCGCTGCCGATCTTGAAACGCGGCGCTTGCATTGCTGCCGTGACGGTGAACGTCCCAAGTTCCGGATCGTAGGTCTCCGCGCTGGCGTAGCGCCCTTGCCAGCCGCCATCCGATCCGCCGACGATCAGCACCCTGCCATCTGCCAGCCGCACCGCGCCGTGTGTGCGCCGGGGGAACGTCATGTCACCCGCTGCGCTGAAGCTGCCCGCCGCCGGGTCGAAAATTTCCGCGCTGCTCAGCACCGTAGCATCCGCGCCGCCTTGTCCTCCCGCGATCAGCACGCGGCCGTCGTCCAGCAGTGTCGCCGTATGCCCCTCGCGCATGACCGCCGCGCTGTCAAGTGCCGTGAATGTCTCAGTCGTCAGGTCGAATAACTCCGCTGCCGCCTCACCCGCCTCAGCCCCGCCGACGAGCAGGACACGACCATCGCCGAGCACTGTTGCGCTGTGGCCGCCGCGTGCCGCCGCCATCGCACCCACTACCGTAAATGTATCGCTCTGGGGATCGTAGATTTCGGCGCTGTTCAGCCGCCCTGGCCCGTAGCCGCCTGCGATCAACACGCGGCCATCACTGAGCAGCGTCGCGCTGTGGCTGACGCGCCTTGCGCTCATTTCTGCCGCCGGGCTGAAGGTGTTGCTTACGGGGGAATAGAGTTCGCTGCTGCTGAGCATCGCGCGGTCCCGCAGCATTCCACCCGCCAGCAGCACGCGGCCATCGTTGAGCAGCGTAGCGGTATGCGCGGCGCGGGCGCTGGTCATCGGCGCGAGCGAGTCAATCCTGCCCGGTATTCCTTTCGCGGGCGCTGCCAAGGGCAACGCCAGCAGCACGATCACGAACATGAGGCTCAAGCGAGTACGCATCGCATCCTCTTTCACCTGAATGGCTATCATCTGGTGATACACCGCTCAGTCGCGCTGCGTTCCCCGGCTTGTTGGCGTCGTTCAGTCCTCCGCGATCAGCAACCGGATTGCTGCGCGCAGGTCGCCGCGCCGCCGTGCTTCGATCAGCGCGATCTCGTCCGGTTTCAGGCCACCCACGTCCAGCATCGGCTTTTGCAGGTCGCTCAGTCCCAACAGGTAATCGACGCTCACATCGAAGAAACGTGCCAGCCGGGCTAACATCTCCCCGCTGGCATCGTTCTGCCCGGTTTCATAACGAAACACCTGCGTATCTGCAATGCCGATTTTCTCCGCCAATTCGCGGCGGCTGTAGCCGTGTGTCTCGCGTAATTCCTGCAACCGTTGTCCAACAATCATGAACGTTTGTAACACCCTTTGCCCGCTCGACACGTAACCGTGATGGTCACTAAGAGGTTCTGTGCAATCGTGGCGACTGTAGGGACGGGATATATCCCGTCCCTACGACGCGCACATACCTGCACTGAATTTGCAGCTTGACACACTATTGCAAATGTGCAACAATAATTGCGTACACGCAAAACAGCCATGTTTCAAACCAATGATCATTTTAGCACAGGAGGCCATATGAACCGCTCGCTCCGTATGTTCCTGGTTGGCATAGCCATTGGTGTACTGCTCGGCTGGCTGCTGCGCGACCGCGACGAACAGCAGAAACGCCGCGCCCAGGATGAGGCCTTCGAGAGCGACCCCGAACTGATCGCCCTC
>JAEUQX010000089.1 GCA_016788625.1 Anaerolineae bacterium
GATGATGATGACCGGATAGACATCCTCACTGTCCTGAATGAACTTGTAGGCGTCTGTGTTGATGACCGTCACACGTGGGTCGTTCAGCGCGTCGCCGTTGACCTCGCGCACGGGTTGGTACGTGCGCGCCATATCGGTCATAGCCGGGTCGAGGTCAATCAGCACGATCTGCTGCACATCGTCATACTTGAGTACCTCGCGGGCGACCATACCATCACCACCGCCCAGAATCAGCACCGTCTCGCGCGAGCGTGCAGCACTCATCACCGGATGTACCAGCATCTCGTGGTAACGGTACTCGTCGCGTGTGCTGAATTGCAGATTGCCGTCGATATACAGCCGCATATCGAGCCCGTCGCGCGTGACGATCAGGCGTTGATAGGGCGTCTGCTCGCGAAAGACGATGATGTCTTCGTAAAGCTGCTGTTCGAAGAAACGTACCCACTGCGCCGAAAACAGCACGCCTGCCAGCATGACAGCGCTGATTGCAACTGTGCCTGCCCACAGCCCGCGCGAGGTCTGCCGGGTCAGCTTGTGGCGGAACAGGTACAGGTTCAGTCCGGCAACGGCGACATTGAACAGCCCCATCAGGAAACCGGTCTGGTTCACGCCCAGTAGCGGCAGCAATACCAGCGGGAAGGCCAGCGACCCCAACAGCGCCCCAATGTAGTCAATCGAAAGTACGTCGGCCAGCGCGCTGCTCAGCTTGCCCCGGTCGGCCACGATGCGCGTGAGCAGCGGAATCTCCAGCCCGACGCAGATGCCGATGCAGAAGATCAGCGTGATCATCACGGTGTAGTAATAGGCGTTGCCAGCCGCGAAGACGGCGTAGAGGATGGCCGCCGCGCTGCCGCCGAATAAGCCCGTCAGCAGCTCGACGATGATGAACCAGCGCAGCTCGTTGCCTTTGATGCGGCGCGAAAGCAGCGCTCCGATGCCCATCGCGAACAGGAACAACCCGATGGTGATCGAAAACTGCGTCACGCTGTCGCCCAGCAGATAGCTGGAGAGCGTGCCGACGATCAGTTCATAAACCAGCGCACAGATCGAGATGATCAGGACGGAAGCGAGCAGGGTCGCCCGTTCGCGCGCGGTGACGTTGATGTGGGGAGCGGGAGCAGAAGCCGCTTCACTTACCGCTGCCAGGGCCGCCTCCGATAATCAGCGGGCCGCCAATGCTGCCGACGCGCGCCGAAGGGCCGCCCGTCTGGATCATGCCGATGCCAGTATAACCCGCATAGACTGAGCCGATCAGCCCGGTGGTGAGCACCAGGAATACGATAGCGATGACAATATTGCGCCTCATCTTAGCCTCTCACCTTTCCAAAACTCAAACTGCGTTCCTCTTGCCTCAGGAAAGCGGATGGGGGCAGGGTTCTCTCCCTCACATCTCACTGAGAATATCACCCAATAGACCGCCAATATCGACGCCGGATGCGATCAGCACGCCGATGACGATGATGAGCAGGATGATGAACAGCACAGCGAAATTATTGCGCCCTTTACCTGTGAACACCAGCACCAGGCCGATCACGCCCAGGAGCGCGCTGTAGCCCAGCAGGAAGGAGGGCGAGATATGCTGGTCGCGGATTTCCACGCGCACACTCAGCGTCTCAATCTGGCTGGTTTCGTCCAGTCCAACGTTGACGGTATGCATCCCGGCCAGGAAGGGCACAAATGTGTCAGTCGCGTCCAGTCGTTTCTCGCGCCAGGCTTCGCCCTCGTCCACGCCCGTCTCGTGCCAGAAGTCCTGGAAGCTGACGAAAGTCTCGCTCTCGTCCGGCGACATCACACTCACGTCCAGATCAGCGACGGTGTTCTCCGGCAAATCGGTCTGCGAGGTCAGCTTGACGATCACCGGGCGACCGGGCGCGGTGAATTCGACCGGGAAGCTGCCTTCCAGCGTCTTGCTCGCTTCAACCGTCTGATCGGCAATCAGGTTGCCCGTGCCGGAGACGACAAACGCCAGAATCAGCGCCAGGATGGCGAAGCCGACGGCGACGATGCCGATCTCACGGCCCAGCGTCATGCCGCCAGTCGCGGCGCTGCGGCTGGCTTCTTCGCCAAAGAGCGCCTTGACCCTGGTTGTGTCGAGTTTCGTTCCCTCGTGAATCTCGATTTCGGAGCTGGTGGCCTGCACGCTGTATTTCTTGTCGAAACGCACGCCCTCGATCATCGTCAGGCTGTCGCCGCGTTTGGCGCGCCAGGTCAGTTCACCCTCCACGCCCATGACACGCGCCGGATAGCGCTCGGTCACGCGGGCGAATTCGCCATTGCCAACCGGGATAGCCGTAGCGTTGGCGGGGTCGAAGGCCTCGCGGATACGCAGCTTGTTGAAGAGCATCAGGCCGTGCTCGTCCAGCGAGAGCCACAGCAGTCGCCCGTCGCTGCCGCCCAACAGCCACTCGTTCCAGGTCCAGTTATCAGAGGCGTCGTCGGGTTCCCATCCTTTGTAGAGGACGCGACCCAGCACGAAAAAATTCACCCCGTCGAGCATGAACTGCTGCCCGACCTTGATCGGGACGCGCGGGTTAGCGAGCTTGCTGCCCGGCGAGGCGATTAATCCCTCCATGCCCTCGCTGATTGTGCTGTGACAGGCGGGGCAGGTCAGGGTTTGCGCGTCGGGCGCGAACTGTGGAATAGAGGTGTTACATTTCGGGCATTGAAGCTGCCGCAAAATCGGACGGGATGCAGTTGGCGGCGTGGCCGCGGTCGTTGTTTGGCTCATGGTGTTTATGAAAGCAGCAGGTCGCCGTGTTCGAGATCGTCACCGACGGATAGCTCGATCTCGTCCTGCCAGTAATTTACGCTCACTGAATGATTATCCGCCCCGCCTTGCAGATACCCAAACACGCCCTTGATCGGAAACACCGAGGCGAACTGGCCTTCGCTGCCCGCGACCTTGGCCTGGCGCTTTTCCGTGATGAAGACATTACGGTTGTTGATCTGTACGGTCGCGCCGACGCGCACCTGATCATAGCCTGGAATCGCGCCTTTGACCCGCTCGCGGCGGTAGAGCGTCCAGTAACCCTCGTCTTCTTCCAGCCAGTCGGGCGGCGCACCATCGTCCCAGGTGATCTGCCATTCTTCCCAGAAGCCTTCGTCGTACATGTAACGAATGCGTCCCAGCACCGTGAAA
>JAEUQX010000124.1 GCA_016788625.1 Anaerolineae bacterium
GGCAGCGACTTCTCGCGGCAGAAGAGGCGCACCTCAAATGCAATATTGACCGCGATAGCTGAATTGCGCGTCGTGCCCGGCATCTTTTCAATGATCTCCCCGTTCAGCAGTTCAAACGTGCGCTCGGCGTTTTCCGGCAGCAGGGTAGTCTCACGGAACTGCGCCAGCGTCACGGCCTGCTGGATTGTTTCTAGCACCATCGCTCGACCTCATGCTTTTGTCTGAGTATAGCACGGAAGACGATGACCGCCCTGCAACGCCACACAGGTAGCGCATTTGGAGGCGGTCGGGAAGTGCAATGCTTCAACCCGTGCGTCTTTAAGAATGGGTGCTCATTTCTGTCTGCCACGTCAGCCCCGGCGCGGTGCTCGTGCTGGGCGCGGCGGACTGCCGTCCCTCGCGGCTGGCGATGCGTTCCAATTCGCTGATCGCGGCTGTTGAGTGGGCATCCTTCTGGATAGCGTCCGCGAGTTTGCGCGCATTCTGGCGATAGCGCCCGTCCGCCAGAAGGGTCTGTACGGCTTGCCGTATTGCCTTGGTCTCTGCTGCGGGCGACAGGCGGATGCCCGCGCCACGCGCCACCACGCGAGCAGCGTTGTTCGGCTGATCACGGCCAACGGGCATACAGATTAGCGGCACGCCCTGCGCCAACGCACGGATGACCGTACCGTGTCCCGCGTGCGTGATAACCGCCGATGCATGAGGGAATACCTGGGCGTGCGACACGAAGGCGCGCAGGACGACATTCGGCGGCGCGGTCAACCGCTGCGCGTCGATGGCCGGCCCTACCGTGACCAGCGCGCGCACGGGCAGATCGCTGAACGCATTGATCACGCGCTGCAAGATCGCTTCATGCTTCTGGTAGGTGGTGCTGAAGCTGACGACGACCAGCGGGCGAGCATCGTCTTGCGGCCAGGGGGACTGCCAGGGTTCGACCAGCACGGGATCGTCGATGATCGGCCCGGTGTACAGCATATTGGGCGCGAAGTCTGCCATGAACTCGAAGGCAGGGGTGGTCAGCACCAGGATGCGCTCAAGCTGATCGAGATAGCCCAGCACATCGATGCCTTCGGAAAGCCCCAACCCTTGCCGCGCACGTTTCAACCCCGGCAGGGCGTGTGCCAACAGGCGTCCGAACATCTTGCCGTAAAATTTGTCGCGCAGCCAGCCGAGCGGCCCACCCAGCGGCGTCATTCCGGGCGGCGGGAAGTTGGGCGCGTAGAAGTTGTACGTGCCCGGCGTGACCATCACGCTGGGGATGCCCAGTTTCTCCGCCGCGAACAGCCCGCCGAAGAGAAACTCGTTGACGACGACCAGATCGACCGGGCGCGCTTGCAGTTCTTCCAGCACATCCTGAGCGTATTCCAGCGCAGGTCCGGCCAGGACTTTGTCGATGAAGCGGAACAGGGCCTGCACCGAAGATTTGCCCACGTAATCATCCATGAAGGTGCTTTCGGCGCTTTTATCAAAGCGGTGTGGGGCGCGGGTATAGGGGCTGAACTCGCAGCCGACCGCGCGGATTTCCGCCTCGTTCGCAGGCTCGCCGATGACGCGAACGCTGTGGCCGCCTTCGACCAGACGCCGGGCCAGCCCCAGCATCGGCGGCACGTTGCCCCCGCCTTCAAACAACACGAAGAGAAAACGGCGCTTGCTGTTGACGTTCGTATCCATCTTCATTCTCCTGGTGGTCTACTCAGTAGGGCGGTCAGCATCTCGAAGAGCGTGAGGCGGTACTGTTCGCTCGAAAGCGCCAGGTCGCGCCGCAGAAGTTTCCAGGTGTAGACATCACACGCGGTGATCAGGTGGACAATTCGCCGTTCGCGCGCGTCTCCTTGCAGCGCTCCCAGCCAGGGTTCAAAGACCCGTTCGACCCATTGGCGATGGAAGTTGCGACCTTCTTGCAGGAATTCCTTAAGCTGCGGGAACAACTCTTCCTGCGCCAGCGTGCGAAAAACGCGATCCCCGACCTGCTCGTAATGGTCAAGCAGATTCGCCACGATGTCGTCCAGATCGCCCGCGATGACGGCATTACGCTGCTGATTGACGGCATGGCTGCCCATCCGCGCCGCTGTCGCCGCCAAACCATCCTTTGAGCCAAAGTGCCGCAGGATGGTTTGCACCGTGACTTCGGCCTTAGCCGCAATCTGGTCGAGGGTGATCTCGTCAATCCAGTGATCAGTTGAGAGGGCTAAGGTTGCTTCGATAATGCGTTGGCGCGTCAAAGCTGCGACCTCTGCCTGTGCAGTGCCCCGATACTTGCGTTTTGTCATATCTGCCAATTGATGTGAACTTGACTTAATTGATGTTAGTCATCATAACATCAATTCGACAAAAGTCAAGTGGCGTCTTTTCACCCCGCGATACGCCCGAAGGCCGCCAGCAGTTTCAGGTTATCGACCGTCAGATGGCCGCTCCAATCGCGCCGCGCCTGTGCCCAGGCATCCGGCCACTGCTCGCCCCACGACCAGTTCGGCGACCACAGGCCATCGTCGCCCTGCATGTCGATGATGAAATCCAGGTTGTGCTCGATCTCCGCGCGGAAATTCTCGGCGAACGGCGAGTCCGGCCTGTGGATGATGCTCAACGGCGGCAGGCCATAGGCGCGCCAGCCGTTCGGATCACGCTCGACCGTGCCGTCCACGATGCGCTTGAGTTTGGCGAAGAGCGTCGCGCGCGTGTCCGGCGGCAGGCTCTCGGTTTCCCACAGGCGGATGTAGCACAGGAGGTCGTGCATCTCCAGCGTGTCCGGCTGCTGCAAGAGGTGATCGATGACGGAGGCCGTCACTGTCTGCTGCATCTCCGCCGGGAAATGTTCCGGGTAATCGTTGAGATAGCCCGCGATTTCCGCGCGCGGATTGCTGCGGCTGGCGAACAGGTCACCAGTCAGTACCCACCACGGCGCATGCGGCGCATCGTCGATATTGGCGGGGATGATCGGCCAGTTGATCTGCGCGGCGTTGTAGGTCTGTACCAGGTAGCGGCAGGCGCTGGCCACCAGCGGATGATCGGCAGGGAGGCGCAGTTCGCGGAAGTGCTGGAAAGCGATGCTCGTAGCGATGACCGATGAATCGGGCAGGCGGATGTCCGGTTCCAGCCCGTGCCCGAAGCCGCCGTCAGGGTTCTGGAACGCTTGCAGCGCGGCCACGACGTCAGCCGTACTGCCGCCGCTGAAGTGCCGGGCATAGCGGGCGCGGTCGAGTGGGCGGGCACTCGCCTGGAGCGCGGCAGCGGCTTTCTCGTAAGTGGGTTTGCTGAGCTGCTTCACGGTCGTCCTCCTTTGCAATGATCGAACAAATGTTTTATACCGCAACTGCCAGCGGAATGCAATGGGGCTGCTGCATCCAGGTATAATGGCGTGAGTTCCGAACAAAATATGCGGAGTCCTCGTAGAGCATATGAGGACAAAAGATCAGCGAGGAAATCATGCAAGCAGAATTACAAGACCTGAAAAATCGCCTTTT
>JAEUQX010000155.1 GCA_016788625.1 Anaerolineae bacterium
CCCCCACAATACGATCGTGGTGAATGCGAAGCAGTAAACAGCCAGGTAGGGCGCGATCGTGGGGCTGGTCTTGAGAGCAATCACCACGCCGCCAAGTGCATAGAGCGCCAGCAGCAGCTCAACGCCGATGCCGGGGTCATGATGCAGCGCATAACCGCTGTTGATCCAGCCGCGCGCGAACTTGGGGGTGCGGCGGAACTCGGTCTTACGTCCCAACAGCGCGCTGATGACAGCAACCGTGTTATTCCAGGCGATGCCCGTGCCCAGCGCCAGCAGAACCGGGAAACCCAGCATTCGGCGTTTCCAGTCGTGGTACAGCGCCTGTTGGCTGACGACATAGACGAGCGGCGGCCCCAGCCCGACAACGCCCAAGATGCCCAACGGTACTTGCTGAAGTTCTGCTGTCAGCAGCAGCGGTGGGGTAAGCAGCAGCAGCAAGATCATCATCGGATGTGGAAGATACTGGCACAGGTGCAGCGTCGCCATCAGCCGCTGTGTAATGCTCAGGCGCGAACGCCAGAGCGGGATGAAGGTATGCGTCAGGCATTGGGTACTGCCTTCAGCCCAACGCGCCTGCTGCTGTTTATAGGCAGCGATCTGCGGCGGCAGTTCGGCAGGGACTTCAACGTCCGGCAGATACAGGAAGCGCCAGCCCGCCAACTGTGCGCGATAGCTCAGATCAAGGTCTTCGGTCAGCGTCAGGTCGCTCCACCCCCCGGCAGCGCGGATACACTCGGCCCGCCAGATGCCGCCCGACCCGTTAAAGGAGAGCAGCCACCCGGCTCGGCTGCGCGCGGTCTGTTCGACGACGAAATGCCCGTCCAGCGCCAGAGTCTGGCCGAGCGTCAGCCAGTTCGAGAACGCGTTCAGGTGCCCCCAGCGCGTCTGTACCATGCCCAGGCCGGGGTCAGCGGCCAAAAAAGGGACGGTCCGCCGAAGAAAATCGCGCGGGGGGACGAAATCCGCGTCCAGTACCACGACCAGTTCAGTCGCCGTTTGTGCCAGGCCATAGGCCAGCGCGCCCGCCTTATAACCAGTGCGTTCCGGGCGCTGAATATGCATGATGTTGAGACCACTCCGACACAGCGCTGCCACGAGTTCAGCGGCCAGTACACTGGTCTCATCGGTCGAGTCGTCGAGTAACTGTACAATCAGTCGATCACGTGGATAGTCAAGTTTGTCAATGGCATTGAGCAATCGCTCGATGACGTGGCGCTCGTTGTAGATCGGGAGTTGGATGAGGACGGTCGGCCAAGTGTTCACAGCAGGGAGCTGTGGAGCGGCATGACGAAAGCGCCAATAGGTGAGCAATAGGATAACTTCGCTGCCCGCATAAAGAGTGAGCAGCAGGGCGCAGATCACGTAGACGCTGGTGAGCAGGTCGAGCAGCATGATGGCAAGTCTAACGGATGGCAGAAAAATGACAAGGCCAGTCTAAAACTTTTCTGCTAGATTGGCGAGCTTGCGGTATTATAGAAGGGTGCATAGGGATCGACACCGGGAATGCTCCCTGAGGAAAGGTGAAAGACGATGCGCGCACGCACATGGATGATTATTCGAGCCGGAGTCAGTCTGGCGCTCGCCTTGTCGTTGGCGGGCTGCTTCAGGGACGCTGGTTCGCTGCCAACCCCCGCGGCGCCGAGTGGTGGGGTTGCGCTCGTCGTTACGGATGCGGGAGTGCCGACTGCTGAAAGTACGCCTGAACCGCTGCCAGTCGATAATCTGACCCCGGAGGTCTTGCCAACTTCCGAAGGGCTGCCGTTTGATGAAGTGACAGCAGAAGTGACCGCCGATGTGACGGCAGAAGTCCAGCCAACGGTGGAAGACCTGCCATTGTTCCCGACGGAAACGCCGGTTGTCTTCGCCAGTGAGACACCTACGGCCACGTTCGTCGTATTCCCGACGGCGACAGACGAAACGGCTGTACTGGCCCCAACGGAAACGCCGGTTGTCTTCGCCAGTGAGACGCCTACGGCCACGTTCGTCGTATTCCCGACGGCAACAGAGGAAGTACCCGCGATACAGCCCACCGCAACAACGGAAGACATTGGGCTGCCGCCAACCGCGACATTCTTCGTCTTCCCGACGGCGACGCAGGATCTGGCCGCGATACCGCCGACCGCGACATTCTTCGTCTTCCCCACTGCCACGCAGGAATCCGCTGTGCTGCCACCGACGCCTGAAGGACAGGGCGCGGTTGATGCTGTGAGTGGCCTGCCAACCTCAACACCGATCGGTTCCGAGAGTGATCTGATCGCCATCGTGTTGGCGACGGCGACGCGCGTCACGAGTCTCTACAGCCAGAGCGTGGCGACCGCGCAGCCGACAATCCCACCGATCATCGCCGAACTGGTCTTCCCGACTCCGGCGCCTCCTGCGCTGCCACAGGGCTGTCCTGCGCCGAACCGCGTCAGTATCAGCCAGGCCATCGGCAGCGCGCCATTCACCGTTCAGGTGCAGGTGTTGGATGCGAACCCGGATTTCGTCTACAACTGGAGCTACCGCGTCGATACGACTTCGACGCTGTTGGTGAGCGCTGCTGGCTCCAGCGCAACGTTCACGATCAACCAGCCGGGCACTTATGAACTGGTGCTGCAAGCCCGTTTCGCGCCGGGCAAGGAGATCAACGGTACGGAAGCCTGCTTGCGTACCTGGCTGGTGACCCAGAAACTGGTTGTTGTGGCGCAGGCACGGTGACGCCGCCTGTTCGCAATGTCTGAATAGTTGTCGGGGCGCACTGCTTGTGTGCCCCGATTTCGCGCATATACTATTCGTTAGATTGTTCACACACCTGCTGGCAGGATGGTTACATAATGGATTTACCGTTTCACCTGAAAGCACTCCCTCCCGAAGCGCTGGATGTGCTGCGATTTTTTGGCACACTCGATCACCCTGTCTCTCATGCGGATGAGATTATGGAAGGCGTTGATCTGAGCGAGCGCCTGTTTGGTAAAGTGATTCGCCGTCTGGTGACGAAAGGCTACGTCCAGATGGACGGCGACCAGGCCTATCGCCTGACGGACGATGGGCAATCCGCCGTCGAGGAATTGGCGGAATATGACGCCAATGCCCCCGCGCAGCCAGTGAGCAGTTCCAGCCGCGTTATTCAGCAGGTGAAACGTCATCTGGTCATGGTTGTGCCGCGCAAGCTGGCAGCCGGGCAGCCAGCGACAATACAGATTGGGTTCAAAAGTCCTTCCAGCAACGAACTGCTGAGCGAGACCGCCGATATCGTCATGCGCGTCTCGCTGATCAACGGTGAACCAACACGCCCGCAGGAAGCCGCCCTGCACCTGGGTAATCGCGCAGAACATCGTGAATTCACAGTAACTCCTGGGCAGTTTCAGTGTTTACGAATCCGGGTACATGTCTTTCAACTCGGCCCGAATCCTGATGACATCAATGTTGCAGGCGGCATGTATGTTGATGTTGATGTGCAGCCCAGCGTCGATCCGGCAGCAAACAGCCTGGCCGCCTATGGCGCAGACATCGTTTTAACTCAGATAGTGGAATAGGCAGATGACCACCCAGAGCGCGCTGATCCCTTATCCCCGTAAACCGCTGCTGCGAGGCGTGTTGCGCTTCGCGGGGCGCACCGCCATGTCCTTGCTCTCCCGCACCGAGGTCAACGGGGCGGAGAATCTCCCCAAGAACGGGCCGCTGATCCTGGTCGGCAACCATGTCGCCTTCCTGGAAGCGGTGATGATGGTGCTGTACGTTCCCTGGTTGGTGGAAGTTGTCGGTACGGGCGAGATTCCGCTCGACCCGCGCTATGCTCCGCTGATTCACACATACGGCTACATCCCCATCCGGCGCGGCGACATGGATCGCGAGGCGCTGAACAGCGCGCTGGGCGTGCTGAAGCAGGGTGGCGTGGTGGGTATCTTCCCGGAAGGTGGTATCTGGGAGAGCGCGACCAAGAAGGCGCGCACGGGCGTCTCGTGGCTGAGCTACCAGTCCGAAGCGCCGCTGCTGCCGATTGGATTTGGTGGCATTGATGGCGCGATTGGCAAGATTGCCTCGCTCAAACGCCCGCGCTTGGTGATGAACATCGGTAATGTCATCCCGCCGATTCGCGCGGTTGGCGGCGAGAAGTCGCGCAAAGTGGCACTGGAAGAAGGCGCGCAGATGATTATGTCGCACGTCGAGGCGCTGGTGCCAGAAGAGGACAAGCGCCGCTGGAATCGCATCCGCGACGAGCGCTTTGAACTGCGCGTGACGCTGCAAGCTGCTGATGGTTCGAATGTGAATGTGCCCGATGAACTGCGGATTCAGTCCGCCGAAATGCTCTCCAAGCTGTTTCACCGCCCGCTGATGCTGGATGTTTTCACACGTAACTTGAAGCTGCCGGTTCACGCGTTGCAAAACATTCACATCGAACGCGACCCGCAGAAGCTGGCGGACGCCGCCGATGTGGTGCTGGATTACCTGACGAACACCAACCCGCATTTCCTGACCTATCGCTTTGGTTACGACCAGGGCGCGGCGATGCAGCGCGGCGTGCAGGAACTGCGTGATCTGGCGCGTTGGGCGCAGACCAACCGCTACCAACTGGAAGTGACGGCCATTCGCCGCTATCGCAAGCGTGGCAGCGACGAGGAATACGTCGAGAACCGGCCCGGCGAACTGCCGGCGTTGTAATACCCGTTGATACGAGGGGACTTGTTACCGAACAAGTCCCTTTTGATTCGGAGATGTCAAAACAACCGGGCAGGGATGGAATGAGAAGATGAACACGTGCCCCATTGTCATGCCAGCAGCCAACAGCACCCGAACAACACTCAACCCCGTATTTTCAAGACCGGCGCGGTTCGCATCGTCGCGGACGAGACGATGCGCGGACTGGACAATGAAGCCGTCTGCCCTGCTCAAGGCGGCGTATCCTGAAGTTGCCAATGCGACCATTCGTGAACTGACCACCGACGATGGGCCGCAGCCCGGATGCAAGGGATCAGAATTATTCCGCGTTCAAAAGCTTGCGAAACAATACCATATCATCGCCAGGTGCATAGTAATCTCGCACGCGCGCTTCTTCCTCGTACCCAAGCTTGGCATAAAACTTGCGCGTGAGCGTAAATTCAGGTGTTCCGGATGTTTCGACCAGAAGAAGGCGCTGTCCCGCTGCTTTG
>JAEUQX010000157.1 GCA_016788625.1 Anaerolineae bacterium
TGGCAGCAAGCCAGTTATACGCCAGCAGCTATCGATTTGATGTGGCTGCTCATGAGCGGCGACTTTTTCACGGTCTGGCAGGAAGGCGCGGCGTATTATCGCCAGCAGCTTGCCGCCAAACTGGGCCCGCGCTTTGACCCGGACCTGTGGCAGGAGATGGTCGAAGTTGCCTGCCTGGTTGAAGTGCTGACCAAAGGCGTTTTTCATGCGCTGTTTGCCGCTACCAGTGAAGACGAAGGCTTTCGCAACCATATGAAGCAGTCGGTTGCGACATACAGCGATCTAGTGCGCAACGCAGCGAAGTGGCTGTAGCGCAGATTCCGACGATCAGAAAGGGTTATCATGAACAACCAACTCACAGCCCAACACATCCTGTTTGGGAGCGTTGAAGCCATGCTCGCGCCGGAGACGCTTAGCGACATCCTGAAACGCCGTGTATCACAGGTTTCCTATGAGCCGTTCTCGTCCAGCGACTCCTTCTCAGGCAGTCTGCTATATAACGTCACTACCGACGGCGAACGACTGGTGCTGAAACGTTCCAATCCCGCCGAGGACTGGATTTCGATTGCCAGTGGGGATCACCTGTGCCGCTCTGTCCGCATCTGGCAGTACGGCCTGCTCGACCGCCTTCAGCCACACATTGATCACGTCACACTGGCGGCCTGCCACGATGGAGCGGGCTATGCCATTCTGATGCGCGATATTTCGGATGGTCTCTTCTACGGCAAAGCAGTCACCCTACCCATGATGCATTCCCTGCTGGACGCGCTGGCTGCCATGCACAGCCAGTTTTGGGGAGACGACAGCCTGAAAGACCCCGAACTGGGGTTATGCACGATTGAGCAAACGGTGAAAGTCCTTTGGACAGAACACTGCGAGCGTTATCGCCACGATGCCAGAGCCGTCGATTACGTGACCAAAGGATGGGCTGCCTTGTTCGACCTGGTGCAGCCCGATGTGCGCGACGCCCTGCAAGCGCTGGTTGCCAACCCGCAGCCGCTTTTTCAGGCGCTCGCGCAGTTCCCCGCAACATTGACCCACAGTGACTACCGCCTCGGCAATCTGGCGCTCATGTCCGCAACCAACCAGGTCGTTGCCTTCGACTGGCAGCACGCGGGTTACGTTCCCGCGACGATCTGCCTGAGCTGGTTCATCATGGAGAGTAGCTTCTTCGAGATACGTGAGGCCATAGCGGAATACTACCGTCAACAACTGCTTGCCCGCCTCGGTCAGCGTTTCGATCAGGCCATCTGGCAGTCTATGCTCGCTCTTGGCTGCCTGGTGGAGGTGCTGCGGAAAGGCTGCTGGTTGGCGCTGTTTTATGTCATGCCGGAAACCGAAGCTGCTGAGCGCGAGGAGATAAAACAGGTGATTGACAGTTACAACGACGTTGTCCGCGCAGGGCTGAGATGGCTTTGAAAGCGTTGAACCAGTCGAGAGGGGAAAATAATGAACAGTTCCTTTGAACCCAGACATACGCTCTGCGACAGTATGGAAGCGATGATTAAGCCCAAAATGCTGAGCAAGTTGCTCTCGAAGCCCGTCACCCAGGTTGAAGTGCAGCCGATGAACGGTCATGGTGGGCTGGCCGGCGGTCATTTGAGCTATGTCAATACGAATGATGGACGTTTGGTGCTGAAGCAAATGTCAATCGAAACCGATTGGATCATGTTCGCCAGCGACGATCAGCAGTGTCGCTCCGTCACCCTCTGGCAGTATGGGATACTCGATCAACTGCTGCCCCATGCTGAACACAAAACCATCGCCTGTGCGCGGGACGGCAGGGGATGGGCAATCCTGATGCACGATTTGACAGGCAGCACATTCTCATGGGAAACACCTCTCAACTACGAAATAGTCACTACGTTTCTCGATACGCTGGCGCGTCTACATGCAACCTTTTGGAACAGGACCGATATTGCCGACCCGAGTCTCGGCGTATGCACACCCAAACAGCTACTTGATCAAACTGCTTTACCTGTAGCAAGAGATCATCGGAATTACCCGACCAGCCCCATCCCAGGTTGGGTCTGTGGTGGCTGGGAGGCCTTGCCAGAATTACTTGAACCTGTTGTGCTGGCAACGCTGCACAATCTGATCGAAGATCCCCAACCGTTATACGATGCCCTCAAACGTTATCCGGGGACATTACTACATGGGGATTATCGGATTGAAAATCTCGCCTATCACAATCGTTGCCCTGTATTGTTTGACTGGCAAGAGTCAGCCTACACTGTCATGACAACCGACTTGGCATGGATGCTCAAACAACGCTGTGTTCAAATGGTGATGAGTCGTGAACAAGCCACAAATTACTATCGCTCTCGTTTAGAGAATTACCTGGGAAAACCTTTTGATGAGTATGAGTGGCAGGCAATGCATGATCTTGGCTATTGTCTGGATGCGCTACGGTCTATCCCTTTTTCTGCATTCTTCTACAGACACTCGGACGATCCGGTCAGCAAGCAATTCTATGCCCAGATTGTGAAACAACTAGGTCAATTTGTGCTCGATGCGCTGCGCTGGTTCTAATGGAGAGAGGATGAAGCACAATCCAGTAAGCCACGTGAACTTCCAGCACAAGGCCATATCGTGGGCGTCAATGACATAGAGATGTGCTACGAGGAATGTGGTGAGGGTGATCAGCTCATCTTTCTACACGGTTTTACATCTTACATATGGAAACTCGACAGCGAGCGCGCATCATTACTTGCTTGCAGGCAATGAGTGTACTACAGTGGAAGGATTATGTTTGCGGAGTCGCCAATGCACCGCCTATTTGCAGAAGTACGCGAAGATGTGTTTCGGCTGTGTCACCTGGGCGCGTGGCATGACGTGCTGATAAGGTGAGTCGCGCCTGATGTCACGCACTCTCACCATCCTGATCACCATCCTTCTGGTGCTCTTTGGGCCTGCCGCGCCTGCCGCTGCGGAGCAGGCCAGCGCGCCGTTCGAACTCGGCGGGCAAATCCTGACGTTCCTCTACCCGGCGGAGATGCACAGCGCGGGCATGACCTGGCTGAAGATGCAGACCACCTTCGAGATGGGGGGCGGGTTAGGCGGGCCGCAGTTCATCATCGACCACGCGCGGCGGCACGGTTTCAAGGTGCTGCTGAGCATCAAGGGGCTGAAGCACGAACTGGCGGCCAACCCGGCGACCTACTACTCGGCTTACGCGGCCTTCGTCGCGCAGGTGGCGGCGCTCGGCCCGGAGGCCATCGAGGTGTGGAACGAGCCGAACATCGACCAGGAGTGGCCCGCCGGGTTGATCAACGGCACGAACTACACGCAGATGCTCAAGCTGGCCTACCCGGCGATCAAAGCCGCCAACCCGAACGTGATGGTCATCAGCGGCGCGCCAGCACCGACCGGCTACTTCGGCGGGGGCTGCGCGGCGGCGGGCTGTGACGA
>JAEUQX010000208.1 GCA_016788625.1 Anaerolineae bacterium
AAGACATCGACAGCCGCCGTGATGGCAAGGACGGCATCCTGTTCCGGCATGACGATACAATACTGACCAAACACCCCGTCGCCACGATAGGCGCCGTGACGACAGTGCCAGAATTGGTAGCCGTAACCCTGCGCCCAGTCGTTGTTCGGATCGTCACCGTTCGCGCTTTGAAAAGCGGTCGCTTCGGCAATCCACGCTTCGGATACGACTTGCTGACCCTGCCAGCGCCCATGTTGCAGATAGAGCTGTCCGAAGCGCGCGACATCTTCTGTCTTGAGACTCAGGCCAATCCCTCCAGCCGTGATTCCCTGCGGCGAGTCTCGCCAGGCAGCATTCGTAATGCCCAGCGGTTGAAACAACCGGGGCGCAAGATAATCGACCACCTTCATGCCTGTCGTCTTTTGCACGATTGCCGAGAGCATGTAGGTCGCGCCGGTGTTATAGACGAAATGCGTTCCCGGCGCGTGGAGGACGGGCACCGAAAAGAAGCCCTTGATCCAGTCGCCATCCGGTCGATCAACCATGAATGACCAGGTATCGGAATCCTGGCCCGTATTCATCGACAGCAGGTGACGCACCCGCAGCGCCGCGAGCAATTCACTCCCATCGGCAGGCGCTTCATCGGGGAAGAACGATACAACTGGATCGTCGATGGAGAAGTGGCCTTCGCTCACGGCCAGGCCAACCGCTGTGGATGTGAAGCTTTTGCTCAGCGAAAACAACTGGTGCGGGTATTCATTGCCATACGGCGTCCACCAGCCCTCTGCGATCACGCTGCCGTGTCGCAGCAGCATGAAGCTGTGGACTTCCTGAACCTGACTGTTCAGCGCTTCGACGAATTCAAGTATCGCAGCCGAAGCGACACCCTGTTCTTCGGGCGCGCTTCGCTGCAACTGACCTGCGCTACTGGTAGACATGACCAACCACCCTGTTTGAACCATTAAGGTGCAGAAGGGTTCATTCTAGCACAGTTATCAGAGCTGTACGGAGCAGCGGGCAGCAGCCCTGGCTATCCGATCACGCGCACGACAGCGGCGAAGTGGAACGCGCTGCCGCCCAGCACGAGCAGATGCCAGATTTCGTGGTGTCCGAACTGAGGGTGAAAGTTGGGCTTCTCCAGCCCGAAGATCACTGCGCCAATCATGTAGGAGATGCCGCCCGCGATCAGCAGCACGGCGGCGCTCGGCGGCATGAGCGGCAGCGCCTGCGGCAGCGCGATCACGCCGACCCAGCCCATCGCCACGTAGAAGTACAACGACAGGCGGTTGTCATCGCCGCGCAGGAACAGCAGCTTGTAAACCGCGCCGACGAACGCCAGCCCCCATACCAGCGCCAGCATCAGCCAGCGCCACTCGCCCGTCAGCACCGTGTAGCAGAACGGGGTGTAGGTGCCCGCGATCAGGAAGTAAATCGCTGCGTGGTCGATGCGCCGCAGCCAGAGGATCGTGCGTTCCGAGCCATTAAAGAGGTGAAAGATGCCGCTCGCCAGATACAACATGATCATGCTCAGGCCATAGACGGCGACGGAGATCAGCTTCGCCAGATCAGCGTGCGTCAGGCTCACCAGCCAGACCAGGCCAAGGGCGGCGAAGACCGCACCAGTCAGGTGTGTGGCGCTGTTCACGGGTTCGCGAAAACGGATCAGCATGGTACGTCAAAGCCTGTCTATAGCTAGTGATACTAAACTGCGCCTCGGAAACCTCACTCCTCACGCTCGCTGGATGCACCCTCGTGTTGAGCGAGCAGCACCTACGCGTCGCTGGACAGGTGAGGCACTCTAGCATTATACGCGCTGAGGTAAAGCACTGGCACAACGGATGTTAAGGTTTCGCGCATGATCAAGCCCTCAGCGCCACTTCATCCTGCCCTTATGGTAATCGCATATGCTGTTTACATTGCTCAATAATTCCTGAATTCGTCAGGAGGTCTCATGAATGCGGAACTGGAACTGACGCTGCCCACCCGTACCTTCACCGGGTTGGAGCGGATGCGCTACGAGACGCCATCGGGCGGCATCACGCTGACGGGCTACATCGTCCGCCGCCTGCACAAGACCGCCCTGCTGGAAGGCATCACGGCGAACGGCAAGCAGCAGCCCGCGCTGGCACTGCTTCAGTTCGGTATATACGCGCTGGCCGCCGCGACCAGTTGGGGTCCTGCGCTTTACCAGCCCGACTTTGGACGCCCTGGCGCAGTGGTGAGCGAAGCTGACCCCGATACAGGCGCTCTCGTTACCGCGCAGTTCATCAGCAGCAGCCCGCACTACACCTTCCACTTCGAGGTGCGCCTGCCTGATGGCGGACTGATCGAAGGCCGCGAATCGATCACTGGCACGACGGTCGGCCTGAGTGGGCTGGGGATGCCCGCGCCATCGACTTTCACCTACAGCAGCCCGGACGGCTACGAAGCATCGGCGGTCGGCACGATCAACAGCGAACTCGCGCCGCGCCTGTTCCAAAGCTGGCAGATTCGCGGTTATGGCAGCCTGCAATTGGGCGATAACCAGGGCAGCACAGGCCGCGCCGATCTGAATCGTTCCGGCCTAATCGCGGTGGAAGCGACCACGCCGGACGGCACGCGCCTGCGCAGCCGCTACCAGATGCGCTGATAGGCGCAGGTTGGGGAAATAAAAAGAGGCCTGGCCCGCCAAACCCCTTGGAATGGTCTTCCTGATGCGAAACGTTACTGCGGCTCGTTGCGCAGCAGCGCGGCCACCGCGATGGTGACCAGTTCCTGTGTCTCGCAGCCCCGGCGGCGCAGCTCCTGCTTGACGCGCTGCACCTTGTCGGTTTCCGGGTAGATGAACGGCGCGGTGGCGTAGGCATTGAAAAGTTCTTCGCGCAGTTTTTCGGTCGCAAGCTGATCGACGTAGCTATTCACTGGATAACTCCCATTTGATAATGACATCATCAATTTACAACAAACCATCAGCGATAGATAGCCGCTTTATGTCAATTTTTCCTCAATTCTTGTTGCGAACTTGTAGCTAAC
Organism: Anaerolineae bacterium; assembly: GCA_016788625.1. Taxonomy (GTDB): domain Bacteria; phylum Chloroflexota; class Anaerolineae; order Aggregatilineales; family Phototrophicaceae; genus CFX2. The sequence goes on from JAEUQX010000208.1 coordinate 2,992, forward strand.
ATCCAGACAGTGAGTATCCGAAAATGCCGCTGCGATGAGCGCGCACCCGCTGCCCCGTGTTATGATCAGGTGAATATGGGCTGCTTTGTGAGGCTGATTGGGGAGATCTGCACATGACCATCCCACGCGCAGAAGCGCTGCTGCCGCAGTTGACCCGCTTCGTCCATCTGCTTCTTGAAGAGATTCAACAGGGACAAATTACCGATTGGCCGGACTTCATCGAGCAGGTGCGTGCCTTTTACACACCGGAGCGGATGGCGCAGATCGAGCATGTCGTGCCCGGTTGGGACGAGATGGCCTCGTATGCCAACCAGCAGACGCTCATCCACGTCACCAGTGTGCTGGTCGCGCTCTACCGCCTGCCCGAATATCAGCAGGCCACATCCGACCAACGCGCGCTGATGGAATGGGTTGTCCTGTTCCACGATGTGGCGAAAATTGCCCAGCGCGGCAGGCACGACTATACGCACGGTTTCCGCTCGGCAGCCATCGCGGGCAAGGCGCTGCGGGCGATAGGCTTCCCGGTGACTGCTGACTACGCCGCGCAGATTGATGACTGGTTCGCGCTGACGCACAGCGCGAGCATCCACCGCGCTGACCTGGGTGAAGATGCGCAGGACAATACGAAGCTGCCGCAAATCGTCGCGGGCATTGATCGCCTGTTTGGCGTGGATGCGCCCGCTGGATGGGTCATCAAGGCGGTGCTGTTCCACATTTCGGTCGTCACGGACCCGGACTATCCGACCGTCGCGCCGCTGACTGACGCCGAGTTCCGCCGCTACCTCACGCCGTCCAGCTTCCCCATACTCAGGATGATGATGCTGGTCGATACTGATGCCTGGAACATCTTCGACGCTCCGGAAAGCCAGCGGCAGCGCCAGCAAACTCTGGACGCCTTTGAGCGTCTTGCACCGCTGCTCAGCGGGGTATCGGGTTGATTTCGAGGGCTTGCAGCGATTCGCGCATATTTAGGATTGCTGCTACTATGTTGATTGATCGTAACATTCGGCAATAAAGTATCCAGCAAGGGGACAATCATGCAGGAACTTTTAGACGCACTAAAGAACAAGTACAACATTAGCGATGATGATGCCAAAAAGGTGGTTGATGCGCTGGTCGAGGTCGAAAAGCAGCGCCAGGGCGGCGGCGCGGCCACGACGCGGGCGGGCGGTGGCCCCGATCTGATGGGGCTGGTCGGCAGCCTGCTCGGCGGCGGTCAGCAGGGTGGCGGCCAGCAAGGCGGCCCCGATCTGATGGGATTGGTCGGCAGCCTGCTCGGCGGCGGTCAGCAGGGTGGCGGCCAGCAAGGCGGTCCCGACCTGATGGGCATCGTCGGCGATCTGCTCGGTGGCAACAAGCCCGGCCAGCAGGGTGCGCCAGATCTGATGAGCATCGTCGGCGGTCTGATGGGCGGTCAGCAGGGTGGCGGCCAACAGGGCGGCCCTGACCTGATGGGATTGGTCGGCAGTCTGCTCGGCGGCGGCGTGTTGGGCGGTGGGCAGCCGGGCGGCCAGGGCGGCGGCCTCAATCTGCCGGATATGTCCAGCCTGCTCGGCGGCCAGGGCAACGCGCCGGCGCAGCAGCCCCAACAGCAGCAGCCTCCACCTGCGGGCGTGCCGAAGCCCTCGCAGAAGAAGGAAGATCACGGCAGCATCGGCGAAGCGCTGGGCGGCCTGGTCTCCGGCCAGAAGAAGGGCGAGAAGGGCAGCGGCAAGGCTGAAAAGAAGCCTGCCGAGAAGAAGCCGACGCAGAAGAAGCCGAAGAAGTAGCCGAAATACAGGGGTGAACCGCCTGTTCATTCTTTCGGTCAGCAGTTGAGATAACAAAAAGGGGCGCAGCACACGCTAACGCCCCTTTGTATTTCTGCTACCGAAGCGACTCACCCTTACGCGGGCTGTGTCACGGCCTCGTCGAGCGGCTGTAGCTGGCTCTCGCGCTCACCCAGCCAGTTGATGGTCGAAAGCGCCGCCTTGCAGCCGTCACCCGCCGCCGTGATCGCCTGGCGGAACTGGCTGTCGTGAATTTCGCCCGCCGCGAACACGCCGTCAACACTCGTGCCCATCAGCTCGTCAATCTTGACGTAGCCATCCGGGCGCAGATCGAGCTGCGTGCCGAACAGGCGGCTGTTGGGATCGTAGCCGATGAAGACGAATACCCCGTCAACGGGCTTCTCCGTCACCTGCCCGGTCGTCACGTCGCGCAGCATGACGCTCTTGACCACGCCGTCCGCGCCCTTCACCTCGTCCACAACGGTGTTATAGGTGAAGCTGATCTTGGGATTGCTGATGGCGCGCGTTTGCAGCGCAACGCTGGCGCGCAGTTGATCGCGGCGGTGGACGATATTCACCGTGCGGCCAAACTTGGTCAGGAAGATGCCCTCCTGTAGCGCCGAGTCGCCGCCGCCCACGACGATGATGTCCTTGTTGCGGAAGAAGAAGCCGTCGCACGTCGCGCAGTAGCTCACGCCGCGCCCAACGTACTGCTTCTCGCCGGGGATGCCCAGTTCACGCGGGTTCGCGCCGATGGTGACGATCACCGAGTCGGCCAGATACTCGTCCGTGTCGGTCTTGACATGGAACGGCGTACCTTTGGTGAAGTCCACCTCGGTCACGTTCTCGAAGACGAACTCCGCGCCGAACTTCTCGGCCTGCGCCTTCATGCGTTCGACCAGTTCCGGGCCGGTCGTGCCGTCCGGGAAACCGGGGAAATTCTCGACTTCATGCGTGGTCGAAATCTGCCCGCCGAGCAGCTTGCCCGTGATGACGACCGTCTTCAACTGCGCGCGCGCCGTATACAGCGCCGCCGTCAGCCCCGCCGGGCCGGAACCAATGATGAGAACACGAGTGCGTTTCATGGATGCCTCTACCTCGACTCTTCGAATGGAGATGCTCAATAGCATCAGGAAAGCTGGCCGTTCTGCTCCGCGCGCAGGATGCACACCAGCGCCTGGAATTCCTCAAAACAGTCTTTGCAGCAGGCCAGATGCGCCTCGACTTCCGGCAGCAGTTCGCTCAGCCTGGCGCCCATTGCCACCTTCTCCGCCAGGCAGTCCAACTGCATCCCGCACATTTCACAGTCCATCTGGTCATCGCGGTGTGAGGTGACGATGCAATCAATCAGTTTTTGCAGCCGCTGGTCTTGCGGGTTCATAGCGCATCAAACTTTCTACTGCTTCATTCATATGGACGATGAATCGATAGACCTTCTTACGCTGGTTAATCCTGAAACAGATTGAGCATATAGTTGGTGGATAAGCCCTGCGCTTCCAGGTGCGTCCGCAGTTTGCGGCGCGCGTCGTGCAGCAGCTTGTAAAGCGCGTTGCGGTTCGTGTCCATGCGTTCCGCCAGGATTTCCAGCGGCACGCCCTGCACAGCCACCGCAATCAAGGCCTGATACTGCCGTTCGGTCAGCGCCTCGCGCAGCGCCGTGTCGATCTTCCGCAGCACGTCGGCACGCTCGGTGGCGTGTTCCGGCGTGGGTTCAGGGGGGCTGTTGACGTTGACCACACTGCCGGGCATCAGGTCGCCATCGGCAGTCAGCACGTCCAGGCTGAAGTCCTTGTAGCGCGCGCGCCGCAGATCGCTGATGGCGACGCGGACGGCAATGCGTGTTGCCCAGGTTGTGAAGCGGCTGTCGCCACGAAAGCTGTCCAGGTTAGCGATCACGCGCAGGGTTGCATCCTGGGCGAGGTCTTCGGCCATCTGCGTGAGTTCCTGGCTGGAAAAATGCGTGAGATCGCTGCGTTCGCGGCTGAGGTAATAAAAAATGCCGCGCTGCAAACGCTGCCGCAAGTCTTCAATCGCTGCGGCCTGCTGCTCTGGCGGGCCACTCAGGTCGGCCACCCATTGTTCGTTGCTGCGTTCGCTCATGCAGCTATCGATTATGTGGCGCTGGTTCGCATGAATTTGATGCGGAGTACCAGATAACCCAAGCGGATGTCGTCCCCGTCACGCAGGATGCGCGGCTGGTGCGCGACCAGGCGCTGGCCGTTGAGGTACGTGCCGTTATCGCTGCCCGCGTCTACCAGGTTGAGCGACCCATCGCGGCGCACGATGGTGGCGTGATGACGGGAGACGCCTTTTTCCGTGCCGCCAAAGTCTTGCAGGTCGATATCGGGCGAAGTATTGGTATCCGGGTCAAAGCGACCAATATGCAGTTCGTCAATCGAGCCAGCGTCGAAGACGAACGGTTCCGCCGCACCGCGCACATAAATGACCAGATTCATCTTCGAGCCGAAGCGTGCCGTGCCCCACTTGGGTTCGTTTTCTTCAAAATCGGTGTCACCCAGTGCGCGCGTGGACACCCGGCGGATGTACTCTTCGTCGGTCTCGTAGTCATATTTGCGATCTGGATTTTCGTTCACGTCGCTATCCCGGTTAGATCAATCTACTGCATATGCATTGTACCATCAATCATGCACTGCATGTATGTAACGAAAGATAAGGTTAATACATTCACGATGATTCTAACGAGATCGAAACACAAACGCTGTATCAGCTAAAACTATGATGAAAAACTTATGTCGCACTCAGCGAGGTGTATTGACCCGCCGCTTAATGCTGGCTATGATCTATAGTGACGTATCTATCGTTCACTCCTCATCAGTTCATCCATAAATCGCGTGGTCTGGTTTTAGGGGTATACGCTAAAGAAAGGAGAGTGGCGCGACCCGCTATCGCTCATGAGCGATATTCCGCGCCGTCCTCGTGAACAACAAACCGTCAGAACCCAACAATGACAACAATTCGCCCTTTCCGGGTCGGAATGCGCAGCGCTTCTGGTTAATCCTGGGCGGCGTGCTGCTGCTGCTGCTGCTGTTTGCCTTCGCAACGCCCAACAATCTTTCCAATTCCAACAGCATCTCGCTCAACGAATTCGTTGACCACATCAAGGATGGTGAGGTCTCCAGGGTCGTTGTGCGCGGTGGTCAGGATGTCGTCATCACGCTGACCTCCGGCGCGAATGTGACTTACTACAAAGAGCGCGAGACCAATCTGTTCTCTGTGCTGCAAACCTACGGCGTGACCGACACTGAACTGAACAGCTTCCGTTACGAAGAACGCCCCGGCGACAACACCTCCGGCGTCCTCTTCCAACTGATGGTTGCCATCGTGCCCACGCTGTTGATCTTCTGGGTGCTGTGGCGCATGATGCGCTCGGTACGCACCGGTCAGGATCAGGCGCTCAGCTTTGGCCGCAGCCGTGCCCGCGTGACGCGCGACATGGAACGCCCACAGGTGACGTTCGCCGATGTGGCCGGGTGTGAAGAAGCCAAAGAGGAACTCAAAGAAATCGTCGAGTTCCTGAAGGAACCGGAAAAATTCATCCGCCTGGGCGCACGCATTCCCAAGGGCGTGCTGATGGTTGGACCTCCCGGCACGGGCAAGACGCTGATGGCGCGCGCGGTGGCGGGCGAAGCAGGCGTGCCCTTCTTCAGCATTTCCGGCTCAGAGTTCGTCGAGATGTTCGTGGGCGTCGGCGCATCGCGCGTGCGTGACCTGTTCGAGCGCGCCAAGTCGGAAGCCCCGGCGATCATCTTCGTGGACGAAATCGACGCGGTTGGTCGCCATCGTGGTGCTGGCCTGGGCGGCGGCCACGACGAGCGCGAGCAGACGCTCAACCAGATTCTGGTGGAGATGGACGGCTTCGAGACCGGGACGAACATCATCGTCTGCGCGGCCACCAACCGCCCGGACATCCTCGACCCGGCGCTGCTGCGTCCCGGACGTTTTGACCGTAAGGTCGTCATGGATAACCCGGACATCAAAGGCCGCGGTGAAATCCTCAAGGTACACACCAAGGGCAAGCCGCTCGCGCCCGATGCCGATGTGGACGCGCTGGCGCGCATGACAGTCGGTTTCTCCGGCGCTGACCTGGAAAACCTGATCAACGAAGCCGCCATCCTGACCGCGCGCCGCAACAAGAAGGCCATCGGGATGAGCGAGCTGACCGAAAGCATGGATCGCGTCACGATGGGGCCGGAGCGCAAATCGCGCGTCATCTCCGAACGCGACAAGGTGACAACGGCCTATCACGAAGCCGGGCACGCGGTGCTGTTCTATCTGCTGCCGCACACCAACCCGGTGCATAAGATCACGATTGTGCCGCGTGGGCGCGCGGGCGGCTACGTGCTGCCGCTGCCGGACGAGGACAACTTCTTCTACTCGAAGGAATACTTCGAGGACACGATTGCGGCGGCGCTCGGTGGCCGCGCGGCGGAAGAAATTGTCTTCAGCCAGTTCACGACGGGCGCGAGCAACGACCTGGAGAAGGTGACCTACTACGCCCGCTCGATGGTGACGCGCTACGGCATGAGCGACCGCCTGGGGCCGCGCACCTTCGGGTCGAGCAACGGCGCGATCTTCCTGGGGCGCGAGATCGGCGAAACGCGCGACTATAGCGAGCAGGCCGCCGAGGAGATCGACGCGGAAGTGCATCGCATCCTGCAGACGCAGTACAACCGTGCCAAGACGCTGCTGTCCGAGAACCGCAGCAAACTCGACGCGCTGGTGCAGTTCCTGCTCGACCGCGAGACGCTCGACCGTCAGGGCTTCGAGGAACTGATGGAAGGCAAGGTCGATCTGAACGGGCTGCCGCCGATCCCGGATATTTCCAGCAACGGCAAACGGCCAGCCGCCGCGCAGTAAGCACGCGCAGGTTGACAATCACATCGCAGAATCAGCGGAGGGGCAGCACCCCTCCGTTTTTGTTCGCTCATACAAAACACTACGAAGTGAAGCTATCCGCATCCCTTCCCTATCGCATTAGAGTCCGCGAGACATCAGGCTACTGGCTGTTCCCCTTACCGCGCAGGCGTGCGGCGGCTATCGAGTGCGCTTCAACGATCAACTGTTTTGTAACCTCGACATGATTCGCGGTTGGATTCAGGATGCAAACGAAGTGCTGTTTTGCATAGTCGGGATGGGGCAGGAAAACATTCAGAACCGAATAGTCGATGTTCTCCTTTGGAGAATCGGCCAGGAGCGTCTGGAATGTCGCTTTGCTCACGCCAATATTGATGCGGAACACCCCTTCGCGGTCGAGCTGCGAAACACGGTCATAATCATTGTCTGAATTTGCGATGGTCACAAACGGTAGACGATGGTCTTCCCCGACGAAGTAGAAGATGTAGCCAAAGTTTTCCTCGCGCTGAACGTTATCCAACTGCTCTACAAAAGCCTCCACCGCCGATTGGTTCATGGTACTCGTTCCTCCAAAGTCTGATGGGGGGCGCGATTTTACCATAAATCTGCCGCTGCTTTAGGGGAGGTATTCACCTGCAAATTCCCGGTCATGACTGCACTGCGGGATCTGCGGCCAGCTTACAACACTGCCGGTAAAGGTCGTCTGTGAGGTGAAGGTAATCTCCCAATCGCCACTCAGGTAGCTCTCGCTGTAGGCGAATTCGCCCTGCGGTATAACACGAGGGGCACCTGCCGGGATGCGCCGTTGGCGTCGTGGAGCAGATCGCCAAGCGTGATTGACCTGCCGTCGTCGCTGAATGTGATTGTGGTGCGACGGGTTTCAACACGTCCCAGAACCCAGCCGCTGCCGATGTCACACATGGGATCGGGAATATGCGTCGTCGTCTCGGTGTAACGCCAGCGCCCCCCACGCGGGATCAATCCATTGGCGATGTCGATTGCGCCGGGGATGTTTGCCTCGCGCACACCCGAATGCGGCACCACTTCCTGCGGCAGCCTAACATTCAGCGGCAGGACTTGCAGGGTGTCCTCCTGATACGTCTCCGGGAAAGTCGGCGCGTCGGAAGCCAATCCGGCGGCATCCAGTGGCACCCTTGCGACAGTACCCGCAGGCACCACCTGCGACACCCCGAAGGCATTCAACGTTGCATGACCGTCAATCACATGCACGTACAGCGCGTCACCCGCTGCCGCCTGCAAAAAGACGGTCGATGAAAGCCGAAGATCGACCTGATTAGCGCGCAGTATGACCAGGGCATCTCCCTGTGGCGCTTGAATCAAGATTCCGCTGTCCGGGGCTTCCGCACAGGGCGCATCGCCCATGCCTGTGCTGAAGCTGAACGCCTGCATCGGTGCGAATTCGGGCGCATCCGGTTCTACCACCAGCAGACGGGGCAGTTCGCCCTCCAGAAAATCAGCCGCCACCCAGCCTACCGTTGTTTCGTCGAGCCGGACGCGAATCCAGGTGTTGTCTGGCAAACGTCCGGTGGCAGTCACCGTTTGCCCGCTGCGCAAGACGCTGAGCACAGCGGCATCCGTGCCGGGCTGCTGGCGCACGTTGACCCCGCGCGCGGCGGTGACAGGCACTTCGATCACCTGATCGCTGGTGTCGGTCAGGCGCACATCGCCAAACAACAGAAAGGTCACATGCTGATCCGGCGGGGTATCCGGCAAATTCGCCTGCACCTTCATCAGCCCGACACCCCATTCGCCAGATGCCGGGTCGAATTGACTGAGCTGGAGGCTTTGAATGTCGGCAATCCCGACCATATCCCCCGGTTGCTCGAACTGGGGTGCGGCGTTTTCGGCGGTGGTGCGCGCTGTCAGGCTGAGCGTGCTGTTACCTTAACACAACTGATTACGTTGAAGGGGATGACAGACGGAGTCTACGGCATCCAGCGCGGCAGCAATGATCAGTACAGCTTGTTACAGCATATACTATAGCACAATTGTAATAAGAGCGTCATCACGATATGCAGTTCGCGCGACGTGGAGGTAGCTGGTAGCT
>JAEUQX010000211.1 GCA_016788625.1 Anaerolineae bacterium
ATCTCCGGGATGCTGGCAGCAACGCTGTTCGCCAATCAGGGCTTGCAGGAGCCAATCCCACTGATCGCCGGGCTGCTGGCCGGGACGGCGCTGGGGTTGCTGGGTGGCATCATCACCACACGCTTCCGCATCCCGACCTTCATGGCAACACTGGCTGTCTCGTTCATCGGCGCGGGGCTGACGACCTATGCCAGCAAGGGTCGCACGATCACCACCCTCCCCGACTATGCCCGTTTCCTGGGCAGCGGACGCATCTTCACCGATGTGGAAGGCAAGGGCGGCTTCCCGTTCATCGTCATCGTCGCGGCACTGTGCCTGCTGGCAGCCTATCTCGTGCTGAACTACACGCGCTTTGGCCGTTACGTCTACATGACCGGGGCGAGCAAATCCGCCGCGCGCCTGGCAGGCGTGAATACCAACATGATCATCATCGCGGTGCTGACCATCAGCGGGTTCACCGCAGGGCTGGCGGGCGTCGTCGGCATGGGACGGTTGGGCAGCGCGCAGCCTGACCCGGTGCCAAGCTATCTGCTGGATACCATCAGCGCCGTCGTCCTCGGCGGCACAGCACTGACGGGCGGGCGCGGCGGCATCCTGCAAACCCTGATCGGCCTGCTAATTTACGGCACGCTGCGCAACGGTTTGGACAATATTCCGTCCATCGACATCTATCTCAAAGAATTCATCACCGGCGTGGTGCTGATTGCCGCGCTGATCGTCAACGTCGTTTTCGCCGGGCGCACCCCGCGCGACCGCACAGCAGCCTGACCGACGCACAGAAACGAGAACCTGTATCATGTTTGGCGATGTTTCACCTGCATACCACCCACTCAATACTGAGACGGTACCCGCCTATGTCCGCTCACGCCCGGAGCTGGCGGACATCTTCCGCCCGGATGATGTGATCGAAAGCGTAGAGGTTGGCGACGGTAATCTCAACCTGGTCTTCAAGGTGTGGGCCGCCGCAGATCATTCGCGCACCATCGTGCTGAAGCAGGCGCTGCCGTATGTGCGGCTGGTTGGGGATAGCTGGCCGCTGCCCACCGACCGCGCGCGCATCGAAGCGCAGGCACTGGAAATACACGAACGCCTCGTGCCACAGCACACGCCGCATGTCTACTTCTTCGACCCGGACATGTACCTGATCGCCATGCGCAATCTGAACGACCACATCATCATGCGCAAGGGTTTGATCCAGGGCATCAAGTACCCACATTTTGCCGAGCATATCGGCCTGTTCATGGCGCGCACGCTGAGCAGCACTTCTGACCTCGTGCTGGATTACCGCACGAAGAAGCTGGAAGTCGCGCGTTTCATCAACCCGGAACTGTGCAAGATTACGGAAGACCTGATCTTCACCGAGCCGTACCGCCGCCACGAACGCAACCGTTACCACGCCGAGCTTGAGCCACACGTCGCCGCCATTCAGGCGGACATAGGCCTGCATGTCGAGGTCGCGCAGCTTAAAGAGCAGTTTATGACGCACGCGCAGGCACTGGTGCACGGCGACCTGCACACGGGCAGCATCATGGTTAACCAGACCGACACCTATGTGATTGACCCTGAATTCGCTTACTACGGGCCGATGGGCTTCGATGTCGGCGCAGTGATCGGCAATCTGCTGCTCAACTACGCCGCGCACGAGGCGCGCAGCAGCGATCCGCAAGTGCGCGCTGATTTCCGCCGTTACCTGACCAACACGATCATTCAGGTGTGGTACGTCTTTGTGCGCGAGTTCCAGCCCGTATGGGAACGCGCCGATGTGATTGACATGCCGCGCCTGTACCAGGAAAGCTACATGCGCCGCGTACTGCAAGACTCGGTTGGCTTTGGCGCGTGCAAGATGATGCGCCGTATCATCGGCCTGGCAGGCGTCGAAGACATTCGTGGCATCGAGGATGTTGGGCAGCGCACTACCGCCGCCAGTCTGGCACTGAACATCGCCACGACGATGATCAAGGCGCGCCACCACATCACCCGTATTGAAGAAGTCGTGGAGATTGCGGAAGCAGCCCGTCCTACGCTCTAATATACGGGAATAAAAGAAGACTGGACAAGGATGTGCTGTGATGACACCAACGGTCGATCTCGCCCAAATCACCGCGGCGACCTTCGCGGATGCCCGCTACGGCATCTTCATCAACAACGAATGGCGCAGCGCGCAGGATGGCAAGACTTTCACCGTCGAGAATCCTGCCACCGGGGATGTGCTAATGACCATCCCGGATGCGGGCGCTGCCGATGCCCAGGCTGCGATTGATGCCGCCTATGCCGCACTGCCCGCGTGGTCGGCGCTCCCGGCGGGGCAGCGTGCCGATATGCTTCGCAAAGTGGCCGCGCTGATGCTTGAACGACGCGAGCGGCTGGCGACGATCATGACGCTCGAACAGGGTAAGCCATTGGCCGAAGCACGTGGGGAGATCACCTACGCCGCCAGCTTCCTCACCTGGTTCGCGGGCGAGGCCGAACGTGTCTACGGTCAGATCGTGCCCGCCAACACGCCGAACAAGCGCATCCTTGTGCTGCGCCAACCCGTCGGCGTCTGCGCGCTGATCACGCCCTGGAACTTCCCAGCAGCCATGCTGACACGCAAACTCGGCCCGGCGCTGGCAGCAGGCTGCACGGCGATCTGCAAGCCCGCAGAACAGACCCCGCTGTCCGCCCTGGAATTGGGGCATCTTTTCGTTGAAGCGGGTTTCCCGCCCGGTGTGGTCAACATCATTCCAGCCAGCAACCCGATTCCGTTTTCAAACGCGATCTTTGATGATGAGCGTGTGCGAAAGATCTCCTTCACAGGGTCAACCGAGGTTGGCCGCATCCTGATCACGAATTCGGCCAAGACCATCAAACGCATGTCGCTGGAACTGGGCGGCAACGCGCCATTCATCGTCTTCGATGATGCCGATCTGACGGCAGCGGTGCGCGGCGCGATCACCTCAAAGTTCCGCAACAGCGGCCAAACCTGCATCTGCGCCAACCGCATCTTCGTGCAGCGCGGCATCTACGAACGCTTCGCAGAAGCCTTCACGCGCGAAGTTGCCGGGATGAAAGTCGGCAACGGCCTGCTGCCAGATAGCAACATCGGCCCGCTGATCGACCTGCCCGCGCGCGACAAGGTGCAGCGTCATGTGGAGAATGCGCTGGCGCATGGGGCACAACTGCTGACGGGTGGCACGCCGCTGCCCGCCGAGGCCAACCCCACGCGCACGTTCTGGACGCCGACGGTGCTGGCAAATGCCTCGACCGATATGCTTGTGGCCCAGGAAGAGACGTTCGGGCCGGTGGCGCCGCTCATCCCGTTTGACGATGAGGAACAGGCTATCACCTGGGCGAACGATACGCCCTTCGGTCTATCGGCCTATTTCTTCACGCGCGATGTCAGCCGCGTCTTCCGCGTGGCCGAGCGCCTGGAATTCGGCATCATCGGCGCGAACGACGCGCTGCCCAGCACGGCGCAGGCACCCTTTGGTGGCGTCAAGCAGAGCGGCCTGGGGCGCGAAGGCGGTTCAGTCGGAATTGACGAATATCTGGAAGTGAAGTATCTCGCGCTGGGGATATAAGCGGAGATAGCCAAACGCGCTGCCTGTTAAACAGGTGGTATCAGGCTGCGACAACAGAGCTGTGGATATGGAATACAGAACTATCCGCCGCTCAGTCGTCGCGGCCTTTTTCGTACATCACGCGCCCGCCGACATCCCAGGTATCGACGATAGCGAAGATCGTCGCATCCGTTGGGCGGTTCTCGGTCGCGGGAGTCTGGCGCGCGCTGCTGCCGGACGCATACAGCACGACCTCGCCCACGCCCGCGCCAACGGCATCGAAAGCGACGACGTAGCTGCCCTTCGGTTTGCCCTCCAGGTCGAGCGGCTGCAAGATCAGCATCTTCAGCCCTTCGGTGCGGGCGCTCTTCGCGCTGGCGACCACCGTGCCTGTCACCATTGCCAAAATCATGGGCACTTCCTCAGCAAATCAAAGCGAGAGGCGCGGCGGTGCGCCCCTCACAAGCTGCCAGAACATCACAGATCAACCAGCCAGACTATTCTTTCTTCATACCAGCTTTGCCCTCGTCGGTGCGACCGAGGGGCAGCACGGCATCGACGTTGACGTGGGGACGCGGAATGACATGGACGGCCACGACCTCGCCGACTTTTTCGGCGCTGCGGACGCCCGCCTCGACAGCCGCCTTGACCGCCGCGACATCGCCGCGCACAACAGCGGTAACAAAACCGCCGCCCGTTTTCTCGTAGCTGACCAGTTCAACGCGGGCCGCTTTGACCATCGCGTCTGCCGCTTCCACCAGCGCCGCGAACGACTTGGTTTCGATCATGCCGAGTGCTTCTGCCATTCTCACTTTACTCCTTCGCGTAAACAGGCTGCGTAGGGGCGCTACGACATTGAATGTCTATTCTACCGCAAAGTGGCCGAACAAGCGTTGTACAGTTTTCCGCTTCCCGCCACATTTCTGATACAATCTATACCCTAAATCTAATACGATTATGATGTAACCAGGGTACGCTCTGCCCAGCTATTTTGTCACAGGCCTCGCTTGATGAAAAGGATCACCAATGCAGCGCAAAGAACAGGATCAAGAACCGCTGTATGATGTGCAGCCGCCAGAAAAGCAGTGGGTCTTCATGATACGGCACTCCAACCGCACCTTCAGCCCACCGACCGATGTGATCGAACTGGAGGACAAAGTAGTTGTTGTCGTAGAGATAGCCGGGATGCGCGCAACAGATCTCAGTATCACGCTGCTGGAACATCTGTTGGTGATCAGCGGGCTGCGCGAACGCCCGCAGCATCCAAGCCCGGCGTATCATCAGGTTGAAATCGGTTATGGCGAGTTTCGGATCGAGGTTGCCCTACCCTGGCACGTTAACCGCGAGTCGGTAACGGCCAGCTACGAGGCGGGTTTCTTGCAGGTCGAGCTGCCACGCACCAGCCCCCGCCAGATTCGCGTCGTGGAAGTCAACGACGGCGAGTAATAAGGACACAACGACAATGACACCCAAACGAGCACAGAACGTGGTCAAAGCCAAAGCAGTCGAGATGAGCGAAGAACCGCAGTCCACTCGTGAAGAGTTGGGCGTTAAGGTACAAGATACGCCAGAACATGAAACCTCTCCGCAGGAACAGCAGATCCATGTACCTGCGGAACTGCCCATTCTGCCGCTGCGAGGGTTGGTTGTTTATCCGCAGACGGCGATTCCACTCACCGTCGGGCAGCCGCGCAGCATCAAGCTGGTCGATGATGTAGTGGCAGGCGACCGTCTGATCGGCCTCGTGGCGGCCAAAGACCCGGAAATGGAAACGCCTGGCCCGGATGATGTCTACCGCGTTGGCACGCTGGCTTCGATACACCGCCTGTTCCGTGCGCCGGATGGCACAATTCGCCTGCTGGTGCAGGGTCTGGCGCGCATCGAAGTCGATGAATTCGTTCAGACCGAACCGTATCTGCGCGCAAAGGTACACCCCGTCCGCGAGACGATGGAAGATACTCTCGAAGTCGAGGCGCTCGTCCGCAACGTGGTCGAGCAGTTCACCCGGCTGGCTGAACTCGTTCCCAGCATTCCCGGCGAACTGATTTCGTCGGCCTTGAATGTCGAAGACCCGCTGCAACTGGTCTACGCCATCTCGACTTATATCCGCATCAGCCTGGAAGACTCGCAGGAAATCCTGGAGCTGGACAGCACGGACGCCAAGCTGCGCCGCCTGATGAATATCCTGACCAAAGAACTGGAAGTGCTGGAACTCGGTCGCAAGATTCAGAGTGAAGCCCAGTCCGAGATGGAGAAGGTGCAGCGCGAGTATTACCTGCGCGAGCAGTTGAAGGCCATCCAGCGCGAATTGGGTGAAGGCGACGAGCAGACCGTTGAGATCGAGGAATTCCGCAAGAAAATTGCAGAATCCGGAATGCCGGAAGAAGCGCGCAAAGAGGCCGAGCGCGAACTCGACCGCCTCTCCAAGCTGCCAACCGCCGCCGCTGAGTACGGCGTCATCCGCACTTATCTGGACTGGCTGACCAGCCTGCCCTGGTCGAAACGCACTGAGGACATCCTCGACATCAGCAACGCGCGCAAGGTGCTGGAAGAAGATCATTACGGCCTGGAAGACATCAAGGAACGTATCCTGGAATTTCTGGCCGTTCGCAAGCTGCGACAGGAACGCAGCGGCGACACGAAAGAGAAGGAATCCGAATACACCGTGCGGCGCGAACGGCGCGGCGCAATCCTGTGCTTCGTCGGCCCGCCGGGCGTGGGCAAGACCTCGCTGGGCGCGTCGATTGCCCGCGCGATGGGGCGGCGCTTCATCCGCATGAGCCTGGGTGGCGTGCGCGATGAGGCCGAGATACGCGGCTTCCGGCGCACATACATTGGCGCGATGCCCGGTCGCATCGTGCAGACCATCCGCCGCACCGAGTCACGCAACCCGGTGATCATGCTCGATGAGGTCGATAAGCTTGGGCGCGACTTCCGGGGCGACCCAGCCAGCGCGCTGCTGGAGGTGCTGGACCCAGAGCAGAACGCCGAATTCCGTGACCACTACCTGGACGTGGCCTTCGACCTGAGCGACGTATTCTTCATCACGACGGCCAACGAACTTGAACCGATCCCCGGCCCGCTGCGCGACCGTATGGAGATCATTACGCTGAGCGGCTATACCGAGCGCGAGAAGGTCGCCATCGCAGAAAACTACCTGGTGCCGCGTCAAACGCGCGAAAACGGTCTGCGCCCAGAAGAGATCAGCTTCACACATGAGGCGCTGCTGGCAATCGTGCGTGACTACACGCGCGAGGCGGGCGTCCGCACGCTGGAACGCGAAATCGGGCGTGCAGCACGCAAGGTGGTGACGCGTATCGCCGAGGGAAAAGCGGCTTCCGTCAACGTGGACGAGAAAATGGTGCGCGAGCTGTTGGGCAAGCCGCGTTATGGCTACCGCGAGGAACTCCAGGAACGAACCAACCTGCCGGGCGTGGCAACCGGGCTTTCGGTCACGGCAGTCGGCGGCGAGGTGCTGTTCGTCGAGGTGGCGCGGATGCCGGGTGGCAAGGGCTTCCAGTTCACCGGGCAGCTTGGCGAGGTGATGCAGGAAAGCGCCCGCACCGCATTGAGCTATGTGCGCTCGAAAGCCAGCGAATTCGGCATCGAGGACAGCTTCTTCGAGAAGAATGACATCCACATTCATGTCCCGGCGGGCGCGGTACCGAAGGATGGCCCTTCGGCGGGCGTGACGATGGCGACGGCGCTGACCTCGCTGCTCACCGGGCGTCCAACGCGCTCGAATGTCGCCATGACGGGCGAGATCACGCTGCGCGGACAGGTGCTGCCCGTCGGGGGCATCAAGGACAAGGTGCTGGCAGCGCACCGCTTCGGCGTCGATACGGTGATCATCCCGAAGAAGAATGAGAATGACCTGGACGACCTGCCGGAAGATGTGCGTAACGAACTGCACTTCGTCCTGGCTGAGCGCGTAGATGATGTGCTGAAGGCCGCGTTGGCCTCGCCGGACGGAGGATCGCAAACAGTGAGCGAGCCTGCGAAGAACGGGCGCAAATCCAAGAAGCACAAGCAGCACGCATAACAAGCAGCAACCTGACCATGCATGTGGCGTCAGACCATCATCTGACGCCTTTTTTATTGCCTGATTTCCGACCTATGAAGTCTAAACTGCTTTCTAACTCAACTCATGTCGTCTGACAACCATGCTTAATGTTTGTAATCTGAAAGGACTGTAACAATAGGTGAAGTAAAGAAATAATCAATGCATTCAGTCATCAAACAACCGTGAACACACCATGTCAACACTGCTGATTACTTCAACCACCGAGATCGCTCGCTCCGTTTTTCAACCCCTGTCGTATTCAGCGTTCCATGCCTACCGCTACTATCTGGCCGGAATCGCCATCACTGTGATCGGTGTCATCTACGGCATCTTTTTCTCAGAGATATTCTTCCCCGGCACAGCGGCAGCCTGGGCTGAAACCATGATGGGGATCTTCAAACTCGTCTGGTTAGCGCCCCTGCCCTACGCGCTGGTGAACTTCTACGCCTTCATGCGCTATCCGTTCTATATCCGGCCAACGGTGCAGTCTGTGCCGCAGCACCTGACCACGCGCCTCTATGTTCGCATCGTGACGCGCGGCCACAACCCGAATCTGGTGGCAGGAACGGTGGAGAGCGCCTGCCGGGCCTTGAGCGCTGCCCTGCCGCTTGCCAAGTGGCGTGTTGAGGTGGTATCCGACAATCCTTTCGAGCTGGATGATCACAACGGACAGGTGCATCTGATTGTCGTCCCACCTGATTACCAACCAGCCAGTGGCGCAAAGTACAAGGCTCGCGCGCTGCACTACGCGCTGACAGCCTCCAATGCTGCCCCGGAAGACTGGATTATGCACCTGGACGAAGAAACCCGCTTTGACGCGGATACGGTGCGAGCGATACAGCGTTTTATCTATCAGCAGCGCCGCAAGGTGATGCTGCGCCAGCAAAACCTTCCCGCGATTGGGCAGGGCATCATCACCTACGGACAGGGGCAGATCGTGAATTGGTTCACCACCCTGGCCGACTCAATCCGTGTAGCGGATGACTACGGACGGTTCCGGCTGCAATACGAAAATGGCAAAGCCTGGTTTGGGATGCATGGCTCGTTCATCGTCATCAACAACGCCATTGAAGCGAGCATCGGTTTCGATCACGGTGTGGCGGCCAGCATCACCGAAGACAGCTATTTTGCGCTGGTGGCACAAACGCGCGGGGTACCCTTCGCCTTCATCAACGCCCGCATGTATGAAAAGTCACCCTTCTCGGTGATGGATTTCATCAAGCAGCGGAGACGCTGGTTCGGCGGGATCTGGTTCTGCGTCAAGACACCAGATTTGCCAATCAAGGAGCGCTTCATCCTGGGGCTGTTCATGTGGATGTGGTCGGTGAGCTGGCTCTGCCCAGTTATGGTGCTGGTCAATTTCCTCTATCCAACCGCAACACCGCCGTGGCTTGGCATCCTGTCCGGTATAGCCTTCATGTACACGATCTCGATGTACATCATCGGCTTTCACTGCACCTTCCGGCGCGAAGACCTGGGGTCGCGTTATGTACCACTCCTGATGGCGCAGATCATCGGCGTGCCGTTGTTTTCTTTCCTCGAAGGGGCTGCAGTGCTGTACGGTCTGCTCGCGCCGCCGAAGGACTTCTATATTGTGAAGAAGGAAGCCTAACCTCAGGGCACCAGAATGCTATCGAACCCATACCGCCGACTCATCGCCTTGTTGCAAGTCCGCAGCAAAGTAGGCATAAATCGCACGAATCGGGTACACTATAATCAACCTGATGGGGATACTTGAACCGCCTGGACGGGCTGTACGCTCGCCACACGGATGAAATGAGGTTATACACTTTGGCAAAAGTAATGATCGTGGATGACGACCGCAATACCGTAAAACTGCTGCAAACACTGCTGGAACTCGATGGCTTTGATATTGCCATCGCGCCGCGCGGGGCGGACGTAATTCCGACGGCGGAAGAAACGCTGCCCGACATTTTCCTGATGGATTATCATCTGGCAGATATGGACGGCGTAGACATCATTCGCGCCCTGCGTCAGCACGCCACGTTCGCCAACACGCCCATCGTGATGACCTCCGGGTTGGATGTCGAAGAGGAAGCGTTAGAAGCGGGCGCTAATAAGTTCCTGATCAAACCGTTCGAGCCAAGCGACCTGCCTATCCTCTTCAACAGCCTGTTGAACGCATAACCTATGCAGTCAGCCGTTATGAACCCTGATCGCATCAGGGTGACATACCGCTGAAGGAGAATCGTGGGCGTGGCATCGCGAAAAAAGAGCCGATCACATTGGTATCGCGCCGATTTACACTTGCATACACCGGCTTCTGTGGATTATCAGGAGCCAGAGGTAACTTACCTGGATATTCTGCGCAAAGCGGAATTCCGGGGGCTGGACATCATCGCCTTCACCGACCACAACACGGTGGCCGGGTATGCGGCGATGATGCGCGAGATTGAACAACTTAGCTATCTTGAGCGACTGGGCCGAGCCAAACCCGATGAACTCAAACGGCTGGAAGAATATCGCCGTCTGCTCGACAAAATCCTGGTGCTGCCGGGCTTCGAGTTCACGGCAACTTTTGGCTTTCACATCCTGGGCATCTTCTCACCCGCCACCCCCATTCGACTGATCGAACACACGCTGCTTGGCCTGCACGTCCCGCCGCATGTGCTGGACGCTGGCACATCAGAAGTGGGCGCGTCGGCGGATGTCCTCTCGGCCTATGCCGCCATTTACAACGCGGGCGGCATCTGCATCGCAGCGCACGCCAACAGCACGCACGGCGTCGCTATGAAGGGCTTCGACTTCGGTGGGCAGACCAAAATGGCCTACACGCAGGATCGTTTCCTGCACGCCCTGGAAGTCACCGACCTGGGGCGCAAGAGCCGCGACAGCACCGAGCGCTTCTTCAACGGCACCAAATTCGGTTATCCGCGCCGGATGCGCTGCATTCAGGGGTCGGACGCGCACCGCCTGAACGCGCTGAGCGACAAGGGCGGCAAGAACGCCAACCTGGGCGTGGGCGACCGCGTGACCGAGATGCTGCTGCCGGAGCGTTCGTTTGAGGCGCTGCTCGAACTGTTCCAGGGCACCGATTTTTCGCGCACACGCCCGTACAACCCCAGCCGCCAGCCGCTCGACTATGTGCAGGCCGCACGCGAGGAAGGCGCGAGTCTGGTGCAGTCGTTCCACGAATCGATGACGCGGCACGGCGGACGGCTGTACAGCATCATTGCCGATGTCTGCGCCTTCGCCAACACCAACGGCGGCACGATCTACATCGGTCTGGTCAGCGACCCGAAGAAAGCGCCTGAAGGCGTCAGTAACCCGCAGGAATCGGTTGAGATGCTGCGGCGCGAAATCAGCCGTATGATCAGCCCAAGCCTCGAAGTCGAGATTGACGTACAGGAAACACAGGGCAAGTCCATCGTGCGCGTGCAGATACCTTCCGGCACAGACCGCCCATACGCCATTGAGGACAACAAGATTTATGTGCGCGACGAGGCCGATACCAGCCTGGCGGTGCGCGACGAGATCGTCAGCCTGGTGCGCCAGGGGATGCAGTTCAAAGAACTGCTGATCGAGCCGGAAGCAGCGCCGCCACTGCCCGCTGCCAAGCCAGAAGAACCCACCCTGCCCGCTGCCAGCGCCCCGGCGGAATCCCCACCCCCGACCGCAGGCGTCGAAATCATCGGCATCGAGGAACGCGAAGACGGGCGCTACTACACCATGCGCGACCTGCGCAACGGCAACAT
>JAEUQX010000218.1 GCA_016788625.1 Anaerolineae bacterium
CCGCCCCGCGCCAGCGTGTAAGCCGCCGACGCGCCGACGATGCCGCCGCCAATCACGATCACGTCAAATGTGGTTGCGCTCATGATAGCCTATCCGCTGTGGCGGATGTGTACGATGTCTCCATCCTTGACGATGTACTCGCGGCCTTCCAGCCGGAACTTGCCCGACGCCTTCAACGCCGCCTCGCTGCCGCCCGCGATCAAATCATCGTATTTCATCACCTCGGCGCGGATGAAGCCCTTCTGCAGGTCGCTGTGTATCGCGCCCGCTGCTTCCGGCGCTGTCGCCCCGATGGGCACGCTCCAGGCGCGCACCTCATCCTCGCCCACCGTGAAGAACGACTGGATGCCCAGCAGTTCATACGACAGGCGGATGACTTTGGCGGCGCTCAGTTCGGTGATGCCGTATTCCTCCATGAACATGGCGGCATCGTCGGCATCTAGCTGCGCCAGTTCGGCCTCGATCTTGCCCTGCAGGCCGACCAGTTTGCTGCCCGCGCGCGTATACGTGAGGATGCTGTTCACGTCTTTGGCTTCGTCGCCCAGGTTTACCACGACCAGCACGGGCTTGAGCGTCAGGAAACCGTAGCCGCGTATGCCTTTGAGCTGTTCCGGCGTGAGTTCGAGTTCGTAGAGCGGCTTCTCGGCTTCCAGATGTGCCTTGAAGCGCTGCATCAACTCCAGTTCGACCGGGATGGCCTTATCGACGTTCTTGCCCTTGATGCGGATGTCGCTTTCCAGGCGCTGGATACGGTTCTCGACGGTCACCAGGTCGGCCAGCAGGAACTCGCCGTCGAGGGTTTCGACATCGCGCTGCGGATCGACCGTGAGGTAAGGGTGCGGCACAGTTTCGTCTGCGAAGGCGCGCACGACATGCACGAAACCGTCTACCTGTCCCAGTTCGTTGCGGAACTGGCCTTTCAGCCCGCCCTCGCTGATGCCCTTGTCCAGTCCACCGATGTCGGCGTAGGTCACGGTGGTATAGATCGTCTTGCGCGGTTTATACATCGCGCTGAGCTTGTCCACGCGCGGGTCGGGCACGCTGACGGTGGCGGTATGCACCTCGAACTGGCCGCTGGTAGCCGCGCCGGTGGGCAGGGTCTGGTGCGTGAGGGCGTTGAATATGGTCGTCTTGCCGCTGTTGGGCAAGCCAATGATGCCAAGTCGCATGGGTCAACTTTCTACTCAGACAATTGTGATCATGGGCACAGTATAGCGGCAAACCGGAGGCGCGCGTAGGGTGGGCGCGAATCGTGCTACGTGATGAGTACCACCTGGAATCCTTATTGCGTCGGGATAGCACTATCCGATATAGTTAAATTGGGAAGCCCGATAGATCCTCAGAAGTACCGTGAAAACAATCTTCATCAGCCACAGTTCAAAAGACGACCGCTTCGTCGATAACATGCGTCGTGATCTGCACAAACGCGGCTATCGCACCTGGGTCGATCACTATGACATCCCGACGGGTGAACTATGGGATAAAGTGGTCGATAAAGCCTTGCACGACAGTGACGCGATGCTGTTGGTGCTCACACCCGCTTCTATGAACTCGAAAGAGGTAGACATCGAGTGGCGCGAGTTCCGCACGCTGGATAAGCCGATCTTCCCGGTGCGGCTGCAAGAGTGCCCGACACCGCTGCTGATCCGCCACTTGCAGTACATTGACTTCTCTGACGAGGCCATCTATGACAAGCAGTTGAAGAAGCTGCTCAAGGTGCTGCCGCCGCTGCCGCCCGCCGTCACCAAAGACCTGGTTCTCGATACCGACGAGTTCGAGATGGTCAAGATTCGCCAGCAGTTGGCGGAGATGCACAGCAAGGTGCAGGGGATGGTCGGGCTGGGGCAAATCCTGTTCGCCTTCCCGGCGCTGGAACGTACCAGCATCTTCGATCTCGATCAGGATAAGCTGATCGTTGGCTGGACCGACAAGAAGAGCGGCACGTCCGTAGACATCGACCTGGGCAAGTTTGCGGCCTTCGAACGGGGCGTCTCGCGCCAGCACGCGGAGATCACCCGGCTGCCGAGCGGCCTGCTGATCACCGACCTGGGGTCGAACAACGGCACCTTCATCAATGAGCGCCGCCTGCCGCCGCACAAGCCGCTGCCACTGCTCAATGAGTGCATCCTGCACCTGGGGCATCTGGCGATACAGGTGTACTACCGCGAAGATGCATTTTCACACTAACACATGTCGATGAATAACGAGCGTCTGACCGAACTGGCACAGATCATCCTCAAAGATAATGACGCGGCCCGGCGCATGGAAGCGCTGCTGGAAATTCGGCGCTCTGATCATCCGCGTGTGACTGAGCTGCTGCACCATGTCAGCCAGAAGGATCGCGATGCTGCCGTGCGTGATCTGGCCGCCAATCTGCACCTCAAACGCACGCTCGATGCTCCGGCCAGCGTTGAACAAATTGTCACCGAGGCGGGCATCACCGTGCGCGAAACGACGCGCACCCCCGGTTGGACGTGTGCCGCGTGCGGCGCGGTGGGCAACACGAGCGCGACCTGCCGGTACTGCGGCGCGGAACGCCCAGCTCCGGACGTGATGGTACAGGTCAACAACACGGTAACCCCGGCGCAAGTCAGTGCGTTATCGCACAACATGTTGAAGCCCGCGCTGCTGGTTGGCAAGGGTTGTGTGCTGCTGTTCTTTCTGCCGTTCATCCTGGTGGGCATCTGCACGCTGGTCTGGTCGATCAACGAGGTGGTTAACTTCCGTCAGCTCAGCGACTATGGCGTAGTCGCCGATGGGGTGATCGAAGGGCGGCGCATGTCCGAGGGCGACGAAACGACCAGCTACCTGATCGCCTACCGCTTCGATCACAATGGCATCACCTATCGCAGCGAGCAGAGCGTGGATTGGGCGCTTTACAACGGCGTCGAGGCGGGCGTACCCATCCAGGTGCTGTATCTGCCGGGGAACCCCGGCGTCTCGCGCCTGGCCGGGCAGAACGAGCCGCCGACGTTCCTGTTCATCTTCGCCATCATCTGGAATGTGTTCGTGTGGATAATGGTGGTGGGGTGGTTCTATGGCCTGCGGCGTGGCTCGCAGGCGGTGTCCCGGATAGCCAGTTCGGGCAAGTACACTGAGAGCTAATTCAGCCCCAATTTGTGTGTAATCCCCTCTCCATGAGCGCAGTGAAATGGAGCGGGGTTTAACCGGCTCTATTCCGCCGCAGCGCTGTTGAGTGCTTCCTGAATCGCCTCGATGTCCTGGCGCAGCAGTTCATCGTACTCCATGTCATCCGCGACCTTGTTGCAGGAGTGCAGCACGGTGCTGTGCGAGCGGCCACCGAAGGCTTCGCCAATCTGCGGCAGTGAAGCCATGGTGATCTCGCGCGCCAGATACATCGCCACCTGCCGCGCCATCGTCAGGCGAGCGGTGCGGCGCGGGCTGACCAGATCGGCCACGCTGAACTTGTAGTGCCGGGCGGTCGCTTCCAGCACACGGCTCATCGTCAGGGCATGGTGGCGCGGACGGCGGTAGCCTTCCAGCGCGTTCTCGGCCATGTCCATCGTTACCGGGCGGCGCGTGAACTGCGTCGTGGCGATCACCTGATTGAACACGCCTTCCAGTTCGCGCACATTTGTCCGTGCCCGTTCCGCGATCATCTCCGCGACGCTAGAGGGCAGGGTGATGCCGCGCTCCTGCGCCCACATGTGCAGGATAGCCACGCGCGTCTCGAACTCCGGCGGCTGCAAATCCATCACCAGCCCGCCCTCGAAACGCGAACGCAGGCGATCTTCCAGCGTGCTCAGCTTGCTGGGATGGCGGTCAGAGGCCAGCACGACCTGTTTGTTATAGGTGTAGAGCGCGTTGAAGGTGTGGAAGAATTCTTCCTGCGTGCTTTCCTTGCCCGCGATGAACTGGATGTCATCGACCAGCAGCACATCGACGGAGCGATATTTCTCGCGGAACATCGCCGTTGCGCGCTGGCGAATGGCATCCACGAGATCGTTGGTGAAGACCTCCGACGGGATGTAGATCACGCGCAGCCCCTTCATCTGGCAGGCGTGTGCGATGGACTGGAGCAGGTGCGTCTTGCCCAGCCCGACCCCGCCGTGAATCAGGAAGGGGTTATAGAGTGTGGCCGGGTGTTCCGCGACGGCCAGCGCCGCTTCGTAGGTCATGCGGTTGGCGGAGTTGGCGATGTAGCGGTCGAACGTCAGGCGCGGGTTGAGTTCGCACTCCGGCAGGTCGGCGCGCTGTGGGCGGCTGATCTGCTGGTGCAGCGGAGCACTCAGCGTTTCGCTGGGCTGTGCAGCCATGCGGAAGAGCGGCAGTTCGCCTGTATCATGCGTTGTGAGGGCAGGCGGCTTGTAAACCTCGAAGTTCAGTTCGACGCGCGTGCCCAGCAGGTCACAGAGGACGCGGCGCACATCGCGGTACAGGCGGTGCTGGAGCATGTCGCGGGCATAGGCGTTGCGGACGCCGATCTGGAAAGTGTCATCGCTAAAGCCCAGGTATACAGCGCCGCGCAGCCAGGTTTCAAAACTGGCGCGGTCGAACTGTATCTCCAGTTGGCTATAGGCAATGTTCCAGGCCTCTTGCGGCTCCATCGTTTCCGTTACCTTTGGGCGAAAAACCGGCGCAAGTGAATATGAAATCCACAACAGGGTTCATTTACCCTGCCTGCGCCGGTCCCGGTTTACATATTGTTGTGATATTGTGACCACCAGGGCACGAAGAACATGCCCCAATCCAGTCTGGGTGTGGGAGTTAGGCTGGTTCTGTTGGGTGGTGTTGATTTCCATGCAGTATAGCGCAGGAATGCCCGACTCACAACTGATTCTTGTCTGCCAATGTTAAAAACTTTAACATTTTAAGGTTGGGATAAAAATTACCGGGAAACGAACGTCGAATTGGGAAAAGCCGGGGCCATCCGTAACGCGAGTCATAGAATTGGTAGCTGGGTGAATTGGGATAACGACTGGACTTGTGAGGCGGAAAAGGTGCGATTATCCCAAGATTTCTATGACCTTACGCATAAGAACGGGTGTTCAGTGATTGGAATCGCAGATTTTTTAACATTGGGATAAATTTTCCCCAGCGGTGCAAAATCGACTCCATTTTGGGATATAGTTGGGAAATGCAGCCTGTGAAAATCGTATAAACTCAGAACAAGGATGACAATATGACTGACGGACAGCAGACCCCGCCCCGCACACGCACGATCACCTGGGATGACCCGATGGTGGGCGCGCAGTTTGGCCTGGGCAAGAGCGGTCTGGACTACATGCACGCCATGCTCGCCGGGCAAGTGCCGTCGCCGCCGATCTCCATACTGATGAACTTCCGGTTGGCGGAGGTCGAGAACGGGCGGGCGTTGTTCGTTTGTACTCCCGATGAGTTTCATTACAACCCCATCGGCGTGGTGCATGGCGGGCTGATCTGCACGCTGTGCGACTCGGCGTGCGGCTGCGCGGTGCATACGACGCTGCCCGCTGGCATGGCCTACACCACACTGGATGTGCATGTGCATATGACCCGCCCGCTCTCAGCGCAGACGGGCGAGATTCGCTGCGAAGGGCGCGTGCTGCACGCGGGTCGGCGCATGGCGACCGCCGAAGCGAAGGTGACGGACGCGCGCGGCAAGCTCTACGGCCACGCCACCAGCACCTGCATGATCTTTCCGCTGAATGAGGGTTGAGGGGGCCGAGGTTCGGAATTGATGAAAATCGAACCTGCCTGCGTTTGACCATGTAGAAAACCTGTGCTAGTGTTAACTCGGTAGGGGGTATGTGGCAAGTAGCCATGTTATGGTTTCATAAGCGAGCATAACATATCTTGCCGCCACGAAAATGCTGCCCGATTGATGATCTGCAGCGTAAGGAAAGGAAGTGCGTATGGCTAAGCTCGTGTTCGGAATGAACCAGTCCTTGGATGGCTACGTCGATCATATGGCGCTTCCGCCACCAAACCCCACGCTCTTTCGCCAGTTCATCGAAGACGCTGAGGGGCAGACGGGCAGCATCTACGGTCGCCAAACGTATGAACTCATGCGTTACTGGGATGACGATCATCCTGAATGGGATGCAGATCAACACGCCTTCGCGGCGGCGTGGCGGAAGCAGACGAAATGGGTGGTCTCGCGCTCGTTGAAGTTGGTCGGCCCCAACGCCAGGCTGGTTGAGGCTGATCTTGAGGGCACGATCCGTAAGCTGAAGTCCGAGCTAGTTGGGGAGATCGAAGTTGCCGGCCCGGATTTGGCGCAAAGCCTCACCAAACTGGGACTGATCGATGAGTATCGAATCTACCTGCACCCAGTTGTGCTGGGTCACGGCAAGCCCTATTTTGCTAGACCCCGACCGCCGCTCCGTCTTATGACTCATGATCGGATTGGCGAGGATGTGATCCGGTTGACCTACGTTCCTGCGTAATCTCGCGACTTGCCGCCTGAGCAGCATCATCCCGTCCCGAAAGGCGCAGGACTGACCACCGTTAACTCAATTACAAGGGAGGGCAAACATCATGGGTTTCTCGCAGGAGTTCATTCGTGAATTCGTCATCGCCGCGCACTTCAACATGGAGAAGGTGAAGGCGATGCTGGCCGAACACCCCGACCTGCTGACAGCCGCTTTTGAATGGGGGCCGGGTGACTATGAGGATGGGCTGGGCGCGGCGGCGCACGTCGGCAACCGTCCCATCGCCGAGTTCTTTCTGGCGCAGGGCGTGCCGCTGACGATCTGCGCGGCGGCCATGCTGGGGCGGCGCGACGATGTGGCGGCGTTCATCGATGCGGATGCGGCGCAGGCCAATGCGCGCGGCGCGCACGGCATCCCGCTGATGTTCCACGTCGCCATGAGTGGCGATACCGAAATGGCCGATATGATCATGGCACGCGGCGGTGGCGAGGACATCCCGTTTGCCCTGCACGGCGCGATCATGCACGGGCGCGTGGAGATGACGCGCTGGCTGATCGATCACGGCGCGACCGACTTCACGATCAAGAACTACGAGGGCAAGACGCCGCTGGTCAAGGCCGATGAACTCGGTCACAGCGCCATCGCTGCCCTGCTGCGCGAACGCGGGGCACAGGCGTGATGCTTATGCCCCGCTGCCGCTCGGCGCTGGCGTAGCAGGCGCGTTATCCGACTGCACCAGCAGGCCAAAGCGCGCTACTGCGTCGGTGTCATCGTTCGCGCCGGAGATCGCCAGCATCAACAGTTGACCGGGCACAAGGCTGAAAGCCCATGCGCCGCTGGTGGTGTTCGCACGCGGTTCCAGCAGGCGGTCGACGCGGCTGTTATTCAGGTTCTCGGTATCGAGCAGCGCATACTGCACCAGGAAACGCTGGCTGACCTGGTTGGTGAGCTGCTGCCAGCCGTTCAGCGTCCAGCCCTGCACCCCGGCTTCGGCATCGTCGCTGAAGCCCAGCGCCTCGATGGCGATGTTGTCGACCGCGAAACCCCGGTCGAGGTAATCCGCCGCAGTGATGCTGCTGAAGCGCAGCAGGATGGACTGACCGGCGTAGGCCGAGAGATCAACGCGCTGCTCAACCCAGATGGGGTCGGGGATGAAGACGCGCGTCGGGTGAATGCCCAGCGTGACTGGCACATTGAGGAACTCCTCGCCGCGCTGAATGTAGAGCGTGACTGTGTCGCCGGGATTGAAGTTGGAGAGGTAGGCGATCACGTTCGGGCGTCCCGGCCAGGGCGTGCCCTCGAAGCCTGCGATCACGTCACCCGGCACGATCTCGGTGTCCTTCACCGGGCCGTCCTCGGCTACCTCCGTAATCGTGATGCCGTCCACATCCAACCCCACGCCGAGATAGGGGAAGGGGCGCGTGCCTTCCGGGTTGCTGATGCCTGTGAAGGCCGGGCCATACGACAGGCCATAGAGATTGCTGCTGACGGTGCTGCTGGCTGGGAGGATGTCCCACGTCGCTCCGCCATCCACCGAGACCTGCACGTAGGCATGATTCCAGCCGTCGTTCAGCACATACCAGGCGTCGAAGGTCAGCGCCGCGCTGGAGACACCCGTCAGGTCGAATGCTCGCGTCATTGTGCGATGCTGGTTGATGCTCGTGCCTGACCAGTAGAAGTGATTGCTGGTATCGCCGGGTATGGGCAGCAGCGCGGCGCTGTCCGCTCCAGTGAAGCTCACGCTGAAGTCAACCGGTTGGCTGGTGGTCAGCCCCAGGTAAGCCGTGCCCAACTGCGTCACCGCCAGATCATCGAGCTGGAAATTGAACTGGTCGCGCAGCAGTGTTGCGTTGGCGAACTGTCCCTGCGCCGCGCCGAGTTCATGCACATAGCGGCCATCGCCCAGCGCTGTGTTGAGGACGTTCGCCATGACGAAATCCGCGAATACGTCGTCTGCCGTCAGTGGCGCGCCTGTCACGAGGTCGGTCAGGCTGTTGCGGGCCAGGACATTGTTGAGGGCATCTGTGCCCTGCCCAGGCTCGCTGAACATCTGGATGAACAGTCCTTGCCCAAAGCGCTGGCGCAGGTAGCGGATGAACAACTGCCCCGCGCCGTATTCCTGCCCCGCGCTGCCCGCTCCGGCGATGCGTGTGAGCGGCGTGTTCGGCTCGGCCAGGTAGGGCTGGATGTCGCCCGTCTGAAGATCGCGCTCCTGCACGGCCAGCAGCATGTAATTCACCAGGGCATCGCGCAGCCAGGGCGCCTGGTCGGGATTGTTAATCGTCGCCAGGGTGATCATGAACTGGCGCAGCAGCACGCTGGAATACACGCCGTCATGGAAGGGCGTGCCGGGGAACGCCGAGGTGTTGACGAGCAGCATTTCGTGCTGGTTGCTGCTGCCGCCCGGCGCGTACTCGACCGGGACGCTGTTGATCGGGTTGTAGATCACCGGGCGATTGCCGCTCAGGTTCGCCGCGAACAGGATATAGAGGTGTGGGTCGTTATCGGCGTCTGGCAGGCGCAGCTTTCGCAGCAAGCCCAGTTCATCGCGCGACTGCGGCACGACGCGGATGCCGCCCTGGTTATCGGCAATTTGCAGCAGCGCCATGTTGAAATCAAGCGTCTGCGTGAAGTTGTTGAGCGCGTCGGCGTCGTACTCCAGCCCATCCTCGACCCACAGATACACGCCGGGAGAGGCGGCTGCCAGCGTCGCGCGGATTTCCGTCGGGGACTGCCCACCGGATTTGCTGACCCAGAACTGCGCGGCGTCGCCGGGTTTGTAGACCGGGAAGGGTGGCGGGATGGCCGGGTCGCCCGTGTAGCCGAGCAGTTGGCGGGCGAGCGCCAGCGGGTCGCGCTCGATTGTGTCCTGGGCGCGCAGCGGTGCTGCCAGCACTGACACGAGCACGAGCAGCAGCACCCACAGTGGGCGAATGGTTTTTGGTGACATGGCGACCCGTCCTGATTGACTTGGTGACTATCCAAGAAGCTTGCCTCCAGCGCGTGATAGCAACGCTGCGAGGCATGGCGATGATTTGCGGATAGTTTCTTATCTACTCGATGTAGTGTAAATCACTCGCAGCGCGCGCGTAAAGTTCTATCATGTGGGGTTAATGAGCGGGAAGCCAGAAAAGAAGCATTTACCGCAGAGGCACAGACGGACGCAGCGGAAGAGGAGAAGGGAGGTTGTGTAGGGGCGGATTAGCGCGCTGCGCGTATATCCTCCCGCAGATCCCAATCACCGCGAAGGGATGAAAACAGGTGTGGCGCGGTTTGTAGGGGCGCATAGCTGTGCGCCCCTACTCGTGAAATCAGCGCAGCTTGCTGACCAGGCTTTCGATGAATTCTTCGTCGATGAACGAGCCTTTTTGCAGCAGCGAGTCGATCTGGCCGCTCAGACGCGCGCGCTCTTTGGCCGTCAGTTCTTTGGCAGTGACGACGACGATGGGGATGCTCGCCATGGCTTTGTCGGCTTTCATCGTCTCAATCACCTTGAAGCCGTCCACATCGGGCATCATCAGATCGGTGACGACCATATCCGGGCGCACCTCGCGGATCATCTCGATCCCCTGGCGGCCATCGTTGGCGATGTGGATGTCGTAGCTGCCGCGCGCCTGCAGGATGCGCTTGATCAGCCGCGCCGCGTCGAAGTTGTCCTCGATGATGACGATGCGGCGCACCTGTGATTCGACCTGTTCGAGCGCGGAGAGCAGTCCTTCCTGCGGCAGCGTCTGGACTTTGTGCTGTTCCTGCAATTCGACCGTTTCTTCCCAGTGGTCGCCCAGGATGTTCTTTTCGACGGCGATGGTGTGGCCGGAGCAGTTGACCACGACGACATCATCGGGCTTGATCACGCTGTCCTGCACCATCTTGATCAACCCGGCGAAGGTCACGGCGGTGGCGGGTTCGACGGAAATGCCGTCCATGCGCGCCAGCACCAGTGTGGCGGTAAAGGCCTCGTCATCGGTGGCGGTGGTGAAGTGTCCGCCGTAATGGTGCACATAGTCGTAGAGCAGTTCGTAGGCGCGGCCTGGGTTGCCCGTCGCCAGCGTGGCGATGATCGTTTGCGGGTGATCGATGGGCGTGGCGATGCGCTGCCCGCGCTGGTACGCTTCGACCATTGGCGCGCAGCCCGCCGATTGAATCATGCCCAGGGCGGGGAGCTTATCCACAAGCCCGAAACCGTAGAGTTCCTGAAACCCTTTGGCGACGCCAATCGGCCCCATGCCACCGCTGACACCTTGCAGGAACCAGTCCGGCGCAATCCAGCGCTCGCCGTCGGCCAGGTCATCGCCAAGTTGTTCGGCCATCTCGTAGGACATGGTCTTCATCGCTTCGATGGCCGCAACGCTTTTGATGCCCCGGTCGAGGAAGATGCCCTTGTGTTTGGCGAACTTGGCGGCGATCTCTTTGGTCTCGTCATACGTGCCCGTGACCTTGATGACTTCCGCGCCATAAAGCGCTGCCTCGCGCATCTTGTCACCGGGCGTCAGGCTGGGGAAGAATGCCCATACCTTGATGCCCGCGCGCGCGGCATAAGCGGCGTAGGCAATGGCGACGTTGCCCGTGCTGGCGACGACAACTTCGTTGACGCCCATCTCCTTGAGTGCGGAGATAGCAACAGTGGCCTGACGGTCTTTAAAGCTGCCCGTCGGCCCCTGGCGTTCGTCCTTGATGTAGAGATGCTTCAAACCCAGGCTGGCGGCCAGGGCGTGCGACTTGATCAGCGGGGTGCCGCCTTCGCCCAGGCTGACAATATTGCGCGAGTCCTGGATCGGCAGCACTTCACGATAGCGCCACAAGCCCTCGCGGCGGCGGCGCAGCACCTCCATCCAGCGCGGCACATCGATCTTGTTCAGATCATAACGTGCCTCCAGGATGTTCTCACCACACTTTGGGCAGCCCGCGACCTGTCGGTTCAATGGAACGCGCGTATGGCAATTGATGCATTCCAATTCAACGTGCTGCCGGATATCAAATAGCGCGTCCACTCAATAGTCCCCCGAACGTAGAATACCGCCGCAATCCCAATTTCCCCCTGGATGTCATCCTAAATTGTTAGCCTTGAATTTGCCTTACGTTACCTTACAGTTTGTATCAGCCGCGAACATTCCCGTTTGTAAGGTGCGCTTTGATGGTATTGATGAACTCCTGATAATTCTCCTGGTTCAGGTCGGTCTTGAAGAGAATAGCCAGGTCTTCGAGCAGCGTGCGTTCCTCTGCATTGATGCTCTCGTTGGTGACGATCATCACTGGGATGCTGGCCGTCTCCGGCGTCGAGCGCAGTTCGTCCAGGACGGCGAATCCGTCCATCTCCGGCATCCGCAGGTCAAGGATGATCAGATCAGGGCGGCGGCGCGCGACCATCGAGATACCTTCCGCGCCGCTGTGTGCGCTGAAGACGCGGTAATTGCCGAACTGGTCGATAAATTCGCGCAGCAGCCGTGTGCTATCCGGTTGGTCATCGATGATCAGGATGCGCTGAATCTGGCTCTCACGCTCGGCGGCCTGCACCGATTCAACCAACTGCTCCGGCGTGAACGGTCGGCGCAGGAAGCTGAAGGCTCCGGCGTCCGTCGCGCGCTGGCTCTCGTCTTGCAGGGCTACCATGATCACCGGGATATCGGCGGTATCATCACGCGATTTTAGCCGCTTCAGGATGTCCCAACTGGCACCGTTGGAGAAGGTACTGCTCATGATGATCAATGTTGGATGCAGGCCGCTCACCATCGCCTCGGCTTCCAGCGGGATGGACGCGGCGAAGACATCGAAGCCCTCGCGCTGGAGGAAGCGGCGGTACTGGTCAACCATATCGGGGTTCTCTTCCACCAGCAGAATCTGGCGGCGGATGGGCAGTACATTCGACATGGTGAGCGTCGAGCGATAGTCGCGCGCAGGTGTCGTTTCCGTCGTATCTCTCGGCGCGGAGTGTGCCTGCTGCTTCTCATCAGGAGCGGGATTGGCATCCTGTGGCATCCCATCCAGCGGGGCGGTCTTTTTGCGCGGGCGGGGCATTGGCGCGCGCTTGGGCTTGTCGGACTCTTCCGTACTGACAATTGGGGCTGTCTGTTCGATGGGGATCAGGATGCTGAAGGTCGAACCGACATCAATCTGCGACTCAACCAGCATGTGCCCGCCCTGCATCTCAATCAGCGATTTGGCGATGGGCAGACCCAGACCTGTGCCGCCCACCGTGCGCGTCAGCGACGAGTCGACCTGACGGAAGGCCTCGAACAGCAGCGGCAGGTCTTTCTCGGCAATACCGATGCCTGTGTCCTGCACATCAACACGGATCACCGTCTTGTTCGTGTCCGGGTCGGCAGTCGTATAAACACGGATGGTGATCGAGCCGCGCTGTGTGAACTTGGCGGCATTGGAGACCAGGTTCAGCAGCACCTGGCGAGTGCGGAATTCGTCGCCATACGCCTTTGGCAGCCCGGAGGCCTGCTCGACGCGCAGATCGACGGGCTTGTCCTTGATCAGACCGATGCCGATAGACCGCACGCCATCCACCACTGCCTTGATGTCGAAGTAGTCCGGGTGCAGATCCATCTTGCCGGAGTTGATCTTGGCCTGGTCGAGGATGTCATTGATCAGACCGAGCAGATGTGAACCGCTGTTGTAGATGGTGTTGAGATCCTGCTCCTGCATCTCGGTCAGAGGGCCGTCGATGCCTTTGAGGATGACGCGGCTGAAGCCGATGATAGAGTTGAGCGGTGTTCGCAGCTCGTGGCTCATGTTCGCCAGGAAGTCGCTCTTCAGGCGGTCGAGTTCGCGAAGCTGGTCGTTGGTGCGCGTGACCTGTTCGAGGAGCTGGGCGTTCTGCACGATTGCGGAGAGGCTGCTGGTGAGCGCGGCCATCAGGTTGAGCGATTCCTGCCGGAAGCCATTGATGCGATCATCTTCAAGCGCGATCACGCCTACCAGATGCGTGCCAGAGAGCATTGGCGCGACCAGGGCAGAACGGGCGGAGGCGGTGATGGGCAGGTAACGTGGCTCGCGCTCGATATTGCCGATGATCTGCGCTTCACCTTCCGCCGCCACCGTTCCAATGTAATTCTGGGGATCGCCCACCAGCACATCAGCGACTTCTGAAAGCGGCTGCCGCGAGCCAGCCAATGCGACCGGGCGCAGCCAGGTGTACGGTTCCGCCTCGCCATCTTCGATCTCTTCGCCCAGGTAGATCGTGGCATTCAGCACATCGAGGCGCAGGCAGATCATCGAGGCGATCTGTTCGAGCGCTTCGATCAGGGTGCGGTCTGGAGTGGCAGCGGCTGTCGTGACCTCGAAGAGGAATTCCATGTCGCGCGCGCGGCTCTGCGACTCGTCGTAGAGGCGGGCGTTCTTGATGGCGACCGAGATCTGCGCGGCCAGCGACTTGAGCACGTTAACATCTTCATCGCTGAAGGCGTGCGGTTGGTTGGACTGCACGTCCAGCGCGCCCACGACCGCATCTTCAACGACCAGCGGCAGCGCCATCTCGGAACGGGTCAGCGGCAGATACGGGTTGGGTTTGTGTACGAAGCGCGCGTCCGCCGTATCCAGCGCGATGGCTGGCACACCAGTCGCCGTCACCTGCCCGATAACGCTGGCCGAACCTTTCGCCAGGCGATGCTTGATCGCCAGGAGCTGCCGACCCGGTTCGCCCGTGCTGGCTTTCAATTCTGCGAAAACGTCATCTTCATCCATCAGGAAGATCTGGACATGATCGTAGTTGAATGAATCCTGGATCAGGTACACCGCGCGGTTCATCAGTTCGTTGAGGTCGAGGATTGAGCTGGCAATCGAGCTGACTTCCGAAGACGTTGCAAGCTGGCGCGCGCGCCGTTCGGTTTGTTCATAGAGGCGTGATGCTTCCATTCTCACCGAGGCCTGTTCGGCGAACGACCGCAGGGTTCGGATTTCATCTTCAGCAAAGTCGTGCTGTTGATCACAGCCCAGCCAGATGCTTCCGAGCAGGCGGTTTGTGGCGCGCAGCGGCAGGACGATGACCGAGCGAACGCCCAGGCTTTCGATGCCCTGGCGCTCCAGTTCGGACAGGGTGGTGTCTGCCTGACTATCCGAGATGTTCCTGAACTCGCCCGCTGTGATCAGCGACCAGGCAGGGAACTGATCGGCAGAAAGTGTCATGCCGTCCAGGTTGATGTTGGGGCTGCCTTCACGCTGCCACGCGGCGACAACGACCATTGAACTCGGACGTGCTTCTTCGCCCAGCGGCACGACCATGAAGATCTGGTCAATATAATCGCGCGATAGTTTTTCGGCGGCTGCGTTGACCACATCTTCCGGCTTGGTGGCATTGGCGAGGGCGCGGCTCAGTTCATAGAGGATGGTCGCTTCCTGGAAAGCGTTCTCGGTGGTGATGAGCAGGTTACGGTTGTCGATTGCCAGCGCGGCGTTGTCAGCCAGCGAGACCAGGAAGCGTTCGCCGTCCCGGAGCGAGTCCAGCGTGCGGCCAAACACCAGCACCAGCCAGCCCAGCAGCGAATCGCGGGCACGCATCGGCACGGACATAAGCGCGTAGATGCCTTGCGCCAGCAGTTCGCCGCGCACGGCTTCCGGCAGGTCGGTATCGAAGGACAGGTGCGTGATCTTCAGGAGCTGCTCACGGAAGATGTCGTGCGGCAGGTTGAACTGTGCCACATCGTTGACCGCGCGAACGGGAGTGAGGTCACCTGTCTCCGGATCGAGCAGCACAATGTAACCGTCGAGCGGATCCATCGTCAGCGCCTGGGAGATCGTCACATCCAGCGCGTCGTCAAGCTGTGGCGCTTCGGCCAGATTGCGCGTGGCTTCGTAGAGCGAGATCTGTTCGCGCAGGTTGCTTTGGAGCGCGTTTTCCAGGCCGCGCAGGTTGCTCACGTCCTGGAGCGCGGCGACGATGTTGGTGATGCTGCCGCGTCCATCGGTGATCGGCGCGGCGTTGAGCAGCAGGTCTACCTGTGAACCGTCATCATGCAGGATCGCCAGGTCGTCGCTGAAGGCCGCTTCGCCGTACCGCGCGACCTGATAAATCGGCAGTTCTTCGGCAGGGTATTCGGAGAGCACGCCCGTACGCAGCAGTTTGTATTCTGCTACGCTGAACGGGACATTGAAATTGACGGGTCTGCCCAGCAGTTCTTCGGCGCGGGCGTTGGCCTGGATGGGCTGAAGGGTATGCGCGTCCAGCACGACCATACCCGCAGGCAGCGTTTCCAGAATGGAGCGCAGGTATTCGCGTTCACCTTCGGCTTTGCGGTACAGGCGACGGTTCTCGATAGCGACGGCGATCTGCGCCGCCAGCGTCCTGACCAACTGCTCGTCATTTTCGTCGAGATCTGCACGGTCAAGACCGCGACCGATCAGCAGCGCGCCAACGGTTTCCGAGCCGATTCGCACAGGCATGGCGATGTGTTTGCCAATCGCTGCCAGCGCGTCCGGCGATGCCGAGAGGAATGCCGGGTATGATGAGGGGTCGTTGACCAGCAGCAGACGACCCTGACGGAAGCAGTCCGCCAGCGAGTGTTCGGCAGTGCGCAGGTCGAGGTTGGCAGGCAGGGCAGCCGTGTCGCCATCGGCGGTCTGCCACGCGGCACGTTCCAGTTTGAGCGGATCGTCAGGACTGACCAGCATCAGATTCCAGCGATCATAGTTGGCAGGTTCCGAGACGCGCACGAACACTTCGCTGATGTTGCGCTCGAAATCCTCGCCGATGCGCGCCGCCAACTGACCCACTTCCGCCAGCGCCAGCGCGCGCTGCGCTTCCATCTGCGCCTGGTCGAACAGCACTCGGTTCTCTACCGCGATGGCGACCTGGTCAGTGATGGCCTGGGCAAAGCGTTGGTACTGCTCGGTGAAGACTTCTGCCTGTTCAGATTCGATGATGATCACGCCGAACCATTGGCGCGGCGAACCGATGGGCATCACGAGCGCGCTCGACGCCCCCGCGCGGGTCAGCACCAACCGCAGACGGTTCTGATCTGCGAGGTCGCGATCCAGGTCTTTGAAGGCGACCGCGCCGCTGACCTGCGACATCAGGCTGCCGAAGGGCGCGACTTCCGCCGAGAGACGCTGACCGATTTGAATGGGAGAGCTGGAGAGAGCCACTCGTTCCCAGACATACACGGTATCGAAGTACGGCGCGTCATAGCCGGGGTCGGGGCCTGCCAGCAGGACGGTAATGCGGCTGACGGCCTCAAGCGGCTGCGACAGGTGTTCGCTGGCGGCACGATATACAGCATTCGAATCCTGCGCGGTGCTGATAGAGCGGCTGGCGTTGTAGAGCAGCCGGGTTTCGTCCAGCGCGGCCTCGGTGCGGATCAGCAGGCGGCGGTTTTCCAGCACTGTGCTCATCTGGCCGGAAATCGACTTGTAGATTTCGTAGTCTTCCGACGAGATTTCGCCCGCTTCCTGGCTGCGGATGTAGAGCAGCGCGATGGGCTGATTGGCGCTGAACAGCGGGAAGATAGCTGTAAAGCCCTGATTCTGCGCGGCGTCTTCGATGATGACCGGTTCGCGATGGCGCAGCGGTGACGTTGGCGATACCTGAATAGCTTCGATCCTGTTCATCTCGAATGCCTGGCCGTTCGAAGACCCAGCGACGAAATGAATGGCAGTCGGCCAGCCGTTGGCATCGAGCTGCCCTTCGAGCAGGCCGAGTTCAAAGACGGCAAGGGTATCGGTGGTCGAAGCCAGCGTGGCGCGCATCATATCCACATAATTCTGCGCCTGGTTGATGATACGGCTGGCGGCATACAGA
The DNA here is from genome assembly GCA_016788625.1 of Anaerolineae bacterium. Classification (GTDB taxonomy): domain Bacteria; phylum Chloroflexota; class Anaerolineae; order Aggregatilineales; family Phototrophicaceae; genus CFX2. Next base: position 17,113 of record JAEUQX010000218.1, read on the forward strand.
CGTTCGATCTGGTCGAGCGTCATTTCGGTCTGTGAGATCAGCAGGCGGTTGTCGATGGCGACACCTGCCTGGTCGATCAGCGCGGTATAGATGCGTCCTTCAGTCTCGTTGAATTCGCGTGTGTTGGGAAAGTCGATGACCAGGATGCCGCGCCATTGGGCACGCACGCTGAACGGCACGAACACCGCCGCGCGTGCATCCAGGCGGCGCAGGATTGCGCGCAGATCATCGTCAATACGACGGTCGCGCAGCATGTCGGTGACCACCTTGACCTGGTTTTCACGCAGGCTGCTGAGGAACAGCGAGTCCGGCACGAACAGGCGAGTTCCCGTTAACCCTTCGGCTTTGTCGGGCCGTGCTTCAGCCGCCCAATCCGTCTTGAGTTCCAGCCACTGCGGCAGCGCGCCGGGCGAATATTCGTCGAACAGCCAGATCTGACCGCCGGAAGCGTCCGCGGCAACCGAGGTGACAATCGCCTTGATGACCTCGTCAAGCTGGTCGGCTTCGTTCAGGCTGCGGCTCAGTTGGTACAAGGTAGAGGTGATGGCGAGGCTGGCCTGTGTTTCCTGGAACAGGCGCGCGCCTTCGATGGCGAGGCCGACGCGATCTGCTACCGCTCGCAGGATGGCGAGGTCGCCTTCCACGAACGGCAGCCCTTCTGGCGCGACGGCGGCGATGCTGCCGATGACCTCGCCACGAATGGTGATCGGCGCGTTGATGGCGGCGATGCGTCCCATCTCTGGCTTGCTGCCAGGCTGGACGGTTGTCAGGTCGTAGTGATAGCTGTCTGCCAGACCGATGCGTTCTTCGAATTCACCCCAGGCATTGCGCGTGAGCTGGCGGTTGAGGGTTTCGGTCTGCTGCAGGCGCTGCTGCGATTGCGATAGCTGCCGTGACTTGTGATAGGTGATGGCGATCTGGTCGGCCAGCAGTTGGTACAGGCGGATGAGATCGTCTTTGAAGGCGTCGCGGCGCTCACTGTAGAGATCGAGCGCGCCGACCGCGTTTTCAGCGGCCATCAGCGGAACGACCAGCCGCGCGCGCGCCTCTGGCAGCAGTGGGTTGGGTACATAATTGGCGCTGGGGTCAGTGGTATCGTTGATGACCTGTGGTTTACCCGTCGCGCACGCCTGTCCGACCATGCTGCGCGAACCAATCAGTACTTTGAGCGGGTTTTCCAGCATCTGACGACCGATTGAGCCACGGCTGTAGGACAGTACAGCGTTGAGGCCGATGTCATCCAGCGTGTAAATCTGGGCATGATACAGGTTGAAGTCGTCACAAATCAGTTCGACCAACCGGTTCATCAGGTCTTCGGTTTCGGCCAGCATCGCGGTTTCGCGGCTGATCTTGGCGGCGATTTCCAGGTTGCGGGAGTGCCGCTGTTGATACTCCTCAATCTCGGCGGTCGTATCGTGCAGGCGCAGCGAGATGCGGCTGAAGGCGTCCATCATCTGGCCGACCTCGTCGCCATCAGTTCCCGGCGCGAACGTGTCATCGATGCGCCCTTCGGCAAGCTGCACGGCTTTGGCACGGGCCGTGCCGATCACGGACAGGCGCTGTTTGAGCAGGCGGTCAACGACGCTGACCGTCAGGCCAAAGCCAACGACGCTGGCGACCAGCAGAAAGATGATACCCGTCACCAGTTCCGGGATGATGCTGCCGCTGACATTCATCAGCACCAGCCGCCAGGGCATATCCGCCGCGCTGCCGACCAGAATGTTGCGAACCGAGGCGAGGTTGCCGCTTATGGTAGTGAGGTCAATGCTCTCCTCGGTCTCCCGGAGCACATTCGCCAGTTCAGGTTCGTTCTCCGCGACTTTGCGGAAGTAGTTGACCGTGATCGGCTGTCCCTCAATCTGAAGCGGTGAGGCGCTGTCGCCCAGGTAATCTCCCAGGCTGTTTACCAGCACCCAGCGATAATCGACTTGTCCCTGGTTGTCGTTCACCAGTTCCAGGACAGGATTCGCGCTGAGCAGAATTTCGATGGCACCCAGGACGATATCGTTCTGGTTGGCATCAATGATCGGGTAAAAAACGCGCAGGACAACATCAGTTTCGACGGTTTGCTCGTCAAAATCGAACATGCTCAGCGTTGGCTGAGAGCTAAAAATCGTGTTGAGGAAATCATCGTTGTCGCTCAACACATTCGGTCTGCGGCGCGTATCGGAGAGCGAAACCTGTCCCTGATTGGTCACTTCCGTCCACACATCGCCAGCCGGAGTGACGTAGCGAATGCTGCGGTAGGTGTCGCTGTTGGCACGCGCCACGCTGATGAAATCGGATAGCAGTTCCTGCTGTGACTCCAACTCCGAGTTGGTTTCGGTCTGGGCTTCCTGGGCGAACGAAACGGTATGCACATTCTGGGCAATGCGCGTGGCATCCTGGAGCGCCTGCTGCAGGATGCTCTCAATGCGCTGTGCACGCAGGCTGAGCGTCCCCTGAAGCTCCTGAGTGGCGCGGGCGCGACCGATGTTCTGCAACAGGAACAGGCCAACCAGCGCGAAGACAACAAACACGGCGGCCAGAATCGGAATCAGCCGGCGCATAATCTGGCTGTGTACCGACTTGTTCAGTTTTCTGCGTCTGCGTTTTGGGGTCATGCTTTACACTTCCTGGGCATGATCTGCGTGCTGCGTGCTGCCGTTGCTGCCACTACCGTTGCCGTTACTGCTGCCGTTCTCGCCGCCATTTAGGCTGGTGGCGTTGCGGTGCAGGCGGATGCTGACCTGCGGCGCGCGCAGTGCCTGTCCCACTTCGCGCACGGCGGTTTGCAGGATTTCGCTGATCTCGGTTTGCGGCGTGAGCTTGGCAGCAATCGAGTTGACGATACGTTCGCGCTCGGTAGCGCGCTGGCTCTCTTCGAACAGACGGGCATTCTCCAGGCTGACGGCCAGACGGTTGGCGAGTTCCTGAGCCAGTTGCAGCTTGTTGGCGTTCAGGTCTTCAGCAGGCAGTTCCCACTCGACCGCGCCAAGGGTCTGACCGCGCAGTTGGATGGGCACGGCCACCGGGACGGTGTTGTTGCGCGTGACCTCGCCAATCACCACACGTCCCAGCGTTAAGGCACGGCGGCGCAGTTCGGAGAGGTCATTGCCCGTAGCGGTGCCCGCCTCGCTGGAAAGCTGACGGCGGCGCTGGCCGTAAATGTACTCCTGCCATGTCTGCATCGTGGCGCGGCGGTTGCTGCGTTCGATTTCTTCCAGCCGGCGTACCGATTCCTGATACAGACGTGCGTTCTCGATGGCGACGGCAATCTGGTCGGCCATCGTTTGCAGGATGATGATTTCGTCTTCGGTGAAGGCATTGCGGAATTTGCTCTGCACGTCCAGCGCGCCGATGATCGTCTCGCCAATTTTGAGCGGGATAGCCACTTCCGCGCGTGTATCCGGCAGGAATTCGTTGCGGCGATGGACGGAGCTGGCGGCTGTGTCGCGCGTGATGACGGGCTGCCCTTGTTCGGTCGTCTGACCGATGACGCTGACGCTGCCGACTGCCAGGCGGTGGCCGCGTTTCAATAGCTGCTGGCCGACTTCGCCCGTGCTGGCGCGCAGCACTGCATAGATGCGCTCAGGATCAATCAGGAAGATCTGTGCGTGATAAATGTCCGGGAAGCGTTCGACGATCAGCGATACCACCTGATCCATCAGGCTTTGCAGGTTGCGCTGCGTGGCGGCAAAGCGGCTGATTTCCTGGGTGGCGCTGATGTCGCGCGCGCGTGCGGCGATGCGGGCTTCCAGATCGTCCAGCAGGCCGCGCACCTGAAAGCGCATGTCGATGAACGCCGCGCCCAACTCGCCAATTTCATCGCCGCGCCCGGCAGCAGGCACTGGCTCGTTGAACTGACCCTGTGCGACGGACTGAATGGCACGGCGCAGGCTGACCAGCGGTGGGGTAATAAGCTGGTTGAACAGCAGCACCAGGATGGTCAGCATCAGCAGCAGGCCGATGCCGATAACGAAGACGCGCGCCCCGCTGAAGTAATCCGATGCCTGCAACAAGGGCGCAGTGGCTTCGACTTCCGTGACCAGCGCAAAGAGGGGCTGCTGTGGCGAAGCAGGATTGGAGATCGGCGCGTAGTAACCCAGCACTTCCTTCTGGTCAGAGAGCGCGTAACGTCCGGCGCCGGACACGCGATCATTGAAAACGCGCGTAATGGCCGGCGAGTCCAGCGCGGCGGCTTCGGCCTTGGCGCGGTGTTCCGGGCTGGCGAGGATGATCAAATCCGGCTCGCGTGTCGCCAGGTAGCTGTAAATCGGAAAGACTTCACCGGGCAAATCGAGCCGTTCAATGAGGATCTCCTGGTTGAACGTGCCGACCAGGAATCCTACGGCCTGTCCATCAGGGTCGATGATTGCCTCAGTCATTTCGATACGGATACGGTCATCCTGGCGCAGAATGCTGATGCTGTTCGTGCGATTTTGCAGCAGTTCGGTTTGCGCGTTGATGAAGGTGACAGAGTCTGTGTCCAGCCGCCAGGGCGCCAGCGCGACGGCCTCGGTCGATTCAGCGATGACACGTCCCTCATTATTTAACAGACGCATCTCGGTGAAGGTATCCCAGGTTTGCAGCAGGCTGCGCAGACGATTCGCAACGTGGCGCACATCAGCGCCAATCATCGCATCAAGCTGTGCTACCTGGACGAGCTGTGCACGCCCCTCTGGCTCGTTAGTGATCTCGTCCAACAGGTTGCGCGCGGCGCTGAAATCATCCTGAATGGCTTCATTCTGGTGCTTGCCCTGTTCTTCCACATAGTCTTGCAGCGTGCTCACCGTAATCTGTGTGAAGCCGCTTTGCACCACAAACCCGACGAGCAGCGCCGGGATGAGGATTGCCAGGATGAAGCCTACCGAGAGCTTTATCCACATCGGCCAGGCCAGGATGTTCAAAGGGCTTAGTAAACGCCTGATGATCTTCATCAGCGTCTCTCCTCCTTCACGGTCTGAGCCAGCGGTTCAACCAGCACATCCGGTTGGATAAAAATCTGGGTGTGTATAGCACCCAGGGCTTCGTTAAAGTTCAGTGCCGCGATGTTCAAGACGGCGTTCACGTCTGTCGCGCCGATCAAGCGCGAACCGACTTCGTTCGCTTTACGTTCGCGGGTGGCCTGCGCCTGTGACTGCTCGAACAACCGCGCGTTCTCCAGGGCCAGCGCCAGACGTTCGGAAACGGTCTGTGCCATTTCGATCTGCCGTTCGGTCAGGTTTTGTCCGAGGGGCAGGGAGAAGGACATCGCGCCCAGGGTTTGATCGCGGAAGATGATTGGCACATTGACGATCTGTTCTTCGCCCACCGTTTCGATGTGCATCTTGCCTTGTTGTAGCGTTGCTTGTATCGGTTCTGGCAGATCGCTGGCAGCAACCAGCGTTGCAGCGTCATCCGCTTCCAGATCAAAACCGATGGCGTATTTGCCGCGCGCGCCGATGTAGCTGTTCCATGCGCCCGTGAAACCACGCCGTTCGCGCTGGCGGAATTCCTGCACCTGGCTTTGAAGACGATTGCTGGTTGTCTCCTGTTCACGCAGCGCGCGCTCCAGGTCACCGATGGTATGAGCGTAGTGCAGGCCAACGCCGATCTGATCGGCCAGCAGCAGGAGCGCGGCGATTTCATTTTGCGAGAACGGATTTTGTGCGCTGCTCTGCACGTCCAGCACGCCGATCACGTCACTGTTGTACATGATGGGCACGGCCACCGCGTAGTTTGCTGCCGTCAGCAGATGCGCGCGGCGCGGCGCTGAAGAGTCTTCGGTCGATGTAACTGCGGGCTGGCGGTTGCGCAGTGCCTCCGTGATGATGCTGGCATCACCGGGTTTGAGACCTGCCTGGATCGATGTTTCCTGCGTCATACCCGCGCGATAGCTGCGGCTGAGGCGGCCTTCTTCGTCGATCAAGTACACCTGACTCGAAAGGTATTGCATCCGTTCACGGATCAGGTTCAGCGCCTGCGCGAGGATGCTGTTTTCCTCTTTCTGCCGGGAAATCGTAATGCCGAACTCGGTGATCCATTGGCGCTGCTGCACATCCGAGAAAGATTCTTTCGCGAGGCGTTCGAGGTTGCCGCTAAACGCCAGCAGGAAGGTGAGAACGATGCCGATCGTGATCAGGATGATGCCAAAATCGAAGGGCGCATCATTCCCCAGGTTAAATGTAACCTCTGGGGCTAACTGAATCTGGTTCAGAGCGCCTATCAGCAGCACGATGATGATGACGGATGAGACGATCAATACGCCGCGCCGGTTGAGCAGCACGCCGCCCGCCACGATGGGCAGAATCGAGATCGCGATGAAAGTGCCGCTGATCGTTGGGCCGATGGTCGACCAGAACAGCACAATCTGGGCAACCGCGCCTGTGAGCATTAGCACGAACAACCAGGTTGCGCCGCGCAGCCGACCCGTCTGGATGAGCTGGAAGATCAGCCCGCCCAGAATCAGAATGACCAGCAGCACGATCGCGGTCAACAGGTCTGCTGTGCCGGAAAGGAAGCGCGGCAGAACGCCCGTCAGACCCCATATGGCCGAGGCGACCACGATGGCAAAATTGATGATCAACAGCACGTTAGCGCGCTGGCGATCAACCGGGTTCAGGTAGACATGCCGTACCTGAAGCAGATTGCGGCGCAGACGAGCGATCATGCTTGTGCCTCTCCGTTCCCGTTGTCGTTGCCGTTCAGCGGTTCGACCGCGCCCAGACGAATGGCGCCGCGTTGAGCGCCCAGGCTCTTGCTGAGTTCAGCCAGCGTGACTTTCAGCAGGTCATCCACGCTGCCGATGGTCTGATAGCGCGCCACAATATCGTTGATACGCTGTTCGGCGGCGGCGGCTTCCTGCGATTCCTCGAACAAGCGCGCCTTGTCGAGCGTGAGCGCCAGACGCTGTGCGACCGAGCGCGCCATTTCCAGCACGTCGGCCTCCGGGCTTTCTTCGCTTGGCTCGATCTCAATCGCGCCGATCACTTCATTGCCAAGCATGACAGGAACGGCGACGAGGTGATTATCTTCCGTATCGACGATGGCCTGGCGGGTCTGCGCCGCGCGCAGCGCTGCATCCGACCAGTTTTCTTCATTCAGTGTCGATTCCTCATCGTCCAGGGTGAAACCGACGATCTGGCGCTTGCCAATGTATTCCTGCCACCCCTGACGGGTGAGGAGCTGATTCAGGCGCTGGTTCTCACGCAGGCTGGCTTCGGTGTCCAGGTAGAGGCGCTTCATATCGCGGGCGTTGCGTTCCTGCGCCTCGAACAGGCGGGCGTTGCGGATGAACGTACCCAACAGGTTCGCCAACACCTGGAGCGCCTGCACGCTTTCGGCATTGAAGGCGTCGGGACGGCGGCTTTGCACATCCAGCGCCCCGATGATCTTATCGCCGTCGAACAACGGCAGCGCTACTTCCGCGCGCGTGTTCGGCAGCAGTTCGTTGCGATAATAGATCGGGTCGGTGTCGCGTGCCAGGACGATCTGCCCGGTGGCCGTGACCTGTCCGATGACGCTCTTGGAACCGACTGGCAGTGAGTGCTGGCGTTCAAACAGGCGCTGCCCGGTAGAACCCGTGCTGGCCGCCAGGCGTGCGCTGGTGCCGGTTTCGTCGATCAGGAAGATCTGCGCATGGTAAAACCCGAGGCGGTCGCGAATCATTTCCACGGCGCGCGGCAGCACCTCGCGCACATTCAGCAGTCGCGCGAGGGCGTCGCCGATGTCCGAGATGTTTTGCAGCAGGGCAGTGCTGGCGCGGGACTCTGCCGAGGCGCTTTCGGTTTGCTGGACGAAGTAGCGCACGGCAATACTGATGATCAGCAAAGTCAAGAGAGCAACGAGGTCCGTGTTGGTTGAGAAAAGGAATGTACCCGCCGCGACGTCCATCGCGATGCGCACGCCCAGGCTGCCGAGTACGGCAAAATTAGTTATGGCGAAGACGATGAAATTGCTCAATGTCGCGGCCGAAACCACCGCCATCGTGCCCGCCAGCAGTACCCACTGATTAGGCGTGACCAGCGAGGCGATGATGAACAAGGTAATCATGATCAGCGAGGCGATGAGCAGCCTGCCTGATCGCGTCAACCAGATGACGCCTGCGCTGACCAGCAGGTAGAACACCGTTCCCCATGTCGTGGTCGATCTAATGCCATCAGTTTCTGGCGAGGTGAACATCAGGAAGATCGTGCCAACGCCAGAAATGATGATCGAAAAACCCGCCAGAATCATCATATAACGCACCCGCATTTGGGTGAGTCGGTCATTGGCAATAGATGCTGGCGCCGCGGCACTGCGAATACTAGGTAGAGTCATGCTGGCTCTCCTTTAGCGGAACTGGCTGGCGGCGTGCCCAGACGGATGGCGACGCGGTTGGCCTTCAATGCCTCTTTCAGGCTGCGTGCGGCGACGTTCAGCGCGGTCTCAACGTTGTTGCTGGCCTGCAGGCGCGTAGCGATTTCGTTGACGAGTGCCTCACGCTGGGCGAAACGCTGCGTGGCCTCGAACAGGCGGTTATTCTCTGCCGCCATGCCCAACTGTTCGCCCACTTCTTCGATCAGGTTCAGGTCTTCCGGCGAAAGCTGCCCGGACTGGTCAAGCTCGAATTCCATCGCGCCGATTACCTGTCCGCGCACCCGCAGCGGCACAGCGATCAACTGCACGCTGTCCTGTCTCTCCTGGACGAGGTGGTTATACCGCAGCGCCTGCTTGAGCGTTGGCGTCCATTCAGCGTTGTCCTTGCGCCCGTGCTCGCTGAAGTTGATCGTCAGACCGGGGCTTTCGGTGCGCCGCGAGAGGAAATCTTCCCAGAAACGCCCGGTTAACTGCTGGTTCAGCCGCTCGACTTCCAGCGCTGTCTGGCGTGTGCGTTCGACCAACTGCTCGTTTTCGGTCAGTTGGCGCTGTGTTTCTTCGTACAGACGCGCGTTGTCGATGGCGATGGCGATGTGATCGGCCAGCGATTGGAAGATCGGCAGGTCATCGTCCTCGAAAGTGCTCGCGTTCTTGCTTTGCAGGTCAAGCGCGCCGATGACGCGGTCACCCATTCGCAGCGGGAACGCGGCCTCTACCGCTGTTTCCGGCAGCAGCTCATTGCGGCGGTGAATGGTCTCGCCGCCGATGGCCTGGGCATAGGCGATGACGCGCCGCCCGCTGGTCGTCACCTGGCCGATCACGCTCTGGCTGCCAACGGGCAGGCTGTGCTGCCGTTCCATGAGCAGCCGACCGACTTCGCCCGTGCTGGCGACGAGGCGGGCGATCTTGCCACTCTCATCGAGCAAGAAGATCTGCACATGGTAGATTTCGGGGTAGCTGTCACGCACCTGATCAACCGCGCTGGACAGCACATTGCTCAGCGCCATACGGCGGGTAATGCGCTGCGCCACCTGTGTCGTAATCGTCGCCAGCTTAAGGCGGTCTTCGCGCTGCCCTTCCACCGCTTCGGTTTGCCCTGTGCGCAGGAAGCGCACGAACAGGTAGGTCAACAAACTCAGCGCCATCAGCGCCAGCGTTGTTTCGAGGAGATCTCGCTGAGTCACGAGTTCAGGGGGCGGCACGACAGCACGACGGGAAAGGCCGATCACCAACAGGACGATAGCCAGACCCAAGCCCATGACGCTGCCCCGTGTTCCCAGGAGCAGACCTCCCAGCATGACGACGGCTGCCAGCAGTGAAATCGAAGCGGTGTTGTACAGGCCAGTGAACGCAGTGGGCAAGCCCATCATGATCGTGAGCATCAACAGCGGCGCATAGGCGGCTATGCGCACATACCCACGCCGTGTCAGCACGATGGACGCGGCGCCCAGGGCGACGAAGCTCACCAACATCGCCAGATAGATGGGTTCGCTTAACACGCGCGGCCAGAACTCGATGAGCTGGAAACTGCGTAAGAACCAGCTCAGAATCAGGCCGACGCCCAACAGGATCATCGTCAACAGGTAGACCAGGCGCGCCCGGTCGCGTTCAACCAGGCTGCTGTACCGTCGGGTGATGAAAATGCCTCGCAGGATGCGCTGTATCGTTGCCATCGCGCTATTCCGTTCCGCTGTTCAGGGTTTCGGTGTCGTCAACCGAGAGGCGGATGCGCCCCCGTCGCGCCCCCAAAACGCGCCCCAACTCATTCACGGTCACATCTAGCATACTATGAATATCCATCTGGCGTTGCAGTTGCATTGAGATATCGTTAATCAATGCCTCGTTCTTGGCGACTCGCTGGCTTTGCTGGAAGATCTCGGTGTTTTCGATAGCGACCGCAAGCTGTGCGATCATCTGGTTGAAGAGGGCAATGTCGGTATCGGTATAGGCGTAGGGGCGCACATGTCCAGCACTGGCGACGCCCAGAATACGCCCGCGCGAGAGGATTGGCGCCATGACCCATGACCGCAGCGTGACGCCTGGATCGAGATCTTCCGCCACATCGCGCAGATCGGGAACATGCACCGACTCCCACGACTGCCAGACCCGTGCCACCGACCCCGTTATCGGGATAATGTCGCCCGATGTGAGTGACAGGCTGGTTGCGCCGTCCGAAACGCGCGCAACCGTGCGGAGTTCCTGGCGGGTCTGGTCATAGAGCGCGATGCTCATCTCTGTCAGTGGCAGCAGTTGACTGGTTTCGGTGAGCGCGATGTTGAAGATCGTCGTCAGGTCGAGCGTGGCCTGCATCGACTGACCGAAGGTGGTGATGCGCTGAAGCTGAACGGCGCGATGGCGTGCATCGCTGAGCAGGCGCACATTTTGCAGACCGATGTTAATCTGTGCGGCGACCGTTTCGGCCAGCGCCAGCTTCTGTGGTGTGACGGGCTGTGACGCGTTAAAGCTGTCCACGCCAACGCTGCCAATCAGCTTGCCGTTGGCGAACAGGGGCATAATGCCGACCGAGCGCAGCCCAATCCCCTTGAAGGCCGTGCGCGTGCCAGCTTCCAGGCGTGGGTCGGTTTCGACATCCTCAACCAGGACGGGTTTGTAGCTCCCACGAATCAGTTCATCCCAGAGCGGGTTGTCGTTCATATTCAGGCGGGTGCCGCGCGCGCCGCTGTTGGGGTACTCGGCGGCGACGATGCCATACTCGCCGCTGGGGTCGAGCAGCATCAGGCCGCAGTGTTCTGTGCCGGAGACCTGAACGATCATGCGCGCGCTGTAATCCAGCAGTTCCTGCTCGTCCTGCATCTGGCCGATGCTCGTCGAAAGTTTGTTGAGCGATTGCAGCACATCAACCTGTTGGCTAAGCCGCTGTGCAAGGATCATGGCTTCGCGCAGCAGGCGGTGATTTTGCAGCACGATGCTGATCTGCTCACTGACGGCCTCGAAGATACGAAGCTGGCGTTCGCTGAAACGCTGTGGCAGCGGGAATGAGGCCGATATGGCTTCGCGGATCAGGCCGCCTTCATACACCGGGATGGTAAGCGAACTGCGCATTCCGCTCGCCACGCTCAGAGCTGCGAGGGGGTGCGGCGTCCCGCTTGGCTGTGCCAGATCTTCGTTCGCGTCCACCGTGCTGTGGATATTGGCGCGGTGATACTCGTCGGTGGCTGCGATCACCTCAGGGCCAACCATCGCCCCCAGCGACATTTCGACAATACTCTCGGTGTCTGATGTCAGGTTATGGTCGACTATGATGTCCGAGAGGCGTTCGTGGGCGTCGTAAACCATCCGCAAGTGCGTGATGCTGTCCGCTTCTGGCGCCAGATAGCGCCGCACCGCACGCAGGATATCCAGCGTGTCCTGCGCGGAGAGAATGGCGCGGCTGACCTCGTAGAGTGTGCGCGTCTCGTCCAGCGCTTCACCGGTTGAGCCGAGCAGTGCGCGATTCTGGAACACCAGCGCGGCCTGGTCAGCCAGGTTACGCAGCGCGCGCAGGCGGTTGGGCGGCAGGTCGGTTGGCATCGGACTCATGAAGACGATCAGCCCAACCAGATTTTCGCCTGTGACGAGCGGGACGATCAGCAGGCCGCTGATGTCCTGGCTGAGCAGGCGCTGGCGCTCTTCGTCCATCAGGAACGTGTCATTGGCGACATCCGGGATGTACAGCGTCTCCAGCGCGGCGAGCGTTTCCGAGGCGGGGTAGCTGTCCAGCCGCACCAGGCGCTCATTGACGTTGCTCTGCCCGTGATTCAGTTCGCAGACGATCCTGACCATCTCCGGGTTGCTATCGATCAGACCCAGGTGCGCATGTTTGTAGCTGCTGCCCGCGAAGCTGGCAATAGCGCTGAGAACTTCCAGGGGATAGACGGCGCTGTAAACGGCGCTGGTCGCCTCGAACTGCGTTTGCACGAAGTTGAGCGCGTCCGCTGTCTGGTTGATCAGGTTGCGGTTCTCGACGGTGATGGCGACCTGATCAGCGATGGCGCGGAAGTTGTCGGTCTGCAGGCGCGTCGCCGTCAGCGGACGGTCGGACCCAAAGGCCAGCACGCCCAGCAGCCGCGTCCCAACGCGCAGTCCCATCAGGGCGATATTCATCCCGCCCTGTGCTTGCAGCAGCGAAAGACCAATCGGCGCGAAAGATACGCTTTGTTCGCCCGCCGTTTGCAGGGTGATCATCTCGCCGTCGCGCAGTTGGCGCAGGGTTGCATCCAACCCGGCATCAGGGGTGAGCTGGTCGGCAATCTGCATCTGGCTGACGGCGCTGCGCGAGGCGATTACGCGTGTGTCCAGGTGCAGTGGTCGTTCATCGGGCAGCACGGGGCGGTCGAAGATGCCGACCGCAACAGCGGCAACCGCTTCCGGCATGACTTCGATGACCGCGCGGGCAACCTCTTCGTAGCGGTCTGCCAGCGAGATGCGGCGGTTGGTCTGCACCAACTGCGAGGCCAGCACCTGCGTTGTGCGCGATTCGTCCAGCAGTTGACGGCTGCGAATGGCAAGGCCGATCTGGTCGGCCAGCGTGGTAAAGGCATCGCGTTCTTCAGCAGAGAGGGCATAACCCCGGCTGTGCAGGATGTCGAGCGTGCCGAGCAGTTGGTCGCCCGCGCGCAAACCGAATGAGATGCTCCAGCGAGCGTCGTGCCCGGCCAGCATCTGCCGCGTGCCCGCCGAGAAGAACGCTTCAGCAGTGGGCACATCCTGCACGATGACCGGAATGCCGCGCTGCAGATTTTCAAGCTGTACATTGTTCCAGATGGGGTCGAAGTTCATACTGCGGTCGAGCTTCGATGGCCCTTCCGGCGTGCCGACGGCGACCATCAGACGGCTTTGCGGTGTGTTCTGGGCATCCAGCACGCGGTCGAAAAGCGAGATGCCAACGGCGACGCCCTGCTGTGCTACGGTATAGATGATGGCCTGCGCCATATCCTGATAATCGTTAGCGGCCGAGATCATGCGGCTGGCAAGCACGAGATCGTTGACGACCTCGCGCGACTGCTGTGCCTCTTCGAGTAGCGTGCGCGCCTGAATCAGCACGCCGATCTGCCCGGTGAGGTTGCTGAAGGCGTTAATCTCCTCGCGCGAGAAGGCGTTCGGCTGACGACTGAGGACGGCCATTGACGCGACCAGCTGCCCTTGCACGCGAATAGGCACATTGACGAAGGTGCGAACCTGCTGCTTCTGGAACTGCGACCACATCTTGCTGCCGAGATCCTGAAGATGCGAGGGCTGGAGGTCGTTGATGACATACAGATCACCATTTTGTATCGCCTGAAACAGCGCGTTGCCCGCGTCGTCCAGGCTGATGATCTCGCCATCGTCCCAACGATAGGTGTGGTCGCGGTTCGCTGTCGCCAGCGTTTGCCAGCCGGTCACCTCATTCTGCGAGTCGTGCAGGAAGCGGCTGAGCGCCAGGAAGCGGCCATGATCGGGCAGCATGTTGCGTGCCAGCACCAGCGCCATATCTGCGAAGTCCATGTCACCGCGCAGTTCGGCAAAGGCGCGCGCCTCGCGTTCGCTGATCTCGGTGCTGCGGGCAGACTCGGCAGTCAGGTGATGCACATGTATCAGCGCGGCGACCTGGTCGGCCAGTCCCTGATACAGCTTGAGTTCGACCTCGTCCAGGCCGAGCGGCTCCTGCGTGCCGTTGATAGCAATCGCGCCGAAGCTGCGCCCGGCGTGATGCAGCGGCAGCAGCGCCACCGAGTGAATGCCTTGCGCGGCCAGTTGTTGACGGAACTGCTCGTTCACATCCGGCTCTGCTGCGCCATCGGCAATATAGACGATGCGACCGCCGATGATGACATCATCCACCGGATAGCCCGGTTCTGCCCATTCGACCGGAGGCGTCAGTTCAGTGGCTTTGTGACGATTGGCGGAGGCAATGGTGCGTACATGCTTGAGCGCACCGTCGTCATCAAATTCGGCGACATTGATCGAGACGAACTGCCCCCCGGCGCGCAGCATGTTGCTGGAGATGGCGAAGGCCATCGCGCTGAAGGTGCTGGCACGCGTCAATGCGGCGCTGGCGGCGGTCTGGCGGTTCACCAGATCTATCAAGGTCTCATGGTTGGGTGTGGCGCTCACGGGAGTCACACTCCTAAAGAGTTGTTGTAACGTTTTGGAATCGGTAGGAAAGCAGTGGAAGCCCAAGACTTCCCCTGATATTCATCTTATGCGAAACGGCAGGAAAATAACCGTAAGACGCGCTACGGTTTGAGGATGCTAACGGTTATTTCCATTCCCAAACTTCTTCACCGGAAAGCAGCCGCCGAATCTGTACGGGGAATCGGTCGGCGTCCAGAGGCTTGCCCAGGAAACCGTTAAAACCGGCTTTCTTGGCGCGGCGCATCTGGTCTTCGCTGGCTTCGGCGGTGACGGCGCAGACAACCGTGTCGCGCAGGCGGGGATGGGCGCGTACCTTCTGCAAGGCCTGATAGCCGTCTTCATAGGGTAGGCGGATGTCCATCAGGATCAGGTCAACCCGCGGCAGCGTATCGGCAAACTGCACAACCTGCCAGCCGGAGGTCTTCCACTCGCAGCGCTGTACACCCATAAAAGCCAACATACGCGCGATTAAGACAAAGTTGGGCACGTTGTCTTCTACCACCAGGACGTGCGCTTCACCCGGTTCAACGGGGGCGCGCTGGGTCACATTATTCACAGTCTCGGTCATCGCTGGCGGCTCCTGATATAACGAATGATTTCCTCAGGTAACTTGTCGACATCTATAGGTTTGCGAATATAACCATCGCATCCGGCAGCGAGGGCGCGTTCACGGTCACTTTCCATCGCATTGGCTGTCAGAGCGACAATCAACACATCGCGCAGGTCATCCATGTTGCGAATCCGGCGGGTGGCAGTCAGACCATCCATATCCGGCATACTCATGTCCATCAGGATCAGATCAGGCGGATTCTGCTGTGCCATCTCGATGCCGGTGATGGCATTATCCGCTTCCGCGACCTCGAAGTCGTAATCAGAAGCCATCAGAATGCGCCGTACCAACATCCGGTTATCGCGGTTATCTTCGATATAAAGAATTCGCGGCATTCTGCACATCATCTCCCGCGCTACAGGGTGTTGGTGGTGAACGATCTAGAGCGATTATAGCACGGTCAACAAGTCTTCATTAATAAAGATCGAGCGACCTCAAGTCTTGTGTCGCCTCACGTATCGCTCTTGAGACGAGACTATAACACAAAATTCGGAATTGCTTTCACATTCATTTATCAAAATACAACGAGATTGTCTGCAAGCGTTAGGAGATTACAAAACTGGAAGGGGTACTTTGGTCATGAGACAATTTTTCTGCTATGCTTGGCAGGAAGCTGTACATTATTGAAAGGACTGGCAATGCCTAAGCAGTACAACGCTCCGCCCGCGATGCAGATTGATGCGAACAAGAACTATGTTGCGCACTTCAAAACCAGCCGGGGCGATTTTGATATTCAGCTATTCGCCAAGGATGCGCCCATCACCGTCAACAACTTCGTCTTCCTGGCGCGCGACGGGTTTTATGATGGCCTGAACTTCCATCGCGTTATCAAGAGTCCCCCCTTCATGGTTCAGGGCGGCTGCCCGGAAGGCAGCGGACGCGGCGGCCCCGGTTACAAGTGGAACGACGAACCCTCCGCGCTCAAGCTGCGCCACAGCGGCCCCGGCATCCTGAGCATGGCGAACGCTGGCGCGAACACCAACGGTTCGCAGTTCTTCATCACCCACGTCGAAACGCCCTGGCTGGATGGCAAGCACGCGGTCTTCGGCAAGGTGATGGGCGACGGGCAGAAGGTCGTCAACGCTGTCGAGCAGGGCGACAAGATCATTTCGGTGACGATCAGCGAGAGCTAACCGCTTCGCCTAACAGCGCAACACGATCGTAGGGACAGGATATACCCCGTCCCTACCGATCCGCTAATGACCATTTAGAACCTGCATTTCGCGCCATTGGTTATATAAAGGCAGCAGGATAGTCGCCTCCACACAGGCGCATTCTCTCGCGCAGCCTCGCCTCAGTATCCTCGGTGCGTGCTGGCACTACCCAACCTCCCGACCAACCTGTTTTAATGAAGCGACACTGCAAAGACAGGGGATGCTGCATCATGAAATTCAAACTTCACTACGCCTGGATCATCGTTGCTGTCACTTTTCTGGTGCTGTTCTTTTCGAGCGGCGTTCGCACCATCCCCAGTGTGATCCTCAAACCGCTCGAAGCCGAGTTCGGTTGGGACAAAACCAGCATCTCGTTCGCCGTCGCCATCAGCCTGTTCGCCTTCGGGCTGGGTGGCCCCATCGCGGGCACGCTGGTGGATCGTTTTGGCCCGCGCCGGGTGATGCTGGCCGGGTTGGGTTTCACCGCGCTTGGCCTGCTGCCGCTGACGCAGCTAACTGAGTTATGGCAGTTACATCTGCTGTGGGGCATCATTGTCGGCGTCGGCACGGGCGCGATTGCCAACGTGTTGGGCGCGACTATCGCCAACCGTTGGTTCAACCAGCATCGCGGTGTTGTGCTGGGCATCCTGGGCGCATCTGGGGCGGTCGGACAGTTCGTCATCCTGCCGGGATTGATTCAGCTTTCGTCCGGCAGCGGGTGGCGCGCTGTGATCACCACAATGGCCGCCGCCGTCGCGCTGACGCTCATCCCCGTCTTCCTGCTGATGCGCAATCGCCCGGAAGATGTTCAGCTTGAAGCGGTGGGAGGCAAGAGCGCCGCCGCTGCCGCTGGCATCGCCGAACGTGGTACGCCGCTGCGCGAGGCCATTCGCACGCGCGATTTCTGGCTGCTGGCCTTCAGTTTCTTCATCTGTGGCTACACTACCAACGGGCTGATCGGCACACACCTGCTGCCGCACACCGTCGAACACGGCTTTGTCGAAGTCGAGACCGCCGCCGCACTTGGGCTGATGGGCCTGATGAATGTCTTCGGCACGCTGGCGTCCGGCTGGCTTTCCGACCGCTACGACAACCGCAAACTGCTGATGATGTACTACGGGCTGCGCGGGCTGTCGCTGGCGGCGCTGCCCTTCGTCATCGAGATGCGCGGCCTGTTCATCTTCGCTATCATCTACGGGCTGGACTGGATCGCCACTGTGCCGCCGACCGTCAACCTGACCGCACAGCGTTTCGGACGCGCGACGCTGGGTACGATCTACGGTTGGATCTGGTGTTCGCACATGATTGGCGCGGGCATCGCGGCGCAGGCAGGCGGTTTCTTCCGTGACCAACTGGGCGACTATCACCTGATTTTTATCTCCGCTGCCGTGATGGGATTGGTCGCCGCCGGGCTTTCGACGCGCATGAGCATTGACGGTCGTAAATCGGTCGTGCCCGCCAGCACCCCGGCAGGGGATTAATGGGTTGAGTGATTGGAGGCCTTGTGCTGCGTAAACTGCTGTTCGTCCTGATCATCGGCCTGCTGTGCGGTGTGGCTGCCGCCCAGGAGAGCACACCCGAACCGCTGCTCCTCGATGAGACTTTCACTGCGGAAGATTCGGCTTTTTCATTCAGCTATCCAGCGGATTGGCTGCTCGATGCCCACAGCGCGAGTGGTGCGGTTTTCAGTGGCACGCTGGCGACGAATGAGGACGCGCTGGAAAAGAACCTGTTCAGAGAAGGCAGCGTCTTCGAGACGGGCGATGCGGTGTTGGAGATTGGAATCGCGACGCGCGCGTATTTCGCCTCCCTGCTGACGGACATGACCGATGAAACGACTTTGGGCGGAATTCTTGAGCTGTTATTGGCGGCGATCCCCAGTTCACCGCTGTCCGGCTTCAAGGTCGAGCCAACGGTTGAGCTGACCGTGGGCGATTATCCCGCCGCGCTGATCACGCTCAGCACGCGGCGGCAGGGCGAGGGTAGTTTGCTGCTGGTCGATTATGGCGCGAACATCCTGGGTGGTTATGTCCTGAACACCGCGTTGGGCGAACGCGAGGCTTTGCAGCCGACCGTCAACGCTATTGCAGAGTCGTTCACGCTGGCAGAGATCGATCCGGAAGCCACGCTTGAACCGAACGCTCTGCCGCTGACGGAGAGCATCACGACGGCAGATGGCCGGACGACGGTGCAGGTTCCGGCGGAGTGGGTCACATCGCGGATTGCCACGTTTGGCGTGAATCTTGCCAATACCGGCGCGGCGCTCAATCGCTCGCTGCAAAGCACGTTTCAGCCCGGCGAGGTGCAGATTTTCGTGGCCGTTGATACGATTGCGCGCCTGACGCCCACGCTCAACCTGGGCGTGCCCGCCGACGCCGACGCGCTGACGTTCGTCGAGGGGATCATCAACGCGATGGATAGCGTGCTAACCTTTGGTGAACCGGAGACACTCACGCTGGGCGAACTGCCTGCCGCACGGGTTCACGCTTCGTCGGATGGGTTGGAGGGGCAGTCCCTGGTGATCGAACTAGGTGACAATGTGATCGGCATTGTGCAGGTGCTGACCGCGCCGGGTGAACTGGCACAGTGGTTACCGACCACGCAGGCCGTGGCCGAGTCGATTGTGTACGAGGGGTAGCTGCGCCCGCTGACCTCTGCATTGCGAGAACCGAATACGACGAACAGGGCAAACGGGCGTACACTAGGCAAAACTTGCATTCCGCGCGGGGGTCTCTTGAGTACAACGGGCCTGATTACTGCCCTGTTCCTGGCCTTGCCGACGGTGATTGTCGCGTATCTGGGGGTGCGTGCCTGGCAGGTGCGCCGTATTCCTGGGGCGATCAGCTTCATGGCGATGATGGCGATCATGGAAGTCTGGTCGTTGAGCGCCCTGCTGGTCGTCATCAGTACTGGCGAGCCTGCGGCGCGTTCGTGGCTGACAGTCATGCTGATGACGGTGCCTTATCTGCCTGTGGCGATCTTTGCTACCGCCGCGCACACCAGCAGTCATGCCGGGCTGCTCAGGCGCCCCTGGTACTGGCGGTTGATTTGGCTGATCATCCCCACGATCACGGCCACTCTGATGTTCACCAACGCCAGTCACCAGTTCTACATGTACGATATCGTCCTCGTACCAAGCGATGGGCATTACATTGGCTGGACGAATCGCAATGGCGCTTGGTCGATCGTTCACCTGACCTACAGTTACGCGCTGGTTCTCTACAGCATCATGCTGCTCATTCGTCATTTTGTGCTGATGCGCTTCCGCACCTATCGCGTCCGCACGCTGCTGCTGCTGTTCGGGCTAGGGCTGGCTTTCGCTTCGAATGCCTACAGCACCCTTTCCCCGGTTCACACCTTCATCACGCCAGTGGTCTTCAATGTTACCGCCCCGCTGCTGTATTGGGCCTTGGTTCACTACCGCCTGTTCGACCTTACGCCGATTGCCCGCCATCAGGCCTTCGAGCAGATGCAGGATGCCATTATCATCCTCGACACGGAGCAGCGGGTGGTGGACGTGAACCGCAGCGCGCTCGCCCTGGCGGTGCAGGAGCCTGTAATCGGCCAGCCTTTCGCCGCCTGTTTTCCGGCGTTTCAGGATGTGCTGACTGGAGCAGCGCCGTCTGTTCACCAGATGCTCCGCGTGGACGCGGAGGAACTGCGGCACTATGATCTGCGCGTTTCCTCGATAGAGCGCGACGCAGTGGTGGCCGGAACGATAATCGTGCTGCGCGATGTGACCGAACGGCAGCGCGCCGAAGAACATGCACACCGCCTGGAAATCGAGCGCGAACGCACTCGTGGCATGGCCGAGTTTGTCACAGCGGCATCACACGAGTTTCGCACGCCGCTAACGATCATCAGCAATGCCAGCTATCTGATCAGCCGGACGGACGACAGCGCCAAACGTGCTGAACGCCTCACCCAGATTAACCAGCAAGTCACCGCCCTGACGCAGCTCGTTGCGGCGCTGGTCGAACTGGTGTCGCTGAATGCTGACGTGAAACTTGATTTTCAAGCTGCTGATCTGAACACACTTGTTCGGACGGCAGCCGAAAATCTGCGTGCCCTGGCCAAGACGCGAAACCAGCACATCGACATGCATCTTGCGCCGATAGCCAGCTCGATCAGCGGGCATCCGGCGCATCTGCTGCGCGCGTTTCAGGCTGTTCTTCACAACGCGCTGCGCTTCAGCCCCGCCGACAGTCATATCATCGTGCGTTCGATGCAGGATGATGAACACATCCTGATCAGCATTGAGGATAAGGGTATCGGTATTTCACCGGAGAATCTGCCGCGGATTTTCGACGCCTTTTTTCGCGCCGATGCCGCCCATTCGACGCCGGGCTTTGGCACAGGACTCACCATCGCCCAGCGTGTTGTTGAACTGCACGGCGGGACCATTCACGCGAGCAGCACGCTCGGTGCAGGCACGATCATCGAGATGCGCTTTCCGCTGAAGAGCAGAACGTGACTCTTCCTTACGTCAGCGGCACCATGTGAATGATCGTCACGCCGCCGCCGCCTTCTTTGGGCAGCGCGTCCGTCACTTTCGAGATCAGCGGGTGATGATCGACGCGTTCGCGAACGGCGTTCTTCAGCGCGCCGGTGCCCTTGCCGTGAATGATGCGCGCGAAGGGCAGACCGGACATGTAGGCCGCGTCGATGTAGGTTTCCAGCCGTTTGAGTGCCTCGTCCACGCGCTCGCCGCGCAGGTCGAGTTCCAGCCCCGGTGACTGGCCTTTGGGCACGATCGGGTCGGGCGACTTCTCGTACTCGCGCGTATGACCGCGTTTGATCTGGCGCTTCTCGCTGCGGGTGCGCTGCGTGATTTCATCCATGCCGGCGCGCACACGCAGGCTGCCCACCTGTACCGTCACGCCCTCGCGGTCAAGCTCGCTGATCGTGCCCTCGGCGTTGAGTTTCGCTAACCAGACGGTATCGCCCAGGCGCGGCTGCCACTCACTCGTGCTGACGACATTTTCGACCTCGTTGGGCACAGTCAACTGCGAATCCGCCGCCAGTTTAGCGGCTTCGTCCTGTATGGAACGCAGTGTCTCCAGCGGCAGCGAGGCCGTCCGCATCTCGTTACGCAGGCGCTTGACCTCGCGCTGGAAGCTGTTGATTTCCTGCTCCGCCTGCCTGCGCGCCGAGGCGATGATGTCGCGGCGTTCGTCCTCGATCTTGTCCAGGCGCGATTGCAGTTCGGCGCGTTCTTCTTCGAGTTCCTCGCGCAGCGCGACGATGGCAAGCTGGTTGCGACGGATTTCCTCGCGCGTGCGCTGGATTTCGTCCAGCAGGTCGTCGGCCACCAGGTCTTCGGTCGCGACCATGCCGCGCGCCGCTTCGACGATTTCGGCGTCCAGCCCCAGCCGCGTGGCGATGGCGAGCGCATTCGAGCGCCCCGGCAGGCCGATGATCAGACGGTAGGTCGGGCGCAGCGTGGCGAGATCGAACTCGACGCTGGCATTGCGCACGCCGGGCGTTTCCACGCTGTAGACCTTTAGTTCCGGGTGATGCGTGGTGACGACAGTCGAGACGCTGCGGTTGACCAGATGCGTCAGGATCGCCCGCGCCAGCGCCGAGCCTTCCGCCGGGTCGGTGCCCGCGCCGAGTTCATCCAGCAGCACCAGCGAGCGTTCATTGCACTCGCGCAAGATCGAAATTGTGTTGGTCATGTGCGAGGAGAACGTCGAGAGCGACTGCTCGATGCTCTGCTCGTCGCCAATATCGGCATAGACGCCTTCGAACACGGTGAACTTGGCGTCCTCGGCGGGGACTTGCAGCCCGCACTGCGCCATCAGCGTCAGCAGCCCGATGGTCTTGAGTGAGACAGTCTTGCCGCCCGTATTCGGCCCAGTGACGACCAGCACCCAGGTGCCCTCGTCGAGTTCGACATCGATGGGCACGACGCTGCCTGTGAGCAGTGGGTGACGCGCGGCTTTGCAGTAGATCGTGCTGCCGGGATGCTGCGGGAAGTTCGGACGGGCGCGGAAGGGCAGCAGCACTGGCTCGGTCGCGCGGATTTCTTCGGCATACAGCGCCTTGGCGAAGACCAGATCGAGATACGCCAGCACCTCGACGGTTCGCACGATGTACTCCGACTGCTGACCGACCTCATCGGTGAGCGCCTGGAGGATGCGGCGAATCTCTTTTTCTTCGGCGAGCTGCATTTCGCGGTAGGTGTTGTTCAGTTCAACAGTCGCCAGCGGCTCGATGAACAGGGTTGCCCCGGAAGAAGACGAGTCATGCACGATACCGGGGATGCGCCCCTTGAATTCGGCCTTGATCGGGATGACGTAGCGTCCGTTGCGGGTCGTGATGATGGCTTCTTGCAGGTAAGGGGCGTTTGTTCCAGAGGAGATCAGACGGGTGAGGCGGGACTGGAGTTTATCGTAGGCGATCTTGAGATCGCGGCGGATGACGGCGAGCTGTGGGCTGGCCGTGTCCAGGATTTCACCCTTGTCATTGAGGACGCGGGCGATGGCTTCCTGCAGCGCGTTGCACTCCTCCGCTTCATTGGCGATGTCGGCCAGCAGCGGGTAGGTGCCCTTCATGCGCCCCAGTGTGCGCTTGATCGTTGTGGCGCGCCGCAGGGTGTAGCGGATGTCGAGCATGGTCTGTGCGTCGATGAGCACGCCGCGCGTGGCCTGCACCGCCGCGTCACGCACATCGCGCGCGCCGCCCAACGTCACGTTCACCTTGTTTTCCAGCAGGTGACGCGCTTCGGCGGTTTCCTTCTGCCAGGCCTGCGCCTCTTCCAGGCTGCTGGTGGGATGCAGTTCATACGCCAACTGCGCGCCCGCCGAGAAGGTGGTATGGCGCGCCAGGTGGTCGAGTATCTTCGGGAGTTCGAGAGTCTGCGTTGATTTTTCGCTGATCATGAGCGGTCTCTGCCAAATATGGGTGAGCGCGAGGAGTATAGGATTACGCGGAGGAAAAGTCAATCACGGGTTTTTGAAGGGTCAGAATGGGTTATGGTCAGCCGTGCTGCCGCAGTCGAAATATGGTAGTGGATGCCCAGGGGCAGGGCGCACATTTTATATAGATTTCACAACCACTTGTTGATGATGAGAGATAACCACTCTACAATATGCTAATGGGTTTGAAGTCAGTTAACCGAAAGTCCCGTCCCGCGACACGAGGTGATTTGGCATTATCCCTTTAGCAAGGCACAAACCCGTTACAACTGCATAATCACGAGTGATCATATACCCATGAAACCGAAACGTATCGCAATTATCGAAGACGAACCTTCTCTGGGGTTGGTCTTCTCCGATGTCTTTTCGTTGGAAGGCAGCACGATTCTATTGATCCAGGAGGGGGCAGAGGCCGTCCAGAAATTGAAGGCCTTCATGCCGGACATCATTACCCTGGATTTACACCTGCCTCATGTATCTGGGGTAGAGATTTTGCGGGATATTCGTGCTGACGTGCAGTTGTCCGATTGCAGGGTTATCATCGTCACCGCCGATCCGGGCGCGGCGCAGTCCGTCGCAGATTTGGCAGACATGGTGCTGATCAAACCGGTATCTCTCACCGACCTGATACAGTTGATTGATCGGCTGAACCGTCTTCCTGCCGTACCGGGTGAATGAGGTGGCTGGCGGCCAGGCGCATCGACGGGCGCATGGCTCAGGGGCGCGACATTCCGGCATACTACAACAGCGTGGACGCGATTCCGCAGTTTGTGGTGGCAGTGGATAGTTTATAGTCGGTAGTCTATGGTCGAAGTCGCCTTCGTCGTGCGCTGGACGGCAGTATCAGCTTAGCTCTCAGCATTCTCGCTAAAGACTAATGACTATCGACTTTGAGAGGCCTACCCCATGACCACACCTACCTCTATCGCGCTCGTCACGGGCGCTAATCGCGGCATCGGCCTGGAGGTCTGCCGCCAGCTCGCCCAACAGGGCTGGAACGTCATCCTGGGCGCGCGCGACCCTGCTAAAGGAGAGTCCGCCGCTGCTGCCCTGCGCCCCGAGGGATTGAACGTGACATTTCAGCCGCTTGACGTGAGCGACGCCGCCAGCATCACCGCCGCCCGCGCCGCCGTCGAGTCGCAGTACGGGCGGCTGGATGCGCTGGTCAACAACGCCGCTATCTACTACGACACCTGGCAGCGCGCGGCCAACGCCGACTTCGCGCAGGTGCGCCAGGCCTTCGAGACCAACACGT
>JAEUQX010000221.1 GCA_016788625.1 Anaerolineae bacterium
ACGCGGCATCTGGGCGCTGGTGGGCGGCATCGTCACACGGCTGGCACTGCCCATTGCCTTCGTCTTCGGTTTTAGCCTGCTGTTCGGACTGTTCCAGCTTGGCCGCAGCATCACGATCGCGCAAGTCTGGTCAGCAATCGGCCTCTCGCTGCTCGATAACGGCTCGACAGTTGCGGGCACGCTGGTGACCATCACCGTCCGCTATACCGGGTACAACGCGCTGACAGAGAGCAGCGAAACGCTGTTTTACTTCATCATTGCGCTGGTTGGCATCATGGCAGCTTATGCCGTCATGACCGCCGGGCTGCTCAGCATGGCGCAGCGCCGCGCTGAGCGGGAACACGCGCTGCCGCCGCTGAAGAATGTACCAGCAGCAGCACACAGCAGCGCTGACTAACGTCCACCAGTTGTCAGTCCGACAGGCGTTCGGCCAGACCGGGAACAGCCGCCTGCCGGACGATGACCTGCGGCGTCTTGTGCCAGGTGGCGCAGGCGCGCAGCGCATCCTTAAGCGCGGCGACCAGCGCGTCGTCCACCTTCACGCCCGGCTCAAGGTGCAGCGCCTTCACTTCAAACAAGCCTTCTTTGCGGTGCGCCTTGGGGTCTAAGCGCCCGATCAGGCGGTTGCGATACAGGATCGGCAGGGTGAAGTAACCATACTTACGCTTTGGCGCGGGCGTGTAGACCTCGATTTTATAATCGAAGCCGAACAGGTCAAGCGCCCGCGCACGATCCCAGACCAGCGGGTCAAAGGGCGAGAGCAGCGTGGTGCGTGAGAGCGGGATTTGCCCGTCCGCCGCTGCCTCCAGCGCCGCGCGTTGATCAGGATGGAAGTAGCCGGGTGCGTCCCAGCCCTCGACCTGCACGGTGTGAAGCTGCCCCTGCTTCACCAGCCGTTCCAGCACCGCCTGCGCTGTTTTCTTGGAGAGGCGGAAATAATCCGCGACCCAGGCGGCCTTCGTCACGCCCAAAGCTTTGACACTGCTCAGCACGAAAATCTCGTGTACGGCCTCCAGCGACGGCGTCCGGGCATCATCCCATCCCGGCAGGACGCGCTCGCGCAGATCATAGACGCGCTGGAAGTGCTGCCGCCGCGCGACCATCAGATCGCCGCGCTGCCAAAGCCCCTCTAACGCGGTCTTCTCATCTTTCCAGTTCCACCAGCCCGACTGCTCGCCATCCGTGCGCTCAAAGTCGGCGGAGCGCACCGCACCATTCTCGCGGATATGCGCCAGCAGCCCTTCCACCATTCCCGCGTGGTCATCCATCCATTTACGCCAGCCATTTTCGTGCCAGGTGTGTTTGTCCAGCATCAGGCGGCGGTACAGCGGGTAGTCCTCAATCGGCAGAAAACAGGCCGCGTGCGACCAGTATTCAAACAGCGCCCCCTCGGCCAGCAGTTCATCCAGCCAGTGCTGGTGATATTCGCCCAGGCGGCTCCACAGCACCAGATACGGACTGCGCGCCACAATGTGGATGGTGTCGATCTGCAAGACGTGCATCTGCCGGATGATCTGGCGCACATCGGATTTGGTTGCGGGGCTGGATGCGGCGTGCTGGAGTCCCTGTGCGGCGATCATCAGGCCGCGCACCGCGTCTTGCGAAAGTGTATTCATCAGCATCACTCTAACGGTATGAGCAGGTCAAGATGCTGCTGATTATAATGGAACTTTTGTTCGCAGACCAGATGGATGTAAAGGAGGCATCAATCAAAAAGGGAGGATTACACCCTAATGGGCTAACCCTCCCCTTCACAGCATTTTTGTAGCGGGTGGACGAGGCACTTGCGCCGTATCGCCACCCCCACGTTTTACCCGCCCGGCTGCACCTCGTCGAATGGAATCGGCGTCGATGTCGGGCCGAAAGGCACATTGGCCGTCGGCGCAATCGTGGTCGGGAACAC
This sequence comes from Anaerolineae bacterium, assembly GCA_016788625.1. Classification (GTDB taxonomy): domain Bacteria; phylum Chloroflexota; class Anaerolineae; order Aggregatilineales; family Phototrophicaceae; genus CFX2. The sequence continues at coordinate 1,904 of JAEUQX010000221.1, forward strand.
GAGCGGCGTCGCCGTCGGTGGCTGCGTGTTGACCACGTTAACCACCGCACGCCGTTCCAGGTTGCCGCCATAGGCATTGCTGGAGAACATCCGCAGGTACAGGATGTAGCGCCCGTTCAGGCCGCTGGTATCCCATTGGCCGAGCAAGCCGGACGTTTGCGGCGTCGTCACTGCTCCGCCAATCGCCGTCGCCGCCGCCGGGTTGTTCTCCGGCGCGTACCACAGTTCGAAGCGGTTGAAGCTGGTCGCCTGCGCCGCGCCCGTGATCTGCACGACGCCAGACACCGTGCTGTTGTCGGTCGGCGCGATGATGCGCGCGATCGGCACTTCGGTATTCAGGTCGCAGGCTGCGGTGGGCGGGTTGGCAATGGTCGATGCGGTGATGCCCAGCCGCCGCGCGATGGCCTGCCCCGCCGCTGAGTTGAGGAACGTCACCGCCGACGGGTCATTGATATTGATGACGGTCGCGGCCTGCTGGTTGTCGGGGCAGAAGTTGTTGCCCAGCAGCCCTGTCCAGGTGTCGATGGTGACCTGCCGCACGAAGGCGTTATCCGCCGACGGCGCGGGCAGCCCTTCGATGAACAGTTCGTTGCGCAGGCTGCTGGGGCAGTTCGCGGGCGGCAGCGTGCCCGTATCGGGGCAGATCTGCTGCGCGATCACTCCCGGCGGGATGCCGAACTGTTCCGGGCGCGACATGGTATTCAGCACGGCGCTCATCACGCGGTTCCACAGCGGCGCTGCACTGCCATAACCGCCGTCCGTCACCAGCGTGGGTTGGTCATCCGGGCGACCGAGCCAGACGCCGACCACCGCGTTGCGCGTGTAGCCCATCGTCCACAGGTCGCGCGCGCCGTCGGTCGTGCCGGTCTTGGCCGCGACGACGCCGCTGGTCGGCAGGCCGTTGATCGTCAGCGGGCCATTGATGCCAAACGCCGGGCCGCGCGCCTGATCATCGCTGAGGATGTTCGACATCAGGTAGGCCACCTGCGGCTGCACCACCTGCTGCGCCTCGCGCCCAGGGATCGGCACGGCGTTGCCGCTGGCGTCGGTGATGCTCTCGATAGCGTAGAGCGGGGCACGGACGCCGCTGTTGGCCAGCGTGCCGTAAGCCTGCATCATGCTGTAGAGCGTCACTTCCGTCGCGCCGATGCCAGTCGGCAGCCCGAAGACGGCATTCTGTGGGAAAACCAGCCCTACGCGGTTCGCCACATCGCGGAACTTGGTCTCGCCGATGAACTGGTAAACCTTGATCGCCGGGATGTTGTAGCTGTTTTGCAGCGCCGCGCGCACCGCCACCGGGCCGCGGAACTGGCCGTCGTAGTTCACCGGGGTGTAGGGTGGATTGGTGTTCGGGAAGGTCGTCAGCACATCCCACAGGATGCTGGCCGCCGTCAGGTATTCGGGCCGTCCATCGCCGTTGCTGTCCACGCCTTCCAGCGCGCCAGTATAAACAATCGGCTTGATCGACGAGCCGGGCTGCTGGAAGGTCAGCGCACCGTTGACCTGCCCGCGAATATCCTCGTTGGCGAAGTCCGGACTGCCGACCATCGCGCGGATCGCGCCGTTGCGCGGGTCTGTCACCATCACCGAGCCGGTGTTGACGCGCGTGGTGATCAGGCGGCTCATCGTGTCATCCAGCGCGGCTTCGGCCGCGTCCTGCACTGCCGGGTTGAGCGTGGTGCGGATGACGAAGCCCAGGCGGAACATCTCGCCGCCCGGATACAGTTCGTTCACGCGGTCAACGACGAACTGGACGAAGTGCGGATACTTGAAGCGCACGCTGCGTGGCAGATAGCGCGCCGCCTTGACGGTCGCCAGGTTGATGGCCTGCTGCCGCGCGACGCCCGCATCAACGCAGAAGGGCTGACCGCCTGTCTGGAAGGTCAGGCAGCCGACTTCCTGCATCCGCTGCATGACGAACTCCATGCGCTGGAAGGTCAGCGTGCGGCGGCTGTCATAGGCGATCTGGTCTTCGCCGCTCAACCGTACCGGGTTGTACTGCACCGGGCTGGAGATCATGCCTGCCAGCAGCGCAGCCTGCGGCATGTTCAGGTCGTTGGCGCTGACGTTGAAGTAGAACTGCGAGGCCGCCTCGACGCCATACGACTGGTTGCCGAAGAAGATCTCGTTGAGGTACAGCTCCAGGATTTCCTGCTTGGTGTACTGCTGCGCGATCTGCGACGCGATGATGATCTCGCGCAGCTTCAGGTCGGGCGTCGTCGTCGGCTGGCGCAGGATGAGCTGCTCGGCGATCTGCTGCGTGATCGTACTCGCGCCGGATTCGACCGCGCCCGCGCTGAGGTTTTGCAGGAAGGCGCGTCCGATGGCGATCCAGTCCCAACCGGGATCTTCGAAGAAGCGCTCATTCTCCAGCGCCACGACCGCGTGGATCATGAACGGCGAAATGCGCTCCAGCGGCACGTTGGTGCGCGCGCCCGCATCCTGACTGTTGATCTCCGCAATCAGGTTGCCGTTCACATCCAGCACCTTCGCGGTCTGGAAGGCTGGCTGATAGTTTGCCAGCGCGGCGATCTGCGCCGTGTACTCCCCGGCAATGCCGTTGTACTGGGTGAGCAGGAAACCGATGCCGCAGGCGAACAGC
>JAEUQX010000269.1 GCA_016788625.1 Anaerolineae bacterium
GCAGACCGCCCAGGGACTCATGCGCATCCGTGCCGTTGGGCTGTCGGCGATATTGACCATATCCGCGCCCGCCTCTTGCAGCAGACGCGCGGAGGCCAGCAGCTTTTGCGGGATGAAGCTGCGCGGCGGGTGCATCTCGACCGTGACGACGAAGCGCCCGGCGGCCAGCTTGCGCGCCAGTTCGGTCGGGCGTTCCGGCACCTGCGTTAGCTCGTCGCCGCCGTTCTCGTCAATCTGGATGTGCGGCAGCGGCAGCGCGGGGTTGTCCAGCGCGCGGCGCATCGCGGCAATGTGGTCGGGCGTCGTGCCGCAGCAGCCGCCGATGATGCTCGCGCCGATGGCCTTGAAAGTCAGCGCGTATTCGGCGAAATATTCGACCGTCGCTGGGTACATCATGCGTTCGCCCACTGACTGTGGGAAACCTGCGTTGGGCATGGCGGAGACAACCGCATCCGGCACGGCATGGCGCATGGCTTGCAGCAGGCGCGAAAGCTGCGCCGGGCCGCCGCCGCAGTTCAGCCCGATCACCGTCGCGCCCGCCGTGTGCAGATCACGCGCCACCTGCGCGGGCAGGTCGCCCAGCAGCGTGCGGTCATCCTGGCCGAAGGTCATCTGCGCCACGACGGGCAGGTGTGGGGCAGCCTCGTGGGCGGCGGCAATGGCTTCGATCAGTTCCAGGCGGTCGCTGAAGGTCTCCAGCACGATCACATCCACACCCGCATCAGCCAGCGCGCGGATTTGCTCGGCAAACGCGGCGTGCGCTTCCTCAATCTTGACGCGTCCAAACGGCTTCAGCCGCACGCCCAGCGGCCCAACCGAGCCAGCCAGGTAGATGTCGTCGCGCCCGCTGGCGTCAATCGCTGCGCGAGCGACCTCGACCCCGGCGCGGTTGATCGCCGCGACCTGTCCTTCCAGGCCGTGTTTGGCGAGCTTATAACGGTTCGCGCCGAAGGTGTTGGTTTCGATGATCTGCGCGCCCGCCTGAATGTAGGCCTGATGAACGTGGGCGACTTTTTCCGGGTGGTGCAGGTTGAGTTCGTCAAAGCAGGAGTTGATCGTGCCACCCTGCTGGTGCAGCATCGTGCCCATCGCGCCGTCAGCAAGCAGCGGTTCGGTCTGGTGCAGACGTTCGAGGAAGGGGACAGTCGCCATTACTAGGTATCCTTGTCAGTCTTGCGTGCTGTCCTGAACCTGTTCAGCAGAGCAGTTCGGGGCAGCACTTACGTGGTCGTCATTATATTGATGCGCTGCCCCCTTGCGAATGGCTAAAGCAGACCAATCAGCGTCGCAGCAGCGCGCGCATGATGATCACCAGCAGCACCGCGCCGATGAACGCCACCACCAGATCGGCCAGCGAGAAGCGGAATTCCGGCAGTCCACTGATCGTGATGTTGAGCAGGTCAAACACGAACCCGCCGAGCAGCGCGCCGATCAACCCGACAACGATGTTGCCGAGCGTGCCGAAGCCCTTGCCTCTGAACATCCATCCCGCCAGGTAGCCCGCCAGCGCTCCGGTGATCAACCAGACGATCAACTGTCCCCCATCAATCGACATGATCATTCCCCTTATGACTCGTGTAATCGATGGGCTGCGATTATAACGCGTGAATTCGCGTTGGCGATGGGTTGTGTATGCACATCATCCCGCCGGGGGAGGGTTGTAGAAATACAGCATGAACTGTTTCTCCGGCGGCAGCGCGAAGGGACTGGCATACGGCCCGGCCAGCGTGAAGCGCTGACGCAGCGTGTTGAGCGTCCTCACATCGTCACGCTCGATGAAGAATGCGCGCGGCACATCATCGGTTAGCCCGGCCACGTAATCCGGCGTCAGTTCGGCGGGTGCGCGAACCACGACCGGTTTGCCGTCATCCAGGTAGCCCATGATGCCGTTGAGCAGGCTGGCGGCGGGCACATTTCTGCCGATCACCGTGATCTGCGTGGCATCCGGCAGCCCCACCGCGCGGAACAGGGCATCGTGCGCGTCGGGGAACGGGCGTATCTGGCGGTTATACGTCTCCAGGTGTGGGCCAAAATAATACGCGACCTGCACCACCGCGAAGAAGACGCCCACTAGACCTATCAGCAGCGCCGGAATATCAGCCCGCCGAACCCAATTCATGCGACGCGCATTCGCAGGGACACTGCACCCCCGTGTCTGCCGACTTTGCTCCTGGTGATGGACGGCTGGCATCGCGGGTTGCCTCGACGTGCCGCGCCGCCACATTAGGAGCGCGATGACTGTTCGCACCCCCACCGCCGCGATCAGCATCAGCGCCGGGAAGGCCACCACATACCGCGCCGAGATCGCGCTGTCGGTCAGCAGCACGTTGCCGAGTGACGTGAGCAGCACCCAGATCAGCAGCACCACGCCCGCCGCGCGCGGTCGCCACAGCAGCGCTAGCAACCCGATCAGGAAGAACGGCACCAGCGCGGGCAAGATCAGGCCGAGTTCGCCGCCGTAATACTGCGCCGTCTCCGGCTGGCTGACGTAGATCGTGAACGGCCAGATGAACTGCCGCTCCGGGCTTTGCAGCGCGTTGTATGCCTGCACGCGCAGCCAGTACGAGCCGCCCACCCCTGTCGTCACGAAGCGCTGCGCCAGCGGAAAGCCGCCCGCCAGCAGCGTGATATAGACGGGCAGCGCGGTCAGCAGCGCCGCCGTGATGTAACGCGCCAGCCCGTCGTAATCGCGTCGCTGCATCCGCCGCATCAGGATGCGCCAGCACAGCCACACCATGACCAGTACCGGGAAGATGAAACGTCCGCCTTCGTAGAAATACTGCGTCAGCCCCAGCGCGATCCCGCCGAGCGCGAAGTCCCAGCGCCTGCCCGACCGCAGCCCGCGCAGCAGGAAGGCCAGCGCCAGTGTGCCGGCAAGCGGGTCAGCGATGTTGTTCAACCCGATGCGGCTGAACTGCATGTGTGGCGGAAAGGTCGCCAGCAGCAGCGCCGCCAGCAGCGCCGTCGGGCGGTCAAACAGCACGCGACCGAGCAGATACAGCGCGGGCACGCCCAGCGCGCCGATGATCGCGCTGACCAGCCGCAGCCCGACCAGATCGCGGCCAAACGCGCTGACGGCCAGCGACTGCCAGTACGGATACAGCCAGGGAAACGCCGTGATGCTGCTGAATGGTTCCAGCAGCGGGCGGTTTGGCGCGGGCAGCAGCGTCATCACCGCCGTCGAAAAGTGCACCTCATCGACGAAGAAGCGCACGGCAGTGCCCAGCCCGTCCAGCCGCACGACCAGCGCCAGCGCGGTGATCAGCAGCAGCGCCAGCAGCGACCATAAACGCGTATGTTTTCCCACTCCCTCTCGCTGTAGGGATACGGCACTGCCGTGTCCACCGGGGTGAGGTTCACCCCACCGCAAATCCCCGCCCAACCCCAGAGCTACCAACAGCAGCCCACCGACCAGCAGCGCGAACTGCACATGCAGCGTCACACCGTGCAGCGCCGGGATGCTCAGGCTGTCGATGTTGCTCTCGGTCAGCAGCGCCAGCAGCAGCACGCCGACCACCAGCGCCAGCCCATGCACGACGCGCGTCAGTACGGGGGCATTCACGTTGGCGACCTGCTGTTCATCTGCCGCGTTAGCCTGGGCTGTAGAACCGACTTGCTGCACTCTCACAATGCTCGCCTCTGAATCCGTCACCGTGCCACACGAGGGTCATAGACATACATCAGGTACTGCTTCTTGGCGGGGATGTCGAATGGGCTACTGTACGGGCCATCCAACCGGAAGCGCGCCCGCAGTAAATTCAGGCTGAGCATATCATCGGGTTCGAGAAAGAATGCGGCTGGGAATTCGGTCGGCAGGCTTTCTGTATAGCCTGATATGATCTGGCCACGCCGCTGCACAGTTACGGGTTTGTCGTCATCCAGAAAGGACATATTGGTACTCAGATAACCTTGGCTGGGGGCATGATTACCGATGATGTAAATCCGCGTGCCGCGCGGCAGAGAGGCAGCCCGAAACAACGCATCCTCAGCATCATAATACGGAAATGTCTGGTTGTGAAAGGCTGTCCGATGTGGACCCAGATAGTACGTCACCTGGACAACCGCGAAGACGATGCCGACCGCCAGCATGATACGGATTGGTTGTATCAGAGGAGACAAAGCCTGCCATATCTGCTGGAGTTTTGGTAGGGCACGCCAGCGATGCATCTGCCCATCTGTCGTATCGGACTGCTCAGTCAGCGAGAGTTCGATAATCGTTCGCACGCCTGCCGCGACGATCAGCATCAGCGCCGGGAAGACCACCACGTAGCGCGCGGAGGAGGCGCTGTCTGAGATCAGCATATTGCCCAGCGAAGTCAGCAGTACCCACATCAGCAGGACAACTGGCATCTGGCGCAGCCGCAGCAGCAGGGCGAAGATGCCCACCAGGAAGAATGGCCCCAGAATGGGCAGGAGCAGACCGAACTCGCCGCCATAATACAGTGAGGTTTCCGGCTGACCAACGTAAATTGTGAACGGCCAGATGAAGGCTCTATCCGCGGATTGCAGCGCTTCGTACGCCAGCACATCCAGCCAGTACGAGCCGCCCACGCCTGTGGTGCTGAAGCGCTGCGCCAGCGGCAGGTTATTGCCGATCAGCGTAAGGTAAATTGGCGCGCCGGCCAGCAGCGCCCCTGTGAAATAGCGTGCCAGCCCACCATAGGGGATCTTCGTGTTGTGGGGAAACGCCGGGTCGCCAACCTGTGTGCGCCGCCGCGTCAGCATGAACCAGGCCAGCCAACCCAGGATCAGGATGGGATACAGAAAGCGCCCGCCTTCGTAGAAATACTGTGTCAGCCCCAGCGCTACACCGCCCAGCGCGAAGCACCAGCGGTTGCGCCAGCGCAGCCCGCCTAACAAACTGGCCAGTGCCAGCGTGCCCATCGCCGGGTCAGCGATGTTGTTCAGCCCCAGGCGGCTGAACTGCATGTGCGGCGGGAAGGTCGCCAGCAACAGCGCGGCCAGCAGTGCCGTCGGGCGATCAAACAGCGCGCGACCGAGCAGGTACACGGCGGGCACGCCCAGGATGCCGAACAACGCGCTGACCAGCCGCAGCCCCGCCAGATCGCGACCGATCCAGTCAACGGTCAGTGACTGCAAATAAGGATACAACCAGGGGAACGCCGCGATGCTGTCGAACGGCCTCAGCAGCCCCTGATCGTAGTGCAGCGGCGATCGTATGAGCTGCATCACTGCACCAGTGAAGTTCAATTCGTCGATGAAGTGCTGGTGGAGCGTGCCCAGGCGGTACAGCCGCAGCACCGCCCCCAGGATGCAGATGGCGACTAGCAGGCCATAGTGCAGCCAGACGCGCCTCGACCCCACTCCCGCACTGCCACGTCCGCTGGGGTGAGCTTCTGCACCCACGCCCAGCCCCACAACCAGCAGTGGCAGCGCGGTGATCAGAAGCCCGAACTGGACGTGCAGCGAGATGCCGCGTAACGCTGCGACGTCCAGGATCGAAGCGTTGATCTCGGTCAGCAGCGCCAGCAGCACCACGCCAATGCCCAGCGCCCCGATCCGCAAAGTCATCAGGCCCTGCTTGCCTGACACAGGCGGATGTAGTACCGCCGCACCTGTGTTTTGCACGGATACAGCAGCGCCGTATCGCAGTCTGAGGGCGATCATCAGTGCCACGCCGCCCAGTACGGTCAGCAGCGCGCCATACGGCACCGATGCAAAGCTGCTGCGGGGCTGAAAAAAGTATAGGGCCGCCGTCAGCAGCGCCATAGCCGCAATGGCTGTGATGCGCCCCAGGAACACGCGGCGTTTCTTGATGGCCTGTGTCAGCGCGCGCACGTAACGCGATGGCTCTAAGAACGAGACGCGGCGCAGCGCTAACAGCAGCGCCAGCCCGCTCATGAGCAGCAGCAGTATCCGGTTCAATGGCGGCGGCAGCAGCAGCAGCACGCTCGCGCTCAGCATGACGCCGATGAGGAGCAGTCCTGCTCGGCGCGATGTGCTCATCCGGCACGCTCGCGTCGGGCGCGCCACAGCAGCCAGATGCTGCACGCGGCGGCGGTCAGTATCGTGATGATACCGCCGAGCAGCACCAGCGGCGGGCGGTATACGAACAGTACGGCGACGGGTTCATTCCCGCTCGGCACTTCTACAGCGAGCTGGCCGCCGAACGACTCCAACACGGCGGGTTGGCCGTTGACCGTCACAGTCCAGCCGGGATACGCCCGTTCTTGCAGCGTCAGGATTGAGCGGCGCAGGCGCGGTTCTTTGACCCACACGGCGATTGCGTCGTCGCGGTGTTCGACGCGCTCCACATCCGTCAGTCCCGCCGAAGGGAAATCCGCCCGGTCGTACAGGTTGTTCTCGGCGGGCAGCAGCAGGTGGGCGAGGGCGAGCGGCGTCAGGTAGGCATACGAGAGCGCGTCGGCCTTGCGGTGCAGACAGCGGAAACCGCCCACGCGCGGGCTGGCGGCCACCGGGCGATAGCCATGCTGGTTCAGGTAGGCGCGTTCGCTGGGCGTCCAGGCAAAGCCGAATTCCGGCAGCGATTGGTTCAGGTCAACCGCCGCGCTGGCAATCGTGTTCGGTACGGGCAGCATGGCGAAGTCCGCCTGAATCTCCCACGAGCGCACGCGGTTGAGTTGGAACGGCAGCATGTAATCGTAGTCACCCTGCCAGACACTCAATGGCTTGCCCGGTTGGTCGCGGCGCAGCCAGGTGATGCAGCGGTTGTGATCTTCGCTGGTCGGGTTGATGCTGCTGCTGATGTTGGCATTCCACATCGAGACGACCTGCCAGCCCGCCAGCGCGGTCGCCACCGAAAGCCCCAGCGCCGCCGCTGTCGGGACGAGGCGTCCCAACCGAGTCGTCACCCCCAATGCGGCCCAATCGGTGTTAACCAGGTGATTCCACAGGCTGTCCGCCCGCATCGCCACCAGCACTGCCAGCCAGAAGGCCGAAATCGCCAGTGCGCGCCCGACATAGCGCCACTGCGCCAGCAGCCGCACGTTGGCATACAGCCACTCGAACAGCAGGCTGCCGCCCGCCCCCCAGATCGTCGCCAGCACAAAGAACACCAGCGCCACCCACCACAGCCGCCGCGCAGCGCCGGGGCGGTAGAGCGGCACGAGAAAAATCAGCAGCGCGTACCAACCGGGGATGGTGAAGGCATAATAGAAGTGGCTGATATCGCCCACCGGCCCGACACTGATCACGTTCAGGAAGGGGTCAAAGTAGGTCAGCGGGCGTTCCGGGTTGGGGTCGAAATACAGCGGCAGGATCATTTCGCGCAGCGGCACTTCCATGCCAGAGCCGATCTCCGGCGGGTGATTGCCGATCAGGTGGAAATGCGCCACCAGCGGCAGCAGCGTCACCGCGCACAGCCCAACGGTCAGCAGCGCCGCCGCCGCCAGCCGCCGCACGATCTGCCAGTCGATGCGCGTGCGCCCGTTCGCCAGCGCGTACACCCCGGCGATCACGCCAATACCGACGATGGTGGGCAGGATGTACCACAGATTCCCGGCGAAGTAGAGCAGCGTCATGCTCAACGCCGTCAGCACCACCGGCCAGGCGCGGCGTGGCAGGCGGATGAGCGCGATCACGCTGCCCATCGCCCAGGGGAAATAGGCCTGTGTCACGCCCAACTGGTAGTAACCCATCTGAATCATGCCGTGCATGTTGCCCTTGCCGATCAGCAGCAGCCCCAGCAGCACGCGCCCCAACGGCCCCAGGCCGAGCATCCGCCCCATGAACCAGCCGCCGACCCCGGCGAATACGGTATAGACGATCACGCTGATCTTGACGCCGTTGATCGCACCAGCCAGCAGCACGGGCACGCTGCTCAACGGATTGAAGATGAAGGCGAAGGGGTTCTCGACCAGCGGCTCGCCACGTTCCAGCAGCGGCTGCCACAACGGGATGCGTCCATACTGCTCGATGCCGTACTCCAGCGCGTAGGCCGAACTGGTCAGCCACTCCGCTTCCAGGTACGAGTATTTGAAGTATGGCTCGCTGTTGCCATAAGCGCGCGTGACGACCAGCGCGGTGAAGACCACCACGCCGATTTCGATGGCGGCGCGCGGCCAGGCCAGCGTCTCGATCTCCGGCCAGTCGGCGGGCAACCGCGCCAGGGTACGCCGTGCGACGTGTTGGGGCAGCTTGTATACGCCCAGGTCCAACTGTCCGGCGATCACGCCCACGCCGATGACCAGCACGAGGATGATCAGGCCGAGCGGCGGCGAAACGGTCCACAGCAGCAGCGCCAGCAGCACACCGCACAGCAGCCCCAGCAGGATGAGCAGCGCCAGCGGGGAACGGCGTTCCTCAGCAGGTTTCCAGCTGAACAGCGCGCGTGGCAGCACCAGCAGGTCGACCTGTTCGCGGCGGGCGACGAACCCGACCAGCCCGACCAGCGCGAGGATGATCAGGCTCAGCGGCGGAGAGACTGCCCAGAGCAGCCAGGCCAGCAGCGCGCCCGCCACCAGTCCCAGGCTGAGCGGCAGCGCTGGAAACCAATTCACGCCGGAGAAGCGCGCGGGCAGGTCATAAAAGCGCAGCACGGCGCGGACGAACTGGTAGAGGCTGAGCGGTGGCAGCAGCGCGGCGCGCAGCAGGTCGTGGCGCGTGACGCCGGCGCGGCGCAGCGCCAGCCCGACGGCCAGCCCTACCCAGCCGAGCAGCAGCAGCGTGCCTGCCTGTTGAGGCAGCGCGAACAATGCCAGCGCGCTCAACGCGGCGATGGCGAACAGGATGATCAGGCGCATGAATGAGCGTCCGCTCTGAGTGGATGGTACAGAGTCCATAGCTATTAGCGTAGCACAGGCTGGGCGACAGCGCACACGGCTAATTGTTAAGGGAATGATTGCATCTCGCCCCGCCTGCGCAGACTGGTTTCATCACAGCCTGTTTGCGCGTACAATTAGGGACGATAGTCCTGCGCTTCTGAGCAGAGGGCAGCGACTGGCAGCTAACGACTAGACTCTATCAGCAAATGAGGTCGTCAAAATGCCTACTGTTGAATCCCAACTCCTGAGCGAACCGGTTGAGTCGCTTGACCTTTCGGATTTCTGCGTCGTTACGGCGGATACGCCCGTGCGTGCGGTCATCGCCCGGATGCGCGCTGTACAGCAGAACTGTGCCATCGTCGTTGGGCAGGGCACGCAGGTCGTCGGCATTCTTACCGACCGCGATGTGCTAAAGAAGGTCGTCACCGCGCCGGAAAGCTGGGATGCCCCCGTCGCGCAGGTGATGACCGCCGCGCCGGATACCGTCACGCCCGAGTCACAGACGGGCGCTGCGCTAAGGATGATGGATGAGGGGCATTACCGCAACGTGCCCGTCGTCAGCGCGCAGGGCGTGCTGCGCGGCAACCTGACGCATTTTTCGATCCTCAAGTTCCTGACCGAACA
>JAEUQX010000286.1 GCA_016788625.1 Anaerolineae bacterium
GGCCATCAAGCTGGCTGTTCGGGCAGCCCTATGGCAACACCGTCGGCGCGTATAACTTCGGCACGGCGTGGTACAGCGCCGGACAGGGGCTGCACTTCGGCATCGATGTGAGTATGCCCTGCGGCACGCCGCTGGTAGCCGTCGCGGATGGCGAGGTAATCTACGTCGATAATCTCGCCTTCGGAGCCGGGCCGCATAACCTGATATTGCGCCATCCTGAAGCGGGTGTGACCACGCTCTACGGCCACCTGCTCGACCCCGCCCCCGTAAAGCAGTACCAGCTTGTGCAGCGCGGGCAGATCGTGGGCTACTCCGGCGACCCGGATGTGACCTGCGATTCGCGTCCGCACCTGCACTTCGAAGTACGGTCGCTGGACTACCGCACCGCATACAACCCCGTGGATTACATCGAGGCGAATTGGAATGCGTTAGCAGCCATCGGCCCATTCAACAGCGGGCTATTCCAGGTTGACCTGAACAACGCGCGTCAGTGGGTCACACTGGATGATCAACCTCCGGTCGCCTTTGGCGGAGCGCGGCTGAACGCTTATGCGCTCAGTTGGCCGCCCGCCAACGAGCAGCGTCCGCCCGCTACCACCCTTCCCGCTCGCCCGCACATCCCGCTGCCGCAGAATGCCTGGGTCATGCGTCCGCTGAGTTACGAAGGCTGCTGCGCGACTTCATGGTGGCATCCCAGCGATGCAAACCGCTTCTATGTGATTGACGGATCGGCGGGGCAGCAGGCGGGCATTTTTGAATGGGACGTGCCAACGGCTGGATTGATGGGTCTGGTGGGCAGCGCGCCGCCCCCATTCGTGTCGGCGGATGGCTCGCATCAGGTCAGCGCGGTGGGCGGACAGAGCGTGATTCGGCGGCTGGCAGACGGGACAGAGTGGACGCTGCAAACAGGCGGCTTCCTGCCCGCCATCAGCCCGGACAACACGCGCGTCCTCTGGCAGATGCAGCGCGGCCAGTTCGTGCCGGGCGCGACTCCACCGCCTGTCGAGATCTGGGTGAGCGATATCAACGGGGCAAACGCGCAGCTGGTGCAGAGCGGCACACGCTTGAACGCGCACTGGCTGGACAGCGGGCGTCTGCTCATCTCCAGCACCGAACGCACCCTGACGACCTTGAGCGTGTATGAACTGGCGGCGGGCGGCAGTTACGCGCTCGGCACCTGGGATCGTCTGCGCGGCCTGAGCATCGCGCCGGGTGGACAGCGCGTGCTGTTCTACCAGACGTTTCAACAGGATACGTCGATCAATGGCGTCTATGCACTGGAAATGCAGCCCGGCGCTGCTGCTGCGCGCCTACCCTGGTTCGGCGGCTGGCGCTGGCGCGATTCAGAGAGCGTCTACTACATCCCATTTGAACCGGAACAAGCTGCACAGCGCTTAGCTTTCTATCATCTGCTGACAGGTGAAAACCGCGCGCTGACTGACCCGGCGACACAACCGTTTGTGATCATCAACGGCGACTGGTCGGTCGCGCCAGACGGGTCACGCATCGCCTTCCAGAACGCGGCAGACCGTCGTATCTGGCTACTGGAACAGGCAGCGGGCTGAGAATCAAAGAGACACGGCGGTACATGTTGCTGCCGTGTCCCCATGCTTTGCTAGGTTGTGTATCAGACCTGTCGCGCGGGTTACGCCGGCTGCGCGTCGGCGTTTACCACTTCCATATGATAGACCGGGGCGAGGCGGGTCAGCGTCTCGATCTTCTCCGGCGTGACGGCAGGCGCGCTTTGCCCGGCGATGATCGGGTCGCTGATCGCCAACAGCAGTTGTTCAAAGCCGCCGGGTGTGACCATCACCATCATGTGGACGATCTGATCGGTTTGGTTGAGGTAGTTGTGGACGACGCCCGACGGCACATGCACCAGCGTGCCGGGGCCAGCCTTGACCGCCTGCCCATCCTTGAAGAAGGTCATCTCCCCTTCCAGAATGTAGAAGACCTCGTGTTCCTTGTGGTGGATGTGCGGCGGCGTTCCTGAACCGGGGTTCGCCCATTCTTCCCACAGTGCATAACTGCCCCCGGTCTGTTCGCTGGTGATAATGAACTTGTACTCATCGCCCCATACCCAGACGGTCTGTTGATCCTGCGGAGTGGCGATTACGACGGTTGCTGACGACTGCATGGTTGAAATTCCTTTGTCATGTGACTATCTTGCGAGAACAATTGCAGTGTAGTAGAGTAACCGCGTCAGCCCAATGATCTAAAAGATCACTTCTGATGACTCCGGAAATGTCTATGCGCCTGATGTGTCGTTCCGCCGAATTTGAAGAACTCACTGCCTGCTCCGCCTTGCTGGGTGGGAGTAATGTCTACAGCATGGCCGTTCGCAAAGAGGTTGTGCCAGTCCTGCAACGCTATTGGCGGCAGGGATCGCTTATCACGACAGTATTTGAAGACCTGGACAAACGTGAAATCGTCGGCCTGAGCATCGAGGTTTTCATCCGAGACACATTCCTGGAGGAAATCCGAGTATTCCCGAAGCCTTATCTGCGCGAAGAACTGATTCGCCGCGAACTGGCAGGGCAGTCGGTCGTTCTCAGCATGGCCGAAGCGCAGGTAGAGAATGCCAGCAACGGTCTGAACCTGTTTTTCATCAATGACCCGCTGCCGCTGCATACACTGTCAGCCGATGAATTCCGGGCGATTGACGTGCAGTGGGGCGAGATACTCTACGACTACCGCGCCTGTAACCTGAAGACCATCACCTGGGAATGCTACAGCGAACAATCGCTCGAAATGGGGTTGTCGTGTGGCATGAAGCAGATTGCATACCCCGCCCAGCATGACGGCACTGCGGCGCGGGTTCACCTGACCTCGATCACGCGCGAGCAGGCGCTGAGCCAGTACGGTACGCATGTGTCGCAGATGTTCATCTATGCGCCCGCTCGTTTCCAGTTCACAGGTGGACAGCAGGAACTGCTGCGCCGCGCGCTCATGGGCGAAACCGACGAGGCATTATCCGAAGGTTTGTATCTCTCACTTTCAGCTATCAAGAAGCGCTGGCTAGCGATTTACGATCGCGTGCGCGCCATTGACCCGTACCTGTTACCGGATGATGACACAGGGCGACAGACACGCGGCACGGAGAAACGCCGTTTTCTGCTGCACTACCTGCGAACGCACCCGGAAGAACTGCACCCAATCAATGCCTTGCGCGCATAGTCCCGTGATGGCAGCCTGGGAATAAAAACAGGCGTCACCCCCGGACGCCTGTTTCTCGCGATTTCTATCCCTGTATGACGCCCAATGCGTCCTGAATAGACCGCGACGTTTGTGGTCAGATTGAATTTGGTTACATGTTCATTATAACTGCAATATCGCCTGAAAGAATAGACGTTTGGTACTGATTGTACAAAAGTGAACGAGCGAGACAATCAAGTGATTTGCCGAGCGGGGCACACCAGCGCGTGCCCCACCCACAGCCGTTACTCAAGGATGATCGCCGTGCCGCTGACGCTGACCATCAACATGCTGCCTTGGCCGACCGTTTCGTAGTCCAGGTCTACGCCGATGACCGCGTTCGCGCCCATACTCTCGGCTTCCTGAATCATCTCCTCAAGGGCGATGCGCTTGGCTTCGATCAGGGATTGCTCGTAAGCGCTGGCGCGTCCGCCGATGATGTCGGTGATGCCTGCCATGAAGTCGCGGATGATATTCGCGCCCATGATCGTCTCACCGCTAACTAGTCCCAGATACTGCTTGATCGTCCGGCCTTCAATCGTGTTGGTCGTCGTGACCAGCATTGGTTGATCTCCTTAACCATACTGTCCTGTTGTTACATCATCTTATACGCGCAAACAGGGCAGCGGGTAGCAATTCTCAAGCAGTTCTAAGCTTCCTGGAGCGGGGCGACGCTGAACACCACGCTGAACGGCACGCAGTAAATCACGATACTGTTGAAGGCACTCAGGTCAACATCAGCAGGGATCGTATAGTTCTGACTGCCGATGTTGCCCTTGAGCTGACCCAGATCGATGATGTCCTGCGAATGGAAATCGCTCGATGTAAGGGGGTCGGGATGCCCAGCAAGGTAAACATGCAGGTCGGGGCCATTCGTCACCTGGAAGTTCTCCAGCCGCAGCACACGCTCGCCATTCTCCAGCGTGTAGATCGTCGCCTGGCCGCTGCCGCGATGAAACGAGTCCCCATCGCGGAAGTTACCCACCTTCAACGCGACGGGCACGCCCGCATCGGGCATATCATCGTCCATTGCACTGTTCGTCCCCGCAGCAGCGACCATCGTGGCCTCAGCCTGCGCGCGTTCCATACCAGCTGGCAGCGTGGCCCGCGCGGACATCGGGAAGGATTCGTCGACGCGCTGGCTGATGAACAGCGGCGAGATCAGCCACCAGGCCACAGCCAACGCGGCAATGACAGCGACGATGATTCCGGCAGCGAACACGGGACGGTTACGCAATTTGTAGGTCATGAGTCTGCTCCTGACTGCTGTGATGATGCCGATTGGTCAGGTCAGGAGCAGATAACATTACAGCAATGGTTAAAGATCGGATTAGAGCAGATGGTACTCGTCCGGGCAAGTTAGACGCCCATCGCTCAGAAACCACGTCGTATCCGCGACATCCGTCAGCCAGCGCTGGTCATTCCCGGTCAACAGGCAAGCGCCGGTGTAATCCCGCAGCGTATGTGCCAGCCAGGCCGCTGAAGCCGAATCCAGCATTGTAGTAGGTTCATCAATGATCAAGAGGTCGGGCTGCTCCAGCAGCAGCACCGCCAAGCGCACGCGCCACAATTCGCCAGGACTGAGGATGCTGAGCGGCATCTGCCACTGTACCGGGTGGAAGCCCAGCCCGTCCAGCACGCGCGCGATGCGCACATCAAAATCATAACCACCCGCCTGCTGAAAACGCTGCAACGCCCGCAGATAGTAAGCGCGCACTTCGGGTGACGCGCCATCGTGAGTCATCTGTGCTTCGAGCGCCAGCAGACGCGCTTCCAGCACGCGCAGACGGCTGAAAGCACACAGTACCGCATCGTACAGGGTTTGTGCTTCGCCAAAGTGGAGCGGTAGTTCGTGGAGCGGACCAAGGTAGCCCAATCGAACGCCCTGCATCGAGCGAACATGGCCGCTTGTGGGATGCTGCGCGCCAGCGATTACCGCCAGCAGCGCACGACAACTATCGGGGTTATCACCAATGAGCGCAATCTTGTCGCCGCGCGCAATGATGCTGGAAACCTGCTTGAGGTGTGTGGTTTCGATCTGATGTATCGTAACAAGGGTCATGGTCGTTTCGCCTGCCAATGACTCAATGGGTGGTGCTTGATGTGAAATCCGGCTGCCTTGGCCGGGTTGATGTTTACTGTGTTTGCCAGACCTGCTGCGCCAATCATGGCGATCATCTTCTGCATCATACCTGTCTCTCCTTATGCGAGTGTGAAGGTTGAACCAAAAGTCGTTAGTCGTCAGTCGATGGCAATTGGCAGCTTCCGATGTTGAAGGCAACATCCATACCGCAGCCTAAAAACCAACAACCAATCATCAACGCTCATGCATTACACACCAGCCGCAATACGCCCGGCTGTGACACATAGCCAAGCTTACGATTGACCGCCAGCATCGGCGCATTGGTCGAGTCATTGTTGGTTATTACGCGCTCGACACCCCAACGTTGCGCGGCCTGTATCGCACGCACCTTCATCGCCAGCGCGATATGCCGCCCACGATACGCATCCAGCACGCCCGTGATGTTGTTGTAGGCCGCGTTGCCATCCGCGAAATAGCCGACTGCCGAAAGGCCAATGTAACGCTCTCCGTCAGCAGCGAGTATCTGCCCATCCGGGCGGAACCAGGCCGCATCCGTGACCTTCTGGAACTCCTCAAAATCGGGAAACGTGCCGTCCGAGGCCGGGTCGTCGCGTGCAGTTTCGGCATTAACCTCCCACAACTTGCGGAAGTTCTCTGTCGTAAACGGTGCTTCTGCCAGCGAAAAGATGCGGATGCCCTGTGCTTCAACTCGTTCCAGTACATCGGCAAACCGCTCGGCGTCGAAAGTCGCCAGATCCAGCGTAGACTCGAAAACGTGATGGTCAACGTGAAAACCACGCTGCTCTGCAAAGCGCAGCCACTCCGGGTGGTCTTCGCGCACCTCGGCCTTAAGTGTGGTTACGCCGTACCCGCGCGCCAAAGCCAGGGCGTCATCGTAAAGTCTCGCGCCGATGCCACGCCGCCGCAGCGTTGGTTCGGTCACCACATTGATGAGAAAGTGCCCCTCTGACAACCAGGGAAAGTGGTTGATCACGCCATAGCCGAGAACCTGTTCCGTCTCGTCCACGGCCACGCGCCGCCGCAGAATACGCGCGCCGTCGAACTGCTGCTGATCCCACTCGCGGATCTGTGCGGCAGAAATTTTAGGTGTGTCGATTTCATTGAGCAGTTCAGCGATGCGCTCGTAATCCGTTTGCGGATCGGCATCTCGCAAGGTGATGTTCATGTGTTACCCCCTTTTGTGTACCTGCGGACGGTATTCACACGCTTGAATCCCGCCGCCTGATAAAAGACCAGATTGCCCGTGTTGTGTGCGACGCAGAAAACGGTTGCCAGCTTCATGCCGCGCGCCCGCAGCCGCCGCATCCCTTCTGCGAGCGCCGCCCGACCGAGGCCGCGCCGCTGACAATCGCGGCGGGTGCCGACGGGTTCGAAGTAGCCGATGCCTGTCTCGGCATCTGCCCAGGCCATCGCAAAAGCGACGAACTGGCCATCCGGGCCGACGACAACCACATCTAGCGCGGGGTCGTAATGCGGCGCGGTCATGAAGTTGGCATAGGCTTCCGTCGTCATCTTCGATGGGGTGAAGGCATCGAAATGCACGGCAGCACGCGGCGCAGCCAATTCAGGGCGCATCACGTCCAGGAAGTGATAGCCATCCGGCAGAACAGGCGCGGGCAGCTCATCGGTCAGCGCTTGGGCGAAGAACGCAAGCTCATCTTCGCCATCTTGATAGCCACGCTGTGCCAGCAGCGCGGT
>JAEUQX010000293.1 GCA_016788625.1 Anaerolineae bacterium
CCCATGCGCAATCTTCTTGCCGTCCGGCGTCAGCACACCGAGCAGTTCGCCGCGCTCGAAGGCACCCTCCACAGCCTTCATACCCACCGGGAGCAGGCTCGCCCCGCCGCGCAGCAGCTTTTGCGCCGCCCCCGCGTCCACACGCAGCAAACCGTGCGGTTTCTCCGCCAGCAGCCAACGCTTGCGGCTCTCCACCTGTGAGACGACAGGCAGAAAGCGCGTGCCGACCGACTCGCCAGCCACTAAACGCGCCAGCACATCCGGCTCCGTGCCGCCCGCGATCACCGTCAGCACACCGCTGCGGGTAGCAAGCTGCGCCGCTTCGATCTTCGTCACCATCCCGCCCGTGCCCACGCTGCTGCCCGCGCCACCCGCCAGCGCCCAGATCGACTCATCAATCTGCGCCACCTCACTGATCAAGCGCGCATCCGGGTTCTGGCGCGGATCCGCCGTATACAGTCCGCGCTGATCAGTCAGAATGATCAGGCGGTCAGCTTCCAGCAGGTTCGCCACCAGCGCGGAGAGGTTATCGTTATCGCCCACGCGAATCTCGTGCGTGGCAGTCGTGTCGTTCTCGTTGATCACGGGGATGATGCGCTGTTCGAGCAACGTCAGCAGCGTATCGCGCGCGTTGAGATAGCGCGAGCGGTCGGCCAGGTCGTCGCGCGTGAGCAGCACCTGCCCGACGACGATCTCGAACAGGTCGAATAACTGGCTGTAGAGGTGCATCAGCCGCCCCTGCCCGACAGCGCTGAGCATCTGTTTGGCGGGCACGGAGCGCCCCAGGTCGGGGAAGCCAAGCCGCTCGCGCCCGGCAGCCATCGCCGCAGAGGTGACAACGACCATCTCGTGCCCCTGCTGGTGCAGCCGCGCGATCTGCTGGACGATCTCCAACATGCGCTGGCGATTGATCTGGCGCGTGCCGCCCGTGAGCGTGCTCGTACCGAGTTTGACGACGATTCGCAGTGTAGTCATGGGTGATGTGTTGCTGAGATTGAAGATTACGATAGCGAGGATTATAGTGAGCGAAACCGGAAGATCAACGTCTGACGAAGAAGCAGTGCCATACGACTCATGGGAAGAATGCGCAAAGCACCCACCATCTGGTAGTCCGATAAGATTAGTTTGACGGGTACTCGTCGAGACACGTATCCGCCACGAAAGAAGTGTCAGATATTTACGTGTGTATGCAGCGTAAAACGCTGTCCATTACAGGTCACTGCCTTGACTGTCTTAGGCAGCGCGTTCCCACAGCAGACAAGCGGGGTGACTTTTTCTGAAATCAGCCACTCCGATCACGTTTCCCACTGTGATCAGCATCGTTCCCGCATCAGGCGCTCCACCCCTCCAGCGCGCTCTTGAGCGTCTGCATGAAGGCGTCGCCCACTGCCCCATCGGCCACACGGTGATCGAAGGTCAGCGTCACATAGCAGCATGGACGGATGGCGATGGCGTCGTTGATCACCTTGACGCGCTTCTCCACCACGCCTACGCCCAGGATGGCGACCTGCGGCTGGTTGATGATCGGCGTCGCCAGCAGGCTGCCGCTCACGCCGTGATTGGTGATGCTGAACGTGCCGCCTTGCGCCTCGTCCGGCTTGAGCGCGCGGGCGCGGGCGCGCGACGACACGTCATTGACCGCACGCGCTAACCCCTGCAAATTCAAATCCTGGGCATTTTTGATCACCGGGACAATCAAACCTTCATCGAGCGCGACCGCGATGCCCAGATGGACGACATTGTTGAGGTAGATGCCTTCGTCCGTCCAGCGGGCGTTGAGATAGCGGTGCTGTTGGCACGCCGTCACCGCCGCCGCCGCGAAGTAGGCCGTCAGCGTCAGGTTGATGCCCTGGCGCGCGAAGGCCTCTTTGTGCGCTTCACGGTGCTTCAATACGGCGGACATGTCGATCTCGAAAACGCTGGTAACATGCGGCGCGGTGTGCAGCTTGCTGCGAACCATGTGGTCAGCAATCGCGCGGCGCATGGCGTTGAGCGGCACGAGTTCGCCCGTTGTGCCCTGCGGTATCGGCTCAACCGGGTGCAGGCGCGGGGCGGCGGGCGGCGCAGTCGGCGTTGCCGTAGCAGCGGATGTTGGCGGCGCGGCATACTCGACTGTTGGCTTGAACAGGTCGCCGCTGCCGGGGCGCTCCCAGGGCGGCAGTTCGGCGGGGGCAGGGCGTGATTGCAGGAAGGCTTCGACATCCTTCTTGGTCACGCGGCCATCGCGTCCCGTCCCGGTGATTTGCGCCAGGTCAATGCGATGCTCCGCGACCATGCGCGCGACTACCGGGGTGACGTGGCCGTTATAGCCGCCGTTGGCCTGTGCAGGGATGGCAGCAGGCTGTGCAGGAGCAGGGATGCTGGTGGGGGCGGCAGCCGGTTGCTCGCCCGCTTCGCCGATCAGCGCTAGCAGCGTGCCGCGCGCGACGGTTTGCCCGGCCTGCACGTAGACCTTGAGCAGCACGCCCGTTGCAGGGGCGGGCACTTCCGTATCGACCTTATCGGTGCTGACTTCCAGCAGCGGTTCGTACTCGTTTATCGTCTCGCCTTCGCGTTTCAGCCAGCGGCTGACCGTGCCCTCGACGACGCTCTCGCCAAGCTGCGGCATCATCACTTGTGTTGCCATATTCCCTCCCTAAGGTGTCCGTAGGGACGGGATATATCCCGTCCCTACACAACCCGTCCCGCAAAATCAACTGGCATCAACGATTATTGTGCCGCTGGTCGTCTCCACTCAGCACTCGTTACTCATCGCTCATCACTTTACATCAATATGCTACCAGATCGCGGATGGCGCTCGCTATGGATTCGGGATTGGGCATGAAGAACTCCTGCATATCGTGGGCGAAGGGCATCGCAGGCACATCGGGGCCAGCCAGCCGTTTCACCGGGCCATCGAGGTAGGGGAATCCTTCGTCCGCGATGATCGCTGCGATTTCCGCGCCATAGCCCATCGTCAGGTTATCCTCATGAATCACCAGCGCCTTGCCGGTCTTGCGTACGGATGCGATGATCGCTGGGCGGTCAACAGGCAGCAGCGTCCGCAGGTCGATTACCTCGGCGTCAATGCCCGCTTCAGCGGCGAGCTGATGCGCCGCCAGTTCGGCGTAGTGCGCCATCATGCCATAGGCGAACACCGAAACATCGCGTCCCTGCCGGGCGACGCGCGCCGGGCCGATGGGCACAGTGTAGTCATCATCCGGTACATCGCCTTTGATGGCGCGGTAGCCCTTCTTCGGTTCGAAGAACAGCACGGGGTTCGGGTCACGCACGGCACTCTTGAGCAGCCCCTTGGCATCGTGCGGCGTGGAGGGAATGACCACCTTCAGACCGGGCACATGCGCGAAGAAGGCTTCGACGCTCTGGCTGTGGTACAGTCCGCCGCTGACGCCGCCGCCGTAGGGTGCGCGGATGACCAGCGGCACGTTCCACTGCCCACCTGAGCGATAATAGAACTTGGCGGCTTCATTGACGATCTGGTTGAAGGCCGGGTGGATGAAATCCGCGAACTGAATTTCGCAGATTGGGCGCAGATCAGCCAGCGCCGCGCCGATGCCCACCGCGACAATCGAGAGTTCCGCTAACGGCGAATCGACCAGGCGGTCACGGCTGTACTTGGCGTGCAGCCCCTGCGTCGCGCGGAAGACACCGCCGCGTTCACCCACGTCCTCGCCCGTGATGAAGACACGCGGGTCGCGCGCCAATTCCTCGTCCATCGCGCTGCGGATGGCGTCGATCAAGGTCATCTGCGTCATGTTCAGTCCTCCAGCGGCGCGTAGACATCGGCGAGCGCGTCGTGCGGCGCGGGAGCGGGGGCGTTCTCGGCTTCGGCCTGGGCGCGGTCAACTTCGGCGCGCGCCTGGGCGTCATATTCCTGGAGCTGTGTGGGCGTGATGATGCCTTCGCTGATCAGGTACTGCTGGAAGCGCAGCAGCGGGTCTTGTCCCTTCCAGCGTTCGACCTCCTCGCGCGGCCGGTAGCTGCGGTCGTCGTCGTCGGACGAATGTGGCACGGGGCGGTAGGTCTTGGCCTCCACCAGCGTGGGGCCGTCGCCGCGATAGGCGCGTTCCACCGCCTCTTTCATC
>JAEUQX010000294.1 GCA_016788625.1 Anaerolineae bacterium
TCTGAGCTACAGCGAAGCGTTCGACGCCATGATCGAACTGTTCCGCACCACCTACGCCTTCACCGAAGAGAAGAACATCGATTGGGATGCCAAGAAGGCCGAGTTCCGCCCGCTGTTCGAGGCGGCAGAGGCCAGCGGCGACGTGGCGGCTTACGTGCGCGCGGTGCGCGATTTCTACTGGTCGATTCCCGATGGACACCTGGGCGCGCCGACCGATGACCAGGAGTTCTTTGACGCGACGGCTGGCGGCCTGGGCATGGCTATTCGCGAACTCGACGATGCTCGTGTGATCGCCAACTTCATCCTGGAAGGCGGCCCGGCAGAAGCGGCGGGTATCGAACTGGGCGCGGAGATCAGCGCGATGGACGGCACGCCGATCATCGACTATGTAGCGGCCATCGTGCCCTGGTCAGCGCCGTTCAGCACCGAGCACGCACTGCGCTTGCAGCAGCTTCGTTATGCCACGCGCTTCCCGCTCGGCACATCGGTCGAAGTGACCTTCACCAACCCCGGCGGCGAAGAACAGACCGTCACGCTCGAAACGGTTGAGGAGCGCGACAGCTTCCGCTTCTCGTCGTTCAATCGCGGGCTGACGGGCTTTGAGCAACCGCTGGATTATCGCATCCTCGACAGCGGCTATGCTTATGTGAAAATTTACACCTTCTCCGACAGCGACCGTCTGATGATCTCGCTGTGGGAACGGCTGATCGAGACGCTGAACGCGGCGGGCGTTCCCGGCCTGATCATCGATATGCGCCAGAACGGCGGCGGCAGCGGCTGGCTGGCTGACCAGATGGCGGCCTACTTCTTCCAGGAACCGCTGGTGTTGGGCAACGCGGCCTCGTATGACGAGAGCCTGGGCGAGTTCTATACCGACCCGGAATTCGAGCAGAAGTACATCCTGCCGCCGGAATCGCTGCGCTATGACGGCGCGGTGGCCGTGCTGGTGGGGCCAAATTGTAACAGCGCCTGCGAGTTCTTCGCCTACAACATGACGCTGAACGACCGCGCGGCCATCGTCGGGCAGTACCCGACAGCGGGGCTGGGCGGCGGACAGACGACCTTCCTGATGCCAGAAGGCTTGCAGCTTCAGTATTCGGTGGTGCGTCCGCTGGACAGCGAAGGCAACGTGATCATCGAGGGTACGGGCGTAGTTCCGACGGTCAAGGTGCCCGTCAACGAAGAAACACTTTTCGCGGAAGGCGATGTGATACTGGATTACGCGGTCAACCACCTGAACGGCGAGTAAGCGTCATCGGTTTCGTATTGCCATAATCGCAAGGGGCGTGCAGCTTGTGCGCCCCTTGACCACCCTGCATCGCCCTGCAAAAGCCTCTAATGAGCAACATGCACCTCAATGCCGAGTTCGCTCAAGGCCAGTAGATCGGCTTCTGGCGCCGCCGAGTCGGTCACCAGCGCATGAATCGCCTCTGGTCTGAGGAGCTGCGAAAAGGCTCGTACCCCGAATTTGGTGCTGTCCATCAACGCGACCACCTTGCTCGCGCTGCCTGCCATCGCCTGCTTAACCTGAATTTCAAGCGGATTCAGATCAGTGAGGCCATCCTTGGGCGTAATGCCTGTCGCGCTGACGAAGAAGGTGTTGACGTGGATGTTCTGGAAATATTGTATTGCCTGTGGTCCAACCAGGGTAAGCGAGACCTCGCGCAGAATACCCCCGCAGCTCATCACGGTCATATCAGACAGCTTTGGCGTGACTTCGTTCAGGGTCGCCAGCCCGTTGGTGATCACGGTCAGGTTGTGCTGGTTCAGATAGCGCACCATCATCGATACCGTCGTGCCAGCCTCAAGTATGAGGATGTCATGGTCGTTCACGAAGTTTTGTGCGGCATAACGCGCGATAGCCGTCTTCTTGGCTCTGTTGAGGGCGCGCTTGTTGGAAAACATCGGTTCAACGATAGCGGCAACCTCTACCCTCACTGCGCCACCACGAATGCGCCTGAGCTGGTTGTTCTCTTCCAGTACGGCCAAATCGCGCCAGATCGTCATTGGGGAAACGCCAAAGCGTTCCATGAGGTCATCCGTCGAGATGGTTTCCTGTGTTTGCAGCATCTCCACGATCTGCCGACGGCGCTGGTCGGTGAGAATTTTGGGGCTAGTGTGCGGTTCAGGAGGTGTCACACAGTTGTCCTTAGGCTGACCGAAACATAACACACACTGTAGTATACGTCAGTTTTATCACCGCCTACAACAACCGCATTTCAGGCGTGATAGATTGCTTGACAGGGTGATAAAAACTGATATAAACTGGTTATTATATCACCATTGAACCTTTTGCCCCAATCAATACTGGAATAACTTGTATGGACATTGATCGTCTGCTTTCTGTCTTTGACCCCCAGACTGCTGCTGTTCAGCACGGGTCGGTTGTCAACCGCTACCTCAGCGACCTCAAAGGTTACTATGCCGATCCCCGCGCCTACGAAGCGGCATCCAGCGGCGGCAATCCGCTGGTTTATTCGGTTAGCAGCCTGGAGCCGGGGCACGAAGCCGGTGACCTGCATTTTGGTGTTGGCATGATGCTGCCCGGCAAGATCGGCAACGAGTACTACCTCACCAAAGGCCACTATCATGCCTGGCGGGCGGCTGCCGAGTACTACATCGGCTTGAGCGGCAGTGGGATGGTCTTGCTGGAGGATGAGCGGACACAGGAAACGCATCTGATCCCGATGACGCCGAATGCTGTCATTTACGTTCCCGGTTATAACGCGCACCGCACCATCAATACGGGCACAGTACCCCTGACCTATATCGGCATCTTTGCAGCCAACGCCGGACACGACTATGGCTCAATCGCTGAACGGAATTTCCGCCATGTCGTCGTTGAACAAGACGGACAGCCTGTATTGATTGAACGGCAAACTTATCTTGCATCGTTAGGACGAGCCTGAACCATGACCTACAAAACAAAGCCCATTCCAGAAGAAAAGCCACCCGTAAGCCTGGTGGAACGCCCTTGGGGATCCTTTTTGCAGTACGCTTTTAACCAGGAGGTGACGGTCTCTTTGATGACTGTCACAGCGGGTAAGCGTCTCAGCCTGCAATCCCACACGGGTCGCGCTGAGCTGTGGATCGTGCTTGATGATGGCGCGGAAGTGCAGGTTGGGGAAACGATTCTGCACCCACGCGCTGGCGAGGAAATATGGATTCGCGCAGGCGAAAAGCATCGGCTGGCGAGCGCGGGGCCGACTGTCCGGGTTCTGGAAGTTGCTTTTGGCAACTGGCAGCAAGCCGACATCACCCGTTACGAGGATGACTACAAACGGCCTGAGCAAGGGGAATAGGCGATGTCGTCTAGTGCAAGTGCGGCGTGGCGCAAGACTTCGCAGCTTTTAGCGCCAATCCAGCAT
>JAEUQX010000299.1 GCA_016788625.1 Anaerolineae bacterium
CTGCTGGAAGACGCGGCGCAGGCGCACGGCGCGGCCATCGGCAAGCGGCGCGTCGGCACCTGGGGCACGGCTTCCTTTAGCTTCTACCCCACCAAGAACATGACCACCACCGAAGGCGGCATGGTGCTGACGAATGATGACGAGATCGCCCGCAAGCTGCGCATGATCCGCGCGCAGGGCATGAACACGCAGTACTATCACGAGGTCGTCGGCTATAACTTCCGCATGACCGACATGGCCGCCGCGATTGGGCTGGTGCAGTTGGGACGCCTGCCGGAGTGGAGCTGCGCCCGCGTGGGCAACGCCAACTACTTCAGCGCGCATATCGAGAGCGTCAAGACGCCCGTTACCCCGGCGGATTACACCCATGTCTTCCACCAGTACACGGTGCGCGTGCCGGATGGTGTTGAGCGTGACGCTGTGACGAAGCGGCTGAATGAAAAGGGTGTGGGCGTGCGCGTGTACTACCCGCTGCCCATCCACAAGCAGCCTGTCTTCCAGGCGATGGATGGCTACAAGGATGTGGTGCTGCCGGAGACCGACAAGGCCACCGCGCAGGTCTTCAGCCTGCCCGTGCACCCCGCCCTGACCGAAGAAGAGCGCGCCTACATCGTCCAGGAGGTTAATGCCGCATGTTAAAAGCAGCCGTCATTGGTGTCGGGAGCATCGGCCAGAATCACGCGCGCGTCTACCGCGAGATGGACGGCGTGCAGTTGGTCGGCGTCGTTGATGCCAACCCGCAGACCGCCGCGAAAATCGGGGCACGCTTTAACGTGCCGCACTTCACCGATTACAACAGCCTGATCGAAACGGACAAGCCCGACCTCGTTTCGTGCTGTGTGCCGACCAGCCTGCACTTTCAGGTGGGCATGGAACTGATCGAACAGGGTATCCACGTCCTGATGGAGAAGCCGATCACCAGCACGGTCGAGCAGGGTCAGCAGTTGATCGCTGCCGCCAAAGCGAAAGGCGTCGTGCTGGCCGTCGGGCACATCGAGCGCTTCAACCCCGCCGTGATGGAACTGCGCCGCCGCTTGCGCGAAGGCATGGCCGGGCGCGTCTATAAGATTCATGCCCAGCGCCTCAGCCCGTATCCCTCGCGCATTCAGGACGCGGGCGTGGTCATTGACCTGGCCTCGCATGATATCGACCTGATGCGCTATCTGATGGATGAAGATGTCACGCGCGTTTATGGCGAGACGCTGCAAAGCATCAACTCCGACCGCGAGGACATGCTCAACGGGCTGCTGCGCTTCAAGAGCGGCGCGGTGGGTGTACTGGATGTGAACTGGATGACGCCGACCAAAATCCGCCGTCTGACGGTGACGGGTTCGCGCGGGATGTTCGACTGCAACCTGCTCTCTCAGGAATTGTTCTTCTACGAGAACGATGTCGCCCCCAGCCAGTGGG
Organism: Anaerolineae bacterium; assembly: GCA_016788625.1. Taxonomy (GTDB): domain Bacteria; phylum Chloroflexota; class Anaerolineae; order Aggregatilineales; family Phototrophicaceae; genus CFX2. The sequence continues at coordinate 1,411 of JAEUQX010000299.1, forward strand.
ACACGCTCTCGATTCTGCGCGGTGTGAGCGAGGGCAACGTGCTGGGCATCCGTATCCAGCGCCACGAACCGCTGGCCGCCGAGCTGAACGACTTCGCCGGCGCGGTGCGTGAACAGCGCGCCCCCACTGTGACGGGCTATGATGGCCTGGAGACGCTGCGGTTGGCGCTGAACTTCGTGAACTCCGGCAAAGAGAACAAGCCGATCCACGACTAGGGTCGGTTGACCGCTGGGTTATAATGAGCGAGGGGTATAACAACGAATGATACCTCTCGCTTTTTTATTCGCCATAAAACAACCAATAGAAACGACAAGCATGTCCACACATACACAACGCCCGATCCGCATCTACGGCGTCCCGATGGACCTGGGACAAAATCGGCGTGGCGTCGATATGGGGCCGAGCGCCATCCGTTACGCCGGGCTGCAAAAGCGCCTGGAACGCATCGGGCTGACCGTCCACGACAGCGGCAATATCCGCGTGCCCGGCCCGGAAGAACTGCACGACGACCCGCAGTACGAGAATGCCTGCAATGCCTTCGCCATTGCCGAGGTCTGCCAGCGCACCCATGATGCTATGCTCCAGTGCGTCGCCGCAGATGAGCGCGCCATCTTCCTGGGCGGCGACCACAGCATGGCGCTGGGCACCGTTTCCGGCGCGCTCAACCGTGAAGGGCGGCTGGGCGTGCTGTGGATTGATACCCATGCCGATTTCAACACCCCGGAGATCAGCCCGTCCGGCAACGTGCATGGCATGGTCGTGGCGGCGCTGATGGGCCGCTGCCCGCCGCCGCTACGCGTTGGCGAACGGCTGCTGCAAGCTGACCAGATCATCATGATCGCCGTCCGCGATCTCGATCCGCTGGAAAAAGTCGCTATTCGCGAGGCCGGGATCAAGGTGCTGACCATGCGCGACATCGACGAGAACGGCATGGCGAACGTCGTGCGCGCCGCGCTGCGCCTGCTCGGCAACGTCACGGCCATTCACGTCAGCTTCGATATGGACTCGCTCGACCCAACGGTGGCTCCCGGCGTGGGCACGCCCGTATTCGGCGGGCTGACGCTGCGCGAGGCACATCTGATCATGGAACTGCTGGCGGATGACGGGCGCGTCTGTTCGCTCGATCTGGTCGAGGTCAACCCGATTCTGGACGAGCGCAACCGCACCGCCGAAGCCGCCGTCGAACTGGCGTCGAGCCTGTTCGGCCAGCGCATTCTGTAACGCATCCCCGGAATCTTCCCCTTCTTTGTGAAGGGGAAGAAAAACTCCAGCGACAGTCGAAGCCGCTCGCTTTGAGCCGGAAAGCCCAAGCCGCGCTTCAATGGTCAGACTAGGTATCCAGGAAATCGGAGTTGACCCAACCTTCCGTGCCATCCGGCAGACGGATCAGCGCCCAGCCGCGATCATCAGTGTATTCCAGCACCTGCACCGTGATGCCGGGCTGTACCTGCGTGATGATGTCGAAGTTCTGGCTCGGCCCGGTGCGCAGCCGCACCTGACTGCTGGCGACCAGCCGTGCGGTCGGGATGGGCGTCGGTGACGGTGTGAAGGTCGGGCGCAGCGTGCTGGTGGCCGTCGGCGTGAAGGTGGCCTGTGGCGTGAACGTCGGCGTCAGCGTCGGCGCGATGCCATCCACGCAGGCTGGCCGCACGCCGTACTGCTGGCGCTGGTCGCAGTCGAGCGGCAGCACGTAGCGGTTGGCGTACACCCAATTGACCGTATCCTGCACCGTGCCAATCGGCCAGATCAGGATGTCTTCTTCCACATTATCCGAACTGGAGAGCACGCTGCGACCATCCGGGCTGAACA
>JAEUQX010000310.1 GCA_016788625.1 Anaerolineae bacterium
TATCTCGGTGAACTTGAGTTTGCCGACCACTTCATCGCGGCTGTAACCCAACCAGTCCAGTTCGGTGTCGTTAATCTGTACGAATATGCCGTCTTTATCCAGGGAATGGTAGCCGGTGGGGGCATTGTTGTACAAATCCTCAATATCAGCCGCATATCGCTGCAGCGCTGCTTCGGCCTGTTTGCGCTCGCCGATGTCACGGATGACGCTGATGAACAGTGTTGGTTTGCCGCTGGCCGGGTCGCGAATGATCGTGCCATGCACCTCAACCCATATCGTGTGTCCATCCTTGTGCACAGAACGCCGCTCGATAATGTAGGAGTCGGCATTGGCTTCTATAGCCTGCCGGACAGTGGTCCGCGATTTCTCCCAATCATCCGGATGGATGATCATATATCCCGAACGGCCTATCAGTTCTTCTGGTTGGTAACCGAACAGATCAAAGCACGACGGTGTGATGAAGATGCAGGTGCCATCTGGGGCAGCCTGGATGATCACGTCCTTGATGTTCTCGGCCAGCAGACGGTAGCGGGCTTCGCTTTCCCGCAGCGCCATTTCGGCCTCTTTGCGTTCGGTGATGTCATGATTGACCGCCGCTTTGCCCAAAGGCTGCCCATCTTCATCGCGCACCAAAGTCACGGAGCTGGAGATGTCAATACGACTGTTATCTTTGCGCCGCTGAACGACTTCAGCCTGCCACCAATTCTCGCTTTTTATTTTCTCTAGCGCGAGCAGCCGTTCCTCCGGGGACGTGAATTCCGTGCGCAAGATGTCGCCGGCGACCCGGCCCAGCACCTCGGCCTCCTTCCAGCCATAGATGCGCTCTGCCGCTTTGTTCCAGCTCTGAATATGCAGATCCATGTCTGTGACAATCACCGCATCGCTCATGCTGGCCTGCACGCTGGCATGGTAGCGCAGGCGGCGCTCCTGTTCTTTGCGCGCCGTAATGTCGCGGATGATGCACACCAGGCTGTCGGCAGTGGTACTGGAGCGGTTCACCGGGGCGATGCTGATCTCGACCTCTAGGATCGTCCCATCACCCCGCCTGGCGCGTGCCTCGATGTGCCGGGTCTGGCGCGTTTCGGCCACCGCGCGCACGGCGGCTTCGATGGTCTCTGCCTGGTCAGCCTCGAAAAAGGAGGACAGCTTCGCGCCTTGGGACCAATCTTTGTCAACCCCAAACGTTCGGTCAAAGGCATCGTTGGTTTGCTGAAGGCCGTCTTCGAGGTGCAGCAGCATGATGCCGTCGCCGCTGTGATTGAAAATTGCCTCCAGGCGATCCTTGATCTTCGTGAGTTCTTCTGTGCGCCCGATCACCCGCTGCTCGAGCTGGTCTTTGGCCTCCTGCAGGGCGGCCTGCGCCTGCTTTTTCTCGGTAATATCGGTGACAATGGAATACAGCAACTGCTTGCCATCAGTTTCAATCGGACGTGTGAAGACCTCGACATTGCGGAGCTGGTTACCTGCGGCGATGTGTACGGTGTCCAATGAGGTTATCGTGGCGGATGCCGCCTGCGCCATCTTCGTTTGAATTTCTGGAGGCGACAAGGGATTGATGTCAAAGATCGTGAGGGTTTTGAGGGTGTCGACCGCATAGCCGTAGAACTGACCTGCGGCCGGGTTGGCATCCACGATCCTGCCGTTCTGCGGATCGATGATCAGCTTGGGCAAGCCGTGCATTTCGAACATCTGGCCGTAGCGCTTCTCACGCTGTCGCAGCGTTTCTTCAGCTTGTATGCGTTCCGTGACCACTTCGGAGAAGATCAGGATACCGCCGATCTCGTCTTTGTCGTCATACCAGGGGTGTATTTCCCAGTGCACCCAGTCCACACTGCCATCGGCGCGCGAGAACGGCTCGGCATCGTGTTTTTCTACAGCGCCCTTCAGGCAGCGCTGGTTG
>JAEUQX010000371.1 GCA_016788625.1 Anaerolineae bacterium
CGCAGTTCACCCGGCACGGATAACACCGTCAATACCGTGCTGGATATTGCCGAACCTGGCGAGGTTTTCACTATCGTCGCGGGGCCGCAGGAGGCCAACGGGCTAACCTGGTGGCGCGTGCGCGATGCCAATGGCAGTGAAGGCTGGGCGGCGGAAACCGATGGCGTACAGGAATTGTTGCAGGTGGTTGTACCCGCATAGGAGCAGTCCAATTGTCCGAGAGCATCGCGATGCGCGCGGCTGAACTGCGCGAACAACTCAACTATCACATCTATCGCTACAACGTCCTGGGCGATCCGGTCATCACCGATGCCGAGTACGACAAGCTCTATCGTGAACTGCTGGCGCTGGAAACGGAGTACCCGGAACTCGTCACATCGGATTCGCCTACGCAGCGGGCGGGCAGCGACCTCTCCGAAGATTTCCCCAAGGTGCAGCACCCCGCGCCAATCCTCAGCCTGGCGAACGCCTTCAGCGAGGATGATCTGCGCGCTTGGGAGGAGCGTAATCTCAAGCTGCTGCCTGCCGGGAGCGCGCTGCAATACACGCTGGAACCCAAGCTCGATGGCCTGACGATTGTCATCACCTACCAGAATGGCTACCTGACGCAGGCGGCTACGCGCGGCAACGGCGAGATGGGCGATGACGTTACTGCTAACGTTCGCACGATTCGCAATATCCCCCTGCGTATTCCGGTACAGCCTGGTGGCCCGCCCGCTCCGGAACGGCTGACGGTGCGCGGTGAGGTACTGTTTCTTAAAAAAGACTTCGAGGCGCTCAACCGCAGCCAGGAAGAAGCGGGCGGGCCGCTTTACGTTAATGCGCGCAACACTGCATCTGGCACGCTCAAGCAGAAAGATTCGCGCATCACCGCCGCGCGCCCGCTGACGGCATATATCTATTCAGTCGTCCAAATTGTGGGATATGAGCTGGATAGCCAGTGGGGATCGCTCCAGTATTTGCGGGATTTGGGTTTTCCTATCCCACCACATGTCGATCTCTATCCCACGTTATCCGACATTATCCAACAATTACCCACATGGGAATCCCGCAAGAAGTCGCTGAACTTCGAGATCGACGGCGTGGTGATCAAGGTGAATGATAACCTGACTGCGGCGGAGCTTGGCTACTCAGGCAAAGATCCGCGCGGCGCGATTGCCTACAAGTTCCCGGCAGAGGAGATGAGCACAAAACTGGTTGGTGTCACGGTCAATATTGGGCGCACAGGCAAGGTCACACCGACCGCGCAGCTTGAACCCGTCTTTCTCGGCGGCGTTACTGTGGTCAATGCCAGCCTGCACAACTACGACCAGATTGCCAAGCTCGACATTCGTCTGGGGGATACGGTGATCGTCAAGCGCTCCGGCGAAGTGATCCCCTACGTGATTGGCCCGGTGACGGGTGCGCGTGACGGCAGCGAGACGGCCATTCTTCCGCCAGAAACTTGTCCATACTCTGGCGACAAAATAGTCCAGATTGAAGGGCTAATCGACTACTTTTGCCCAAATCCACTCTGCCCGGAGCGCATTTTCCGCAGCATTGAGTTCTTCGTCTCGCGCGGCGCGATGGACATTGAAGGCATGGGGCCGCAAACGGTCAAGACGCTGATCGAACGCGGTTTCATCCAGGACGAAGCAGATCTTTTCACCCTGCGGCGCGAACCACTGCTCGAACTGGAAGGTTTTGCCGATAAGAAGGTCGATAACCTGCTGGCGTCGGTTGAGGCTGCCAAAAGCCGCCCTCTGGCGCAGCTCCTGTCCTCGCTGGGCATTGATGGCGTCGGCAGCGTCGTCGCTGGGTTGATCGCTGACCGATTCCGCTCGGTTGATGCACTGATGAGCGCTGCTGCTGAGGCTATCGACGAAATCGAGGGTATTGGTCCCGTTCTGGCACAAAGCGTCGTCGATTGGTTCGCGGATGAGCAGCATCGTCGCGTGCTGGAGAAGATGCGCGCGGCAGGTGTGAAGATGGAGGCCGAGGCGAAGGTCGTGGCGGGCGAGTCGCTCAACGGCCTGACGTTCGTGCTGACAGGTACACTGCCGACCCTTTCGCGCGAGCAGGCCACCGAACTGATCGAGTCGCACGGCGGCAAGGTGACAGGCAGCGTGAGCAAGAAGACCAGCTATGTCCTGATGGGCGATTCGCCGGGCAGCAAGGCCGACAAAGCGCGGCAGTTGGGCGTTGCCATCATCGGTGAGGCGGATTTGCTCAATATGATCGGCGGCCCGACGCAGCAGCGTTTATTGTGAGCCAACCATGACCCACACGATCACGATCAAAGCGGGGCGCGAAAAGCCCATCGTTCAGCAGCACCCCTGGATATTCTCAGGGGCAATCGAGCGCGTCGAGGGTAGTCCGCCCCCGGGCGAAATCGTTACCGTGACCGATAGTCGAGGGCGCTTCCTGGCGCGCGGCTACTGGAATCCGCGCTCGCAAATCCAGGTGCGGATTCTGTCGTGGCAGGACGAACCGATTGATGAGAGATGGTGGCGGCGGATGCTGGCGCGCGCGCTGGCGGCGCGGTCACATCTCGCTAACGAAACAAGCTGCCGCCTCATCAATGCCGAAAATGACTTCCTGCCTGGTCTGATCGTTGATCGCTATCAGGAGTGGCTGGTCTTGCAGGCGCTGACGCTGCATATTGATCAACACAAGGCCGCGCTCGCCTCTTTGCTGGCCGAACTATGCGCGGAGGCCGGCATTGCTGTGCGGGGGATCTATGAACGCAGTGATGTTGATGTGCGCCACAAAGAAGGGGTAGGGCAGGTTACTGGGCTGCTCTGGGGTGAGGAACCGCCCGAACTGATCGAACTCAATGATGGCGCGCGGCACTGCTTTGTCGATGTGCGTAAGGGACACAAGACGGGCATGTATCTTGACCAGAAGCGCAACCATCAACGCCTCGCGAACCTGTTCCACATGGCTTATACCGCATCGCCGGAGACGAGCCTGCTCAATCTCTTTAGCTATACCGGGTTGTTTGGCCTGGGCGCAAGCGGGCGCGTTACCAATGTTGATGCGTCTTACGATGCCTTGACGTTGGCGGAGAAGAATTATCAGGCATCAGGATTTGATGAGGGGCGCGCTGAGTTCATCCAGGCTGATGTGTTCGATTTTCTGCGCGATCAGGTAGCAGCGGGCACGACCTATGATGTGATCATCTGCGACCCGCCCAAATTCGCGCACAATGCGGGGCAGGTCGAGAAAGCTGCGCGGGGCTATAAGGACATCAATCTCAACGCCTTCAGGTGTGTCACGCCGGGTGGCTACCTGATGACCTTCTCGTGTTCTGGGGCAATCAGCGCCGATCTGTTCCAGAAGATCGTCTTTGGCGCGTTGGTCGATAGTGGCAGGCAGGCGCAGATCATCGAGCATCTTGGCGCAAGCGATGATCACCCGGTCGCGCTGACGTTCCCGGAAGGTGCTTACCTCAAGGGGCTGCTGCTGCGGATTTACTAAACGTGAACTTCCTGCGCTGCCTGCAAATCGATCAGCTTGCGAATTTTGCTGCGCGTCTCCTGCCAGCTTACCGGGCTGAGTCCGAGCTTGTCGCGCACGAAGTCCTCGTCCAGTCCGGCGCGAATATCGCGCACCGCGCACGTCCAGCGCAGCATCTCGAACGAGAGCTTGGTCGGGATTCCCGCGATCTCGCCCACGTCTGTCAGGATGTATTCCAGGTTGCGCGCCGTGCAGTTGAAGATCGTCTCGTGCGGCATATATTGGCTCATGTAATGGTCGAACAGTCGCACCCAATCGGGGTCGAGTTCGATGCGCCGCTCTTTGTATATATTGCGCGCTTTGTGTCGCACGGCTAGCATCGGGTGCCTGGGATTGCTGCGGTCAATATCAGTCGGTTTCAGTGCCAGTGCCTCGCTTTTCTTAATGCCTGTATCGAGGATTAGGCGGTAAAGCATTTCTGGGCGCGTATCGATTTCGTCGCCACGCCGCATTTCGCGCGCCGCCAGCAGCGCCTGCCGAATCTCGTCCGAAGAGAGAATCACCGCCAGCGGGGCAGGGCCAGAACGCTGGAGCACAGGCTTGGCCGGATCATGCGGAATCGCGCCGATCTGGTGCAGCCACTTGAAGAACACCTTCAGCGTCGTCACGCGCCGTGCATACGACTTGCGGCTGCACGGCACACCACGCCCGTGTTCCAGCCAATCCAGGAACTCATTCAGCATGTTGGTGGTGTATTTGCCGACAGCCAGATCGTCGCCGCTGTGTTCAGCCAGCAGTTGCAGGTCAGACGTGAATGCGTTGACCGTGTGCTGCGACTTACCTTCCTTGATCAGATGCTTCTGAAACAGGGGCACCGTGTACTTGAATGCCGTGTAGCGGTTCAAGTCTTCCGGCGACGCGGGTTGGTTCTGGAACAGGGGAAGTTGGCGGATCTCCGACATGCGCTCACCTGGTGAATCATAGTAGACGAATGACTCAAACTGAGCATAAACTCAATCGTAATACTTGTCAAGCTTTCTTGATTAAAGCATGTTAACGACGCAAGGTCCAGGCTGGGCTGCCGTAGGTAGACTGCGCCAGCTCCGCCGCAATCAGTGCCTCTTCTGTCGAAAGCTGCGCCTGTTCAAACGTCAGCATAAACGTCTCGCTGAACGCTGTCATGAATGCTGCTGCCGCTTGCTGCCACAATTCCGCAGTATCACCCGCAGTATTCGCCAGCACATCTACTAAAGTCGCTGCTCGCTGTCGTACACGTGCGCGCGCCGCCTCGCGTTCGGCCTCGCTTTCGAACGCCAACCCATCGCAAATGCGGGCAATGTCGCCTGTCAGCGGCAGTGAGCCGTGCTGCAGCACGCCGCCGAAGCGCCGCACCTGCGCGCTGCCGATCAGCTTGCGCCCACTCACCGTGAGTTCGTAATGTGAGGGCGTCTCGAAACATACTGCGCCTGCTGCTTGTATGGTTGACGCCTGTTGATCTGCTGCTGCCTGCGCACCTAGCCGAGTTAGTGCGTTCAGCAGCGCTGTGCTGATGCGCCGATAGCTTTCGACCACACTGCCCGCTGCAATTGGGTGGTCAGTGGGCAGTGTCACGCTGTAAGTCAGTTCTTCGCTGTGCAGGATGGCGCGCCCCCCCGTCGGACGCCTCACCACGTCCCATCCCAGTGTGGTCGCACGCTCGAAATCCACATCGTTCGACCGCTGCCCGTAGCCGAGCGAGAGACAGGGGGGATGCCAACCATAGAGTCGCAGTGTTGGCGGCTGCTGTCCTGCGCCGACCGCCCGTAGAATGGCCTCGTCACGCCCCATGTTGAGCGCTCCCCGCGTGGGAGTATCGTAGATCAAGCGCCATTGACGCATATGTGTACCCTGCCTATACTGTGCTTATGCCGATTGTAAGGATTCATCAGGGTGAGTTGGAATGCAAGATCAGTGGACCACAAACGATCAGGATACGCTCACGGCACAGGATGCTGTGTTTGGCACACCGCCCGAATCCAACCAGCCCCCCAGAGTGACTCCTGACTATCCGCTCACTCCCCCGCCAACCGTTCGCTTTGAACCCGCCTACCCGCCACCCCCGTCCGATGCGCGCCGCGAGTCACAGGCGCGTGAACGAATGCGCCGTCGTAGGGTACAGTCACGGCGTGGTAGTGAATGGGCCTGGGTGGTCATCGCAGGGGCGCTTTTTAGCGTCGTGGTGGTCATCAGCCTGAGCGTCTTCGTGCTGCTGCGTGCGGCACAGGCGCAGGAGGAGGTGCTGCCTACGCCGGTCGTCGTTCTGCCCACGCCTGTGCTGGCACAAAATCAACTGACGATCAATGGCACACCCGTTGCCGGGCAGCAGGTTACGATGGCTGATGGTCGTGACATCATCCTGACACCCTGGGATGGCACGTCACGCTTCACTGTGCTGGTCGTTGGGCTTGATCGTCGTCCTGGTGAAACTGGGTTGGCGTACCGCACAGACACGATGATGCTGGTCAGCATTGATCCGGCTACGAACAGCATCGGCATTCTCAGCATCCCGCGTGACCTTTATGTCGAAGTACCCGGTTACAGTGAATTGCAGCGTGTCAACTCGCCAATGGTGCTGGGCGAACTGCGCCAGGTGGGTTATGGCCCGGAACTGATGAAACAGACGGTGCAGTATAACCTCGGCATTCGCGTGCATGACTACGTGGCTGCCGATTTCAACACCTTCATCACTATTGTGGATGCGGTTGGTGGTATCGACATTGACGTGCCCTACGCCATCAGTGACCCCGAATATCCCGACATGAATTACGGCTATGATCCGTTCTACATTAAGGCTGGCCTTCAGCACCTGGATGGCGCGACGGCACTCAAGTACGCCCGCACGCGGCACGGCGATAACGACTTCGCCCGCGCCGAACGCCAGCAGGCGGTGATCTACGCTATCCGCGACAAGGTGTTAAGTTTCGATATGCTCCCGCAGCTCGTGGTGCAGGCACCAACCATCTGGAATGCCATTCAGTCTGGAGTCAGCACTGGCCTGACGTTCGAGCAAATGCTGCAACTGGCCTGGTATCTCAAGGACATCGCTACCGAGAATATCAAGACGGGCGTGATCGGCCCGGACTACACCATCGGCTACTCAACCTCGCAGGGCGCATCGGTACTTGTCCCCGACCGCGCGCGCATCGGCAACCTGATGGTCGAAGTCTTCGGCGCGAATTACTCGCAGTAGACATTCCAAAAAAACACCCCATGCTGCTTGAGCGTGGGGTGGATTGTTGGCAGAGGGACCCGCCATGTCGTGTGTCGCGATGTTTTTGAACCTGCTTTCGCAGGTGGGTGTCAGACTGATGAATCGGTCTTGGCGGATGCCTATCACCTTATCAGCAGACGTTTGACTCCCAAATTTTGGGTGTTGGCTCAAACGCATTGCGCCATCACGCGCACGGCAGGACAAAATCTGTTATACCAGAGCGGTTTTGCCGTGTAAAGCCTGACCTTGTGAAGGTCTTGTGATGCCCTTCATGGCATGATGACAACCTTCCGAGCTGCGTTATAATTGCCCAAGTATCATCGAAATCTCTTTCAGGATGGCCTTCATGAATAATGCTTTGTTGAAATCCAGCCTTGCAGAACTGATCGGTACATTTGTGCTGACCTTCGTTGGCGGGTTTGCGGTTACCGTTGCTGGTCAGCCGGAGAATGGTGTCGTTGTACCTGCGCTGGCGCACGGCCTGATTCTTTGCACGCTGATCTACACCTATGGTCACATTTCTGGCGCACATGTCAACCCGGCGGTTACAGCAGGCCTGCTGGTCGGTGGGCAGATCAAAATCGACAAAGCGGTTGCCTATTGGGTTGCCCAGTTTGTCGGCGCTATCATCGCCGCGGTGGTGCTGAATGCGCTTGTACCCGGTACGAACGTGGGGCAGACAACAGGCTCACTGACAGCCAGCGCCCCGTGGACAGCGGCAGCCTTCGAGGCCATTCTGACATTCTTCCTTGTCAGCGCGGTCTATCAGGCTGCGGCTTATGGCAAAGCGGGCAGTATGGCGGGCGTGGCGATTGGCCTCACCTTGACGGCCTCAATCCTGGCAGGTGGCGTCTATACGGGTGCATCGCTGAACCCGGCGCGCACGTTCGGTCCGGCGCTGATCGCGGGCGACCTCAGTTACGTGCTGCCATATTTGGTCGGGATCTTCGCGGGAGGCATCATTGCCGGGTTGGTGCAAACCTATATTCTGAAACCGGAGAAGTAGGCTCAACAGCCGCATTTGTTCGCCTGGGCATTCTGAATTGGATGTACCTGGCACTAGGTTTGGAGGGCGAGGAAAGGGCACGATTGAAGTGTCCTTTCTTTTTCATACAAGGCAGGCGGAGACGCGATGTTCGAACAGGTACAAGCGGCGGCGGAACGCATTCGGGGATATGCGCACCGCACGCCGATCATGACTTCACGTACCCTCAACGAGCGGGTTGGCGCGGAGGTGTTCCTCAAGTGCGAGAATCTCCAGCGCATGGGCGCGTTTAAGTATCGTGGCGCGCGCAACGCCATCAGTCGGCTGAGTGAGGTTGAACGTCAGCGCGGCATAATCACATACTCGTCGGGCAACCATGCCCAGGCGGTGGCGCTGGTCTGCCGGGAGTTCGGCATCCCGGCGACGATTGTCATGCCAGATAACGCCCCGGCTACCAAACGCGCCGCAACCGAAGGCTATGGCGCGACCGTTGTGGCTTATAACCCGGATGAACAGTCGCGCAGTGCATTGGCCGAACAATTGGCCGCGCAGCACGGCTATACGATCATCCCGCCTTACGATCATGAAGATGTGATTGCGGGGCAGGGCACGGCGGCGCTGGAACTGCATCAGGATGTGCCGAATCTCGACATGCTGCTGGTGCCCTGCGGTGGTGGTGGTTTGCTCAGTGGCTCAGCCATCAGTACGAAAGCGCTGCGCCCACAGTGCCGTGTAATCGGCATCGAACCTGAAGTGGCGAACGACGCTGTGCGCTCGTTCCGCACGAAATCGCTCGTCAGCATCCATAACCCGCCGACTATTGCCGATGGCACGCGCACGCCGTCGCTCGGTCAGCTCACATTCCCGCTCGTACTGGAATACGTCGATGATATGCAGGATGTGACCGAAGCGGCCATCATCGGCGCGGTACAGTTCTTGTTCTATCGGCTCAAATTGGTGGTTGAGCCATCCGGCGCACTTGGCATAGCCGCGCTGCTCAGCGGCAGAGTGCCCACATCAAGTCGCGTTGGCGTCATTCTCAGTGGTGGCAATGTGGACGCTGCCACCATGACGCATATTCTGGCTCAGTGAGACAGCACATGATGGGAGGATGAGGCGTTTTTGTCCATATCCTCCCAATGAATTGAAACGGACGCCTAATCGGCCAATCCGCGCAGTGCTTCTGACGCCTCAGTTTCATCCGGCGCGTACTTGAGTATGGCCTGATAGACATTCTTCGCATCCTCGATGAGGCCGTTTTCAAGATACTGCTCCGCCAGCGTGTACCAGGGTTGCATGGCCGCGCGCCCCGGCCCTATACGCCCCATCTCCGCAACGACCTCGAAGAGCGCCGGACGGCTGAACAGCACGGCAGCGAATTCCTGCACGTTACGCTGAGGAGGTAGTGCGTTCGTCCGCAGAGTCGTCGCTCGTTCTTCATCGGTTTCTAGCTCGGCCCAGATCGCGTTCGGGTATTCCGCCACCGTACCAAGCAGCAGTGCCAGCTTCAGATCGCGTTCTGCTGCCGCACGATTTGTGCCCATCGTCGACCGCGCCCGTGAAGCGTAATAGTCGCCATTCGTCGGAGCGAGCACGATGGCCTGACTGAAGGCGTCTGCGGCATTCTCCGTATCACCTGCCAGTAGCGCCGCTTCCCCGACAACCCACCACTCGCTCGCGCGGCTCGGTTGGGCGGGTACGAGCGCCGCTGCCCGCTGCGGGTCAAACACGCGCACGATGCGGTATTGGTCATCCAGTGGGCGTTCCTGCAAATATCGCTCTAATGCTTCGCGTCGCAGCGCTGTTTCCTGCCAGAAGGCTGAGAGCGGCAGAATCGCGTCAAAGTCCATGTACTGTCGATACGCTGCGATGATAGCCTCGTCGTCGGCAGCGCCTGTGCTTTCCGCCAATTCTGCCCAACGCAGTGGCGCTGATGTGCGCCCGTTGATCTGCATGGCGCGCGCGAGTGATTCCAGCGCGTTTGGTAAGTCGCCCGCCTGCTGTTGCAGCGCGGCCAGGTTCATCCAGCCCACATCCCAGGTCGGTTCGAGCCCCAGCGCGTTTTGATACGCCTCGACTGCCTCCGCCTCTGTCCCCGATTGCCCTGTGATATATGTTGCTTGCAGGGCATAAAGGCGCATAGCCGGGTCGATCGTTTGTGCTTCTGCTATCCGGTCAGCCGCATTCTCGTTCAACCTCAGGCTACCCTGATATGCCGCCTGCGCCCGGTCGAACTGGATGAACAGCGCTCCATATCCCAGGATTACCAGCAGCGCAGTGATAGCGCTCAAACGCGCTAACAGCGGTTGTCGGAGAGCAGCACTCGTTTCGCGCTGCCTGGACGCGACACAATAGACCGCCAGCACCAGCATCAGCAGCACAATCGGCGTGGTCGTGAACACGTCCACCAGGCTGTGAACGCCCATCCCGATCAATGCTGCCAGCGCACCCTCCAATCGCCGCCGCTGCGGATCACTGCCTGCTTGCTTCCACTGCTGATACCATGCCCAAATGAATGTCACGCCCAGCCACAGGCTGACCAGGATGCCTGGCAAACCTGTCTCCGCTGCCGTGTTCAGATAGGCATTGTGCGCTGATGCCAGCTTATCCTGCGCGATGGCCGGGTCACGATAGAGGCGAAATGTGCGCCCATACAACCCCGGCCCGACGCCTGTCAGTGGGTCGTCGCGCGTTATCTCAGCAGCGCTTTGCCACATGTCCAGCCGTCCTTCGTCACCGCGATTGCCGCTGCGCGCTTCGGTGATCGAAAAGATCATATAGCCGCTGACGAACAGAACCGCTGCCGCCATGCCGCCCAATGCCAGCCAACGCCCGCCGATGCGCCGCGTGACCTGCTCCGCTTGTGCCACCCGGAAGGCGATCACTGTGCCCGCCGCTGCCAGCACCGAGAGCAGCCCGCCGCGCGAAAACGTCAGCAGCAGGATGACGAGCAGCAGCGCGGCCAGAATTAGCAAGACCGTGCGGAAGTCCCGCCGTCGAGTCGTCAGCCCCCAGACCGCCGCCAGTGTGACCAGCGGAGCAACATAGCCCGCGACCAGGGTGCTGACATTCAGCGCCAGCGAAACACGCAGCCATTCCAATGGCAGCCAGGCTCCCGGCCCCATCACATTCGCCCAGCCAATTTCGCTGCCGGGGATGATGCCCAGCCCGAAGTACCACGACGCCAGTTCGATACCGCTGATGAACACCACCATTGCGGCCAGCATGAACTGCGTCTCCAGTACCAGGCGTTCGCGCCCGCGCTGGAACAAGTCTACTAACGTGTAGAACATCATCAGGTGCGTGAATGGGAACCACAGGTGTTCGACTGCCATGCGTGGATCAGCGCTGAAGAGCGCCGATATAACCCACACAGCAACCAGCGCGAGGATGGGGCGATTGAGCGGCGTATGTGGCAGCCCCTGTCCGCGCCGAACCCGTCCGAACAGCCACAGCCCCAACAGGATCGTGACGAACGCATGATGCAGCACGCGCACCGGAAAAATCGTTGCGTAGTAAGCGCCGCCGCCGACCAGGACGAAGTAAATCGCCAGGCTGATGAATGCCAACCGT
>JAEUQX010000412.1 GCA_016788625.1 Anaerolineae bacterium
GCGTGCCGTGACCACCGACGACTTTATGACGGCGGATTGGGCGCGGCTGCCCTACGATTTGCTGGCGCGCGTCAGCAATCGCATCGTCAACGAGGTGCGCCGCGTCAACCGGGTGACCTATGATGTCACCAGCAAGCCGCCCGGAACGATTGAATGGGAATGAGAGGCATGGGGATGCAGATCATTGGTAAGCATAGATTGCAGCGACATCCGGGACATGACGGTAATCGTAGGGACGGGATATATCCCGTCCCTACAACGAATAATCCCGGTATCAGATCGGTATTCCTATACCTGATTATTCTGGGCGTGTTGGCGTCATGTGCCCCCGCCGCGCCGACCGCCACCACGTTACCCAGCCTCGTGCCCTCGCTGCCTGCCAGCCCGACTGCCGGAGTCGAAGCGACGCTGACTGCCCTGGCTCCCACGATGGCGGCGATGCAGCAGCAGGCACTGACTCCGCTGCCCACCGTGACACAACTCCCTGTTACCGTCATGCCTGTTGACCCGGTTGCTGGGCGGCCTGTGCCCGTGCCAATGGACATCACCCTGCCGGAGGGCTGGACGGAACGCATGAACGACACCCTGCTGCTGCAAGACCTCTCTAACGAGCAGGCGCTGCGCGGCATCCCCTTCGTCGGTTACGGTGGTCCGATCACGGGTGGCGAAGGGCGTATCGTGCTGCTGTGGGGCTTCCCCAGCCTCGTGCCAACTAACGCGGTTGACCCTGCCGCCGCGCTGCTGGGCACAGCGCCCGCGCCGGACTTGTTCGCGGATGGGCTGCGGTTGCTGCGGTTAGCGGTCATCGACCCGGCCTGCAACATCGGCACTGATCTGCGGCGCGATTACCGTGTGGGCGATTTGAACGCGGTGGGCACGCAGTTCGCCGCCGTTGACTGCCCGGAAGAGGCCGACACGCGTGGCTGGTTCGCCGGGGTACAGTCAGGCGGGTTGAACTTCATCTTCTACCTGTATGCCGACCCGATCACAGCGATGGACACCGGGCGTGAGGATTTGCAGACCATCCTGGACACGGTTGTCTTCCGCGTGCCGGAGGCCACCGCGCAGCCCTGAGCGTGAGGGTATATTTCAAAATAGGGGCGCAATACACGCATGGGAGGATATACGGCGCAAGCGCCTAATCCTCCCGCTGCCCCCAGAATGAAATACACCCTGAGCGTGAGAATTGTTCGACATCACGGCTGTTCCGATGTATCCTCGTTAAGGGAAGTCTTTCGCTCCCCGCATTCTATCGTTCACCGATGATTTGATGAGGACTCCGTATGTACCGAGATATAGGCCAGGTGACGCAGGCGCTCAACACGCAGCAGTATATTTCGACGGACGAGATTTCGACCGTGATGTTCCTGGCCGAAAAGCTGGAGAAGCCTCTGCTGACTGAAGGTCCGGCAGGCGTGGGCAAGACCGAACTGGCGAAAGCCTGGGCCAAAGCCACCGGTCGCCCGCTGATCCGCTTGCAGTGCTACGAGGGACTGGATGAGAGCAAGGCGCTCTATGAGTGGGAATATGCCAAGCAGATGCTCTATACGCAGCTTCTGCGCGATAAGCTCAGCGAAGTACTGGCGCAGGCGCAGAGCCTGACGGAAGCCGCTGACCGCCTCGGCCAGGAGGAGAACGTCTTCTTTTCGGAGCGCTTCCTGCTCGCCCGCCCACTGCTGCAAGCGATTACCGCGCCCAGCCCGGTCGTGCTGCTGATCGACGAGATCGACCGCGCCGACGCCGAGTTTGAGGCCTTCCTGCTGGAAATTCTCAGCGACTTTCAGGTCTCTGTGCCGGAACTGGGCACCATCGAGGCGCGCCACAAGCCCGTTGTCGTGCTGACCAGCAACAACACGCGCGAACTGAGCGAAGCGCTCAAACGCCGCTGCCTCTATTTGTTCATCGACTACCCCAGCCACGATGCCGAGCTGAATATCGTCAAGATGCGCGTTCCGCAGCTCCGCGAGAAGCTGGCGCAGCAGGCCGTCGAAGTAGTGCAGAGCCTGCGCCAGATGGATCTGAAGAAAAGCCCCAGCGTTTCCGAGACGATTGACTGGGCCAAGGCGCTGGTCATGCTCAACGCCGACAGCCTGGATAAGCACACGCTGGAGACCACGCTGACGGTGCTGCTGAAGCACGAGAGTGACGTGCAAAAGGCGCGCCGCGCGCTGGTCGAAGGCCGCGACCACCCGCTCAACCGTCGCCCAGGGCAATCCAACGGACCGAGCAGCAAACGCGGCTGGAACTGACACGCATTTTGATCTACCCGGCAGCAGCATAGGCAGGGCGGCATGGAAAGCGACACGCTCAATACAACGCAGTTCGGGCAGTACAGCATCCGGGAAGTGATCGGCAGCGGCGGCATGGGCACGGTCTATCTGGCCGACCAACCGGGACTGCGGCGCAAGGTGGCCATCAAAGTGCTGAACACCCTTACGGCCACCGACCCTACGTATGGCGAACGGTTCGCCCGCGAGGCGCAGATGGCCGCATCGCTGGAGCATCCGCATATCGTCCCGATCTACGATCACGGCACGACCGAGGATGGCATCAGCTACGTCGCCATGCGCCTGCTGACGGGCGGCTCGTTGGCGCAGCGCCTGGAACTGCTCAAGAAACGCGAGATGGGGCTGCCCGCACTGAGCGAAACATCCAGCCTGCTGCGACAGATGGCTGGCGCGTTGGATTATGCCCACAGCCGGGGTGTGATTCACCGGGACATCAAGCCTAACAACATCATGTTCGACGAGCAGGGCAACGCGTATCTGGTCGATTTCGGCATCGCGCGGGCGATGGATCAGAACCAGACCGCCAAGACGCAGACAGGCATGATGCTCGGCACGCCCGCCTATATGCCGCCAGAGGTCTGGCGCGGACAGGACTGGACAACGACCGCTGACCAGTACGCGATGGGCATCGTGATCTACGAGATGGTCACGGGCAGGCCGCCATTTGAAGCGCCAACGCTGCTGCAACTGATCAACATGCACCTGAACGACTCGCCGCCGCCGCCCTACCACATCCGCGAGTCCGTGCCAGAGTCGCTTAACGCAGTCTTGCAGCAGGCCCTCAGCAAAACGCCGGAAGAACGTTTCGTCAACATGACGGCTTTTGCCGATGCTTTCGACGAGGCGCTTAAGCAGGCCGATCTGCCGCTAACGGGTTCAACAGGCTTCTTTTACATGCCGCTGGACACCGAAGGCGGGGGCGGCACAATGATCACTACCCCGCGCAACCTGCTCGGTGGCCGCCGCACGACACGTCAGCCCGTCGTTGTGGAAGGTGAAGCCGCTGCTCCTACTCGCCTGAATCGTGCTCTGATTGCTGCGCTGGGGCTGGGTATTCTCGTGATCGCCGCGCTGGTGTTGTTCGCGCTGCAAAGCAGTTCGCAGCAAGCTGAACTTCAGGAGACACTGGTGGCGCTTCAGCAGACACAGGCGGCCAACCCGCTGCTGGCTTCTGCCGACATGCTCACGGCAACGGCTGTGACCTGCGCGGCGGAATTCGCTTTTCCACAGGATGGCGGCAGCGGCCAGATCGCTTTCCACTCCGACCGCACGGGCGACTTCGATATCTACCTGATGAACGCCGATGGCACGAACGTAGCACGCCTGACCAACAGCGGCGGCGATGACCTCAACCCGCTCTGGTCGCCGGATGGCCGCCAGTTGGTTTTCGTCTCCGGGCGCGATGGTAATGATGAAATCTATGCGCTGGTTTCCTCGGCAGCTAATCCCGACGAATTCACGACAGTGCGCGTGACCAATAATACGGTCGAAGATGCCACACCTGACTGGTCGCCGGATGGTCAGCAGATCGTCTTTGCCTCTCAGATGGAAGGCAACTGGGACATCTACGCGGTCAATGTCGATGGCAGCAACCTGCGCCGCCTGACCGATCACGCGGCGAATGACGAAGTGCCCACCTGGTCACCGGATGGGTCGCGCATCGCCTTCAGCTCAGAACGCGACGGCAACCAGGAAATCTATATCATGGATGCCAACGGCAGCAATGTGCAACGCATCACCAACAGCCCGGCCAACGACGGCAGCAGCCTGAAGTGGTCACAGGATGGACGCAACCTGGCGTGGGTCGCCGTCGAACCAGACGGCAATTGGGAAGTGGCCGTGATCGACACCAGCCAGCCGGATGCCGCCATTCACTTCTCCGGCCTGTCGGGCGATGAGTGGATGCCGCAGTGGTCGCCGGATGGGCAGTTGTTGAGCTACCTGTGGCAGACCGACAATGTCGAAATCATGGTGATGCGCGCAGATGGCTCGCAGCGCCGCAATATCACAGGCGTCACATCGGATGACTGGACCTCCACCTGGTCGCCAGACTCGCAGCGGCTGGCCTTCGAGACCGACCGCGCGGGCAACTGGGAGATTTACAGCACGGATGCCTGCGGCGGAGACGTGCGGCGGTTGACCAACAATAACAGCGACGACCTGTACCCGGCGTGGCGGCCGTCATGACCGCGCAATAGTGCGTTGACAGGAGGCGCAGCGCAGAATGCTGGATGAGCAGCGTCCGTACTGGGACGATGACGAGCCGGAAGATGAGGAACGCGAGCAACCGTACTGGACAGTGACGCGCGTGATCTATCTGATCATCATCCTGTTGACCTTGTTGGCGTTCCTGTTTTACACCGCAGCGCCCGCGTTGGATGCCCTGCTCAACCCGCCGCCACCGCCGCCGATCACCGAACCCTTTGACCGGGCATGAGCAGTCAGGAAGATAAACCCCGAAATGCACCAGCGCACTTATTTCCCCAATCTCAATGCTGTCCGATTTCTGGCAGCGTTCATGGTCGTCATCGGGCATATCGAGCAGTTCAAGGGATTCTTCGGGCTGCACGATCCACAGGATACGACGTTTCTACCCGCGCGATTCGTGATGAGCGGCAACGATGCGGTTACGGTGTTCTTCGTGCTGAGCGGTTTTTTGATCACCTACCTGCTGCTGGTTGAACACCGCGAGGCGGGAAGTGTCAGCATCCGTAAGTTCTACATCCGGCGCGCGTTACGCATCTGGCCGCTGTACTACCTGATCGTGCTGCTCTCGATCACGGTAGTACCTGCGCTGTATCACTGGACTGCATTCGACGGCTACTACGTTTCGCTGCGAGATCAGTTTGCGCTCAAGGTTGGCCTGCATCTGCTGTTCCTGCCCAATCTCGCCAACATGCTGCATTTGTTCATCGTCGGGGCGATGCACCTGTGGAGCATTGGGATTGAGGAGCAGTTTTATCTGATCTGGCCGCAGATCGCCAAGCGGCTGATGCGTGTCTTCCCGCTGGTGCTGCTGCTGATCCTGGCCTTCAACCTGTCCCTGATCATGCTCAATTCGATCTTTGGCGATGCGCTGGTGAATCAGTGGGGCTTGCCTTACGTCTTCCTGCTCAATTTCCGAATCGAGAGCATGGTGATCGGCGGGCTGGGCGCGTGGTTGTTGTTTCATCATCGGGACTGGGTACAGCGCTGG
>JAEUQX010000373.1 GCA_016788625.1 Anaerolineae bacterium
CTGGTCGCCACCATGCTGCTGAGCGAACAGATCGTCATCGGCGAGAGCGACTGGATTGTGCGCGCCGTCACCGCCCCGAATCCGTTTAGCTGGGCGCTGATCGCCGGGATGAGCATCGCCAGTCTGGTACTGCTGGGTACAGCTTTCTATGCCTTTTACGCCGCGCCGCTGCCGGAAGTTGCCAACCGCGCACTGTACTGGGTGATCGACATTGCGGCAGTGCTGTTGGGGATGACCCTGATGATCAGCGGCAGCGATGTGCTGGTCATGCTGGGCATGGTGGCGCTGTTGATGGGCATCGGCGGAGCAGTCTACGCCCAGGTCTCGTACCGCGTCTTCGACATTCGCAGCGGCATGAGCCTGGCGCTGAAGACCGCCCTGCTCGTCTTGCTCACGGCGCTGCTCGTCTTTGGCGCGCTACAATTCATCACCACCATGATCCTCAACCGCACGACGATCACCGCCACCGAGACCAACCTGCTGGTCGCAGTGGCCGCGTTCGTCGTCGCGCTGCTGTACGTGCCTCTGCGCCGCCTGACCAGCGCGATCATCAACCCCCTGCTCAAGGGGCGTTACATCAACCCCACCGTCGCAACTCGCCGCTTTAGCCAGCAGGTTTCGAAGGCAGTGGAACTGGATCAACTGATTCGCGCCTGCACCGACACGCTCAATGATGTTCTAAAGGTGCGGCGTTCCGGCCTGCTGCTGGTCAACGACAGCGGCGGCGAGGATGGACGTGTTGAACTGCTGCTGATGCATGGCGGCGCCTTTACCGAGAGTCGCGAAAACAACCGCAAAGGGCTGCTGAGCAAACAAAGCCCGGTCTACAACCAGCTTGCCGCCGGACAAGCGCCGCTCTCACAGTTTGATCTCGATTTCAGCCCGAAGTTCAGAAGCACACCAGCCGATGAACGCGAATTCATCAGCTCGCTGAACATGAGCGCCTTCGCTCCCGTGATTGTTGAAGATGTGCTGATCGGAATCCTGGTCTGCGGGGCCAAGATCAACGACGCGCCATTCTACCCACGCGACCTGGAACTGCTGGCAACGCTGGCAAACCAAACGGGCGTGGCGCTGCGTAACGCGCGGCTCGTCGCGGATTTGCGCCACCTGAACAACTCGATGGCGCGCCTGAACAAGGAACTCGAAGCGACCAACAAACAGATGGAGCGCCTCGATACGGTCAAAAGCGACTTCGTGACCATTGCCAGTCACGAACTGCGCACGCCGCTCGCCCAGGTGCGCGGTTACACCGACATCATTGATGCGCTCAATGACCAGGGAATGCTCGACCAGGATCAGACGCGCGGCATGGTCAACAACCTGCGCAAGGCAACCGAGCGCATGGAAGAACTGATCTCCGCCATGCTGGACGTGAGTCAGCTTGACGTGAACGCGATGGACTTGCGCTTCGCACAGACCACACCAGAGACGGTCATCCGCATGGCAATCGAACCGCTGACCGACGCGATCAAGCAGCGTAAACTGACACTCTCGGCGCGCGGCCTGCGAGGTCTGCCGCCCATCGGGGCAGACATGCAGCGCTTGGTGCAGGCCTTCCGCAACATCGTGGTCAACGCCATCAAGTTCACCCCCGACGGCGGGCGCATCGAGATCACAGGCAGCATTCACCCGGCAGAAACGGCGGATGAACGCGAACAAATCCTGATTGCGATCACCGATACCGGGGTGGGTATCGCCAAAGAGAATTTGGAACTGATTTTCCAGAAGTTCTTCCGCGCCTACGATCCCGGTCTGCACTCGACAGGAACGTACAAGTTCATGGGCGCAGGACCAGGTCTGGGGCTGACGATTGCGCGCGGCGTGATCGAGGGGCACGGCGGCAAGATCTGGGCGGAAAGCCCCGGTCACAACATGGAAACATGCCCCGGCACAACGTTCTATGTGCTGCTGCCAATCAGCCCGCCGGAAGACGCGCGCCGCGTCCTGCCCTTCGAGGGCTAGTCGCAAACGCGGGGATGGACACAGCCAGCCATGCGTAAGTTCTTTAACCGCATCCTGATCGCCATCATGGTCGTGATGACCTTTGTGCTGGCGCTCAACCGCGTCTCCGCCCCACCCAGAGAGGGTGCAGACACGGCGGATACAACTGCGCCTTCGCAAGACTCACAAGACCCAGCCGAGGCCGCCGCCGTGCCACCCGCGCTGGCACAGGGAGGCAGCAGCGACAACAAGGTGGAGGTAATCGCTTCACAGCCCACAGCCATCCCAGCCGATGCGCGCATCCATGTGGTGCAGTCCGGCGAAAGCCTGTTCAGCATCGGGCAGCTTTATGGCATTCCCGCCCAGGAAATCGCGGCGGCCAATGCGCTGCTTGACCCGGATCGCATCATGGTGCGGCAGGAGCTGATCATCCCCGGCCTGCGGGCGGAGACAACGCCAACCGTTGATGTGGAGGCATTCTTCGCTGATTTCACCCCATCACCATCCGCCGATCTGCCCCTGGCGCTCAACGGCATTGCCATCGATTCGTTCATCGTGATGACCCCGCAGGTCGTGGCGCGCATCCGCGAAATCTACGCTTACGGGCAGAGCATCGGACGTGACCCACGCGCATTCTCCAAACTGGGCGACAGTGTGATCGAAAATCCGCACTTCCTGGCACGCTTTGACGAAGGTGACTACAACCTCGGTGAATATGCAGCGCTGCAATCGGTGATTGACGCCTTTCAAGGTTCATTCAGCAGACAGGGCTTCGCCGTGCAGCGCGGCCTGCACTCCTGGACGGCGCTCGACCCGATGTGGACGATTGACCCGCTGTGCCAGCCGCGTGAGAATGTCGTGGCGTGCGAGTTCCGCGTGCACAATCCCAGCTACGTCTTCATCCGCCTCGGTTCAAATGATGTAGGCGTGCCAGAAGGTTTTGAGCGCAACCTGCGCGAAATCGTCGAGTTCGCCATCGCACAGGGCGTAATTCCCCTGCTGGGCACAAAAGCCGACCGCCGGGACGGGACTGACAGCCCGAACAACGCAGCCATCCGCCGGGTCGCGCTGGACTACAGCCTGCCGTTATGGGATTACGACCGCATGGCCGGAACGATCCCAGGTCGCGGGTTGGATAATGATGGCGTACATCTGACCACGTACTTCGCGCATGATTACAGCAATACCTTGGCTTTTCAGCGCGGGCATGGCGTGCATAACCTCGTCGCCCTACTGATGCTCGACCGGGCATGGCGTGCGGTATCGGAGGCGGAATAACTCGCGCGGGTGCCGAATTCGCCATTGAATCGCTCGTTTGTTGCTTTCCGGCACGGCGCGCGATTATACTGTGAGTATGAAACCCAAACACCTCCTGAACCTCGTCAGTGATCGGCTGCATACCTTGCCGCTGGCTGTGATGTACCTCACAGATGGCTGCAACAGCCGCTGCGTGACCTGCGACATCTGGCGCAGCCCGCGTCGCAACATGCCAATGGCGCTGGTCGAACAAATCGCCGGATCGTTCGCGGGATTGCAAACACGCTGGGTGCTGCTCAGCGGCGGCGAGGCGATGCAGCATCCGCAGTGGCCGGAGATTGCCCGGCGCTTTCGCGATGAAGGCGCATTCGTCATGCTGCTGACCAACGGCCTGCTGCTGAAGAAACAGGCTGATGAAGCTGCTGCCAGCGTCGATGAGGTGATCGTCAGCCTGGACGGTGGCACGGCAGAAACATACCACGCGATACGCGGCGTGGATGCCTTCGACCTGGTGTTGGATGGCATTCGTGCGGTGCGTACGTTGGGCGTGCCCGTCGCGACACGGACGACTTTGCAGCGGGCGAACTACCGCGAGATGCCGCAGATCATCGACGCAGCAAAAGCCGCCGGGGTGAACCGCGTCAGCTTCCTGACAGTCGATGTCAGCAATGCATTCGCCTTCGGGCCACGTAATTTGCCCCAGATGACCGGAGAGGTGATCCCGCTGCTGGCGACGATGGGGCCGGGCGCGCCACCCGATCACGGGCCGCTGGCGACGGCGCTCACCCCTGAAGACGTGGATGCATTCGAGCGTCTGTTGGAAACCGTTGAACGGGATTATGCAGCCGACTTCGAGATGGGTCTGATCGCGGAAGAACCTGCGAAGCTGCGCCGCATGGTCGATTACTTCCGTGCGCTGCATGGGCAGGCAACATTCCCGACGGTACGCTGCAACTCGCCGCACATCTCGACGGTGATTGGTGTGGATGGCACGCTCCAGCCATGTTACTTCTTGCCGTCATATGGCAAGCTGACTCCCGATGGCACACTGCCGCTGGGTGACGCCATCAATCTACCGGAGGCATTGGCGCTGCGCCGTGCCTATCGTGCAGGTGAGCGACCAGAATGTGGCCGCTGCGTGTGTCCCCTGTACAAAGGACCGCGAGCACTGATGAGGATGTGACGATTATGATGGCGCTGATTATTGCTACTGTCGTCAGCGTGTTCTTCTTATTCCGCACAATCCTGGTCATTGTGGGGTACTACAAAGTGCCTGTGCTGAACGCGCTGGAAACATATGGCCCAGTCGAAAAGCTGTATCTGCCGCTGCTGCCACTGACCGCCTGGAGTGGAGCGCTTGCCTTCCTGAGCGGCCTGTGGTTGGGACGGCACACCATGGCCGCATATGTGTTAGGAAGCCTGGGAATCCTGCTGCTGTTAGCAGCGGGCTTTGGCTACAATTCCTATGAAACCGTTTCCCGCTATCATTTTCGCCTGATGCCCTACCCTCGCTGGTACTACAACCTGCTCGACCGAACGACGCGCTATGAACGGCGGCGCATCGCTTACATGTGGCTGTGCCTACCGTGGCGGCTGAGGTTGACGCTCAACAGCAGTGACCGCCTTTTCGACATCTGGGCGGACTACGTTATTCTGGGCACTGTGCGCGAGGAAGAAGACGAGTATAAACCGGAGCGCGATGGGGGCTATACCTTCACCAGAGATTGGGCAGACGCATGATCGCCAGACTCCGTAAGCGCTGGTTCGCAGCACCTGCTCCCACAACACTCTCCAGCCTGAGCGCTTACGACAAGTGGGCCGCGGCCTATCCCCCCGACGCCCATAACGCGCTGATGCAGGCCGAACAGGCAGCATTGCTCAACCTTCTACCGCCGTTAGCGGGAAAGACGGTACTCGACCTGGCCTGTGGCACGGGGCGCTATGCGCTGCTGGCGCTAGAACGCGGCGCGACATTCGCCCTGGGGGTAGACAACAGCCCGGCCATGCTGAGGGCCAATGCGTTGCCGCTGCGGGCGCTGGCTACCACCGAGGCGCTGCCGCTGCGAAATGCATCCTTTGACGGCATCATCTGCGGGCTGGCCTTGGGACATCTGCCACGCCTGGATACATCACTGCGGGAAATCGCGCGTATCCTCAAGCCCGGCGGGTGGGCGCTGATCAGCGACTTTCACCCCTTCATCTTCCTCAACGGGCAGCGGCGCACATTCACCGCGCCGGACGGCAGCACCTACGCCGTCGAGCATTACGCGCATCTGTACGCCGATTATCACCGGGCGGCAGCGGAGGCAGGACTGCGGGTCGATGCAGTGGCCGAACCGCGCCTGGGAATTGACGCCGGCGTGCGCTTTGCGAATGCGGACACGCGCGCTGGAACCCCTGTAGTAATCGTCTATCGCATGGTGAAATGATCAGCTCTGCGGCGGGTTTCCTGGGCGGACAAACAGGACATAAGCGCCGATCAGCGCGGCGATGATCGCAGGCGGCACGCACAGCGATACAATCAAACGCGGCAGCGTCTCCATGCCAGACTGACCAAAGACAATCCAGAGGACAAGAAAGAGCGCAATGCCAAGGACGGCCAGGCCTATCCCAACGATGGATGCGCGTGAGAGGGATTGTTTATTCAGTGGATTAGGCGTATTGGACATGTTGCCTCCCTTAGTTATTCATTATATGCGGGAGGTCACAAACGGGATAGTCTGACTAACCGGGACTGGCTAAGACGGCCTCACGCTTCAGAAACTCGATCAGCTTGTGAACATTGCGCTGATCGTCCGTCGGCCCATCGAGTGGTTCGATTGCCAGCACAACCTGGTCGGGGCTGGCGCTTTGTACAGGAATGCGCGGATACTCAGCAGTGGCTCGCCGGGGGGGCGGCTGGGCAGCCGGGACGCTCTCTACAACCGGATTGAGCGCCGGGCGCTGCACCGTCTGGCGCAGGCGGCGCAGCAGCGAGATAACCACAATCAGTACATACAAGGCAGCCAGAAAAGCGGTAGTGAACAGCGTGATGAAGGCGATCTGGGCGTTGGCTGCGTCGGTCATGGCTGCGCTCCGGGAGTGTGAAGGCAACAGCGTGATGTTCACGAGTTGTTTGGATTTGTATACATCATTCTAGAGATGCTTCCCTTGAGAAGCAATTCGGCAGGTGGTGATAAATCAGTTCAGGTTTCGTTTGTGACACTACCTATAGAATCAAAATCCGCCCAGGTTGGGGCGGATTGTAGAGATGTAAACGGTTAGATCAGCTAGGCTGAGATTTTTGCAGCTTGGCCCACTCGTCGCGCAGCGTCACCGTGCGGTTGAAGACAAGCGTGCTGCCCTGCGAATCGGGGTCTACGCAGAAGTAACCCAGACGTTCAAACTGGTAGCGACTGCCAGGTGCGGCATCCTTGAGGCTTGGTTCGACCTTGCAGCCCGCCAGCACTTGCAGGGAGTTCGGGTTGATGTAGGCGGTGAAGTCCTTGCCTTCATCATCGCTGTTGGGGTCTGGCCGGGTGAAGAGGTGTTCATATACACGCACTTCAGCATCCAGCGCGTGTGCCGCCGATACCCAGTGAATGGTCGCTTTCACCTTGCGCCCATCCGGTGCTTCGCCGCCGCGCGTGGTTGGATCGTAGGTGCAGCGCAGTTCGATGATGTTGCCCGCCTCGTCCTTGATGACCTCTTCACACTTGATGAAGTATCCATAGCGCAGGCGCACTTCGCGCCCCGGTGAAAGGCGATAGAATTTGCTGGGCGGGTTCTCCATGAAGTCATCGCGGTCGATATAGAGGACGCGCGAGAACGGCACCTTGCGCGTGCCCGCCGACGGGTCTTCGGGATTGTTGACGGCATCAAGTTCGTCAACCTGCCCTTCGGGATAGTTCGTCAGTACGACGCGCAGCGGGTTCAGAACAGCCATGACGCGCGTCGCGACTTTGTTCAGGTGCTGGCGCACACAGTATTCGAGCATGGCAAAATCAGCAACGCTGTTGCTCTTGGCGAGGCCAATCATGTCGCAGAAGGCGCGGATGGCCTCTGGTGGGTAGCCGCGCCGCCGCATCCCGGACAGCGTGGACATACGTGGGTCATCCCAACCGCGCACATGCTTTTCCTGCACCAAGCGAATCAGCTTGCGCTTGCTCATGATGGTGTAAGTCAGGTTGAGGCGCGCGAACTCGATCTGCTGTGGGCGGTAAATGTTCAGGTTTTCGACGAACCACTCATACAGCGGGCGGTGATCCTCGAATTCGAGCGTGCAGATCGAATGTGTGATGCCTTCGATGGAGTCGCTTTCACCGTGCGCCCAATCGTACATCGGGTAGATGCACCACTTGTCACCCGTGCGGTGATGCGTAGCGTGCAGGATGCGGTACATCACCGGGTCGCGCAGATTGAGGTTGGGCGAGGTCATGTCGATTTTGGCGCGCAGTACGCACGTTCCGTCAGGGAACTCGCCGTTCTTCATGCGTTGGAACAGGTCGAGGTTTTCTTCGACCGAACGGTTGCGATACGGGCTGTCTTTGCCGGGCTGTGTCAGCGTACCACGATGCTCGCGTATTTCGTCGGCATTCAGGTGATCGACATAGGCCTTTCCAGCCTTGATCAATTGAACAGCCCACTCGTAAAGCTGATCAAAATAGTCCGAGGCATAAAACAAACGGTCTTCCCAGTCGAAGCCCAGCCAGCGCACATCGTTCATGATTGACTCGACGTACTCGACCTCTTCCTTGGTCGGGTTGGTGTCGTCAAAACGCAGATTGCACTTGCCGCCATAATCCAGGGCGAGACCAAAGTTCAGGCAGATCGACTTGGCGTGACCGATGTGCAGATAGCCGTTCGGTTCCGGTGGGAAGCGCGTATGCACCCGCCCACCAAAGCGCCCTGTCTTGTTGTCTTCCGCGATGATGTCCTCGATGAAGTGCGTGCGAGCGGACGAGTCGCTCCCCGCTTCAACGGCGCTATCATTCTTCAGTTCGTTATCGGTCATGCTCAATCCTTGACTGTAGATGCAGTAGAAACCGTCGAGAGATGCGATAAAACCGACTAGCCGAGTCGATTGCTTGCGACCAGCAGCAGGATCAACGCGCCTGCCAGAATGCGATAGTAGCCAAAGCCGACGAAGCTGTTGCGCGAAACGAAACGCAGCAGCCAGCCAATGGCGAACCAAGCGACGATGCCGGACACGACCGCGCCAAGCAGCAGGTTAAACATGTCGCCGCTTTGAATCTTGTCCAGGTTGGAGACGAGATCGTAGAGCGTAGCAATGCCCAGCGTCGGTATTGCCAGGAAGAACGAGAAACGTGTGGCTGCTGAGCGATCCAACCCTATCAACATCCCACCGATGATTGACGCGCCCGCGCGTGAAACACCGGGTATCAGCGCCGCAACCTGCGCGATGCCGATCAGCAACGCACGAGTTGGCGTGATTGCTGTGAGTTCCTGCGTCTGCGCGCGAGATGCGATACCGCTGCGCTCGACCAGCAAGAAGACAATGCCACCGACAATCAACGAAATCGCCACGACGGTCGGGTTAAAGAGCACGCGCTTGATCTCATCCCCAAAGAGGAAGCCAATCCCGGCGGCAGGCACAAAAGCAATCGCAATCGCCAACCACAGACGGCGCACACCGGCGTCCGATCTCACGGTACGCACCTGCTGCCACAGTTCAGCGCGATAAAACAGCGCGACGGCGACCACCGCCCCAAACTGGATGAAGATTTCAAACGTGCCGCCCAGCGCGCCGCCGAAGTCCAGCAGCGCCGCCGCAACGATCAGATGTCCCGTCGATGAGATCGGCAGGAATTCGGTAATACCCTCGACAATGCCGAGGAGGATAACTTTGAGCCAATCGGGCATGAGTGCTACTTTCGTTAAGCTGTCTGAATGGCGGCGACGACATGCGGCAGCACGTCACGCTCAACATCGGCATCGTCGTTGGGCATCGGCACCCCATCGAACAGATACCAATTCTCGACGTGTTCGACGGCCTGACCGGGCGCGAGCGTTGTGAACGGGCTGAGCGTTTCAACCTCCAGCATAGCGTTATTGGTGAACGTCTCAACCGATGAACCAAAGTCGGGATAGGCCGCGCCGCGCACATGTGTAAAGCGCTTGACAAACAGGTGGTTGCTGCGCGCGTAAGCCACCCAACCATCCGGGACAGCAGCGCCGGTCTTTTGTGGGTTGGCGGCGTTGGGATCCTGGCGCAGCAGGATATACTTTTCGCCCCATGTCCAGCGCGCATCCGACATATTGGTGTACGGCCAGAGCGCCAGGCTGTTGGCCGGGAGCAGATGGTCATTGTGCGAACCGCGCGGCGGCATTGGGATGATCGCTTTGCCGCCCTGCGCCATGACCGAGAGCGCCCAAACCGCCAGTTCAACCGACCACGCACCCAGATTACGCAGGCGATGCGTCAGGTGAACATGCGCCGCGTTGGGGGAAAGCGCGATGTCGATCTCTTTTTGGATACCCGTCGTGGGTTCAACGGCCTGAATCACGCGCAGAAAGTCAGGATGCTGTTCAAAGGTGACCGGGTGATTATCCGGGAAATAGGTGCGCGGCTTGGCTTCTGGCGCGTGCCACAGGCGATGGCCGCCATAGATGCGCCATTCGTCGCCGCCCGTCTTGCCAACCTGCCCCTCATACTCGGCGAACTCGTTGTGACTGTTGACGAAGCCAAACCGGATAACGCGCGGGCCAACGTCGCCTGTGATGATCAGCTCAATGATGCCGTTGGACAAGCGCGCACAGGTCGGCCAACCCTGATAACTAACGATTTCGTGAGCGGTCATGGTTCACCCATTCTGATCGATTGTGAAAGGATAATTGTTCCATTCTAACGCCATCCCGCCGATTGTACAGTAGCCAGATGCCCGCGCGCCGTGCTATCCTGACACTGTCCCTACCCCATTCATTGAGGTCACAAACGTGTCTGGTTACATTTCGCTGCTGCGTAGACACCCGGATTTTGCGCGCCTGTGGCTGGCGTCCGTCATCAGCCTGATGGGCGACTGGTTTAACTTCATCGCGCTCTCGGCGCTCGTTTCGCGGTATTCGGACGGCTCTGGGTTGGCCGTAAGCGGGCTGCTGCTGGCACGCTACCTGCCACCACTGTTCATCAGCCCTGTGGCCGGGGTGTTGGCAGACCGCCTCAACCGCAAGGCGCTGCTGGTCTTCAGCGATCTGGCACGCGCGGTCATCGTCCTGCTGCTGCTCACAGCCAACACGCCCGATCTGTTGTGGCTGATCTATCTGCTGACGGTGCTGCAAGCCTGCATGTCCGCCATGTTCGAGCCAGCACGTGGAGCGATCCTGCCCGCGCTGGTCGGCCAGGAAGACATCCTCAAGGCAAACACGCTCAACAACGTCACCTGGTCGGCGATGTTGGCAGTCGGCGCGCTGCTCGGCGGCGTGATCACTACCCTGCTAGGCACAGCAGCCGTACTGGTGATCGATTCGCTGACATTTTTGCTCTCCGCCCTGTTCATTCTCGGCATTCGTACCAATACAAAAGCCGTCAAGCCTGCTGCCAGCGCGGCGGCAGAAGCAAAGTCATCGGGCAGTTTCATGGATGGGCTGCGTTATGTACGGAGCAATCCGGTCGCCGCGGCGGCGCTGTTCATCAAGTTTGGCCTCAGCCTGGGCAGTGTTGACACGTTGATGAT
>JAEUQX010000428.1 GCA_016788625.1 Anaerolineae bacterium
GGCATGTGCTGGTGGTCGATGGCGGGATGGCGATGTAAAGGAGCGCACCGATGCCTACGATCTTCTCCAAAATCATCGCGCGTGAAATCCCCGCGCAGATCGTCTATCAGGACGAGCAGGTGACGGCCTTCAAGGACATCAGCCCGCAAGCGCCGACGCACATCCTGATCGTGCCCAACGTCGAAATCCCAACCGTCAACGACGTGCAGCCGGAGCAGGAGCAGATGCTCGGCCACCTGTTCACGGTCGCGCGGCAGATCGCGGCGGAGCACGGCATCGCGGAGAGCGGCTACCGCCTGATCATCAACTGCAAAGAGGATGGCGGGCAGGAGGTCTTCCACCTGCACATGCACCTGCTCGGCGGCAGGCGGCTGGGGCCGATGCTCGCCAAGCGGGAGTGACAGTTTCCATGTACAGAAAGGTGACAGGACAGCGATACGATCCCTGTTGCCCAAGTAGAACACATTGTAATGTTGCTCAAGGCGGATGGTGACCCGATTGGAAAGACCCCTTGAGCTATGTTCTATTCCAAAGCAATCTTAAATCAGACGGAATATAGTCATAAGGAGTAGCTTCGATGCCCGTCCAGTCTTGTGGTACGTACTCATGGATTGGTATGTTATCATGCCATCCATTAATAAACAACTTTTCATCGAAATTGACTACAAAAGTAAGTTGTGCTTGCCCAGGAAAATCCCCTAGCCTTATATGGGGAATCTGAGTAACAAGTATTTCGTTTTTCGCCATTGACTCGATGTAAGCTTCAGCGTTGTTCTGGTCTACTATCATCAAATTGTAGCGCCATTCGCCTTCTTTTGGGGCAAAAGTGTCATCATAAGACCTGTAATCGAGTATCCACATACTCAATAGCTCATGAAAAACGCGCCAATCTCCATGAAATCTCACTGCTCCAATATAGTGTTCACTATATATTGATGTGATTTCATTCATTGTTCACCTCTTATCCATACAAACGAGACAAAATCCTGACCTTACGCAGTATGGTGGACATCCCAAATGTCGGTGCATTCGGATGTTAGGGTGGGTTGTTATCGGGAGGATATACGCGCTTTGCGCTAATCCTCCCCTACACACATTGATTTTCGTAGAAGAGGATTAGGCTGCCACAGCGCAAGCCAGCGCTAAACGGTAACGCAGTCGGTTGCCGTATATCCTCCCGGAGATTGCCAGCGATCTGTGACTTTACACAGGGTCGGGTGTCCTACTCCACCGTCACGCTCTTCGCCAGGTTACGCGGCTGATCCACGTCCGCGCCGCGCCGCACCGCGATGTAGTAGGCCAGCAGTTGCAGCGGGATGACCGCCAATACCGGGCTGAGCAGCGGTGCGCTCTCCGGCACATACAGCACATGGTCGGCCTTGCTGCCGATGAAGCTGTCGCCCTCGGTGGCGATGGCGATGACGATGCCGCCGCGCGCCTTGGCCTGCTCGATCTGGCTGATCATCTTCTCGTAGAGCGCATCCTTGAGCGCGATGCACACGACGGGCATATCTTCGTCAATCAGCGCGATTGGCCCGTGTTTCATCTCGCCTGCCGGGTAGCCCTCGGCGTGGATGTAACTGATCTCCTTGAGTTTGAGTGCGCCTTCCAGGGCAATCGGGTAGTTGATGCCGCGCCCCAGGTAGAGGAAGTCGCGGTAGTGGTACAACTGCCCGGCAAGCTGCTTGATCGCGCCGTCGTTCTCCAGGGTGCGCCCGACCAGATCGGGCAGCCGTCCCAGGTCGTGTGTATACGCGCGGCGCTGCGCGGGTGTGAGCGTGCCGCGCAACTGCCCCAGGTAGAGCGCCAGCAGGTATTGATCGACGATGCTGGCGGTGAATGCTTTGGTCGACGCCACGCCGACTTCCGGCCCGGCGTTCATGGTGATATAGCCGTCGCTCGTCCGCATGGCCTGGCTGCCGACCGCGTTGACGATGCTCCACAGCGTCGCCTGCTTCTCGCGCGCCTCTTCCATCGCCGCCAGCGTATCGACCGTCTCGCCGCTCTGCGTGATCGCCAGCACGGCAGTGTGTTCGTCGATGATCGGGTCACGGTAGCGGTACTCGCTGCTGTAATCGACCTCGACGTTCAGGCGCGCCATATGCTCGATGAAGAACTTGCCCACCAATCCACTGTAGTAGCTCGTACCACAGGCGACGATCACCATCTGTGTCAGCGCCCGCGCCTGGGCTTCGCTCAGGTTCAGATCGGGCAGCAGCACCGTGCCGTGCTCGAAGTCCACGCGCCCGCGAATGGTGTCGGTCAGGCTGCGCGCCTGGTCAAAAATCTCCTTCTGCATGAAGTGCTTGAACTCGCCCTTGGCCGCGCTCACCGGGTCCCAGGGGATGTCGTGAACCTCGCCGCGCACGGACTGCCCGTCGAGCGTCTGCACCGCGAAGGAGTCGGCGCGCACCGTTGCCATCTGGCGGCTTTCCAGGAAGATCATGCGGCGCGTGTGTTCCAGGATGGCCGGGATGTCGGAGGCGACGTAGTTTTCGCCCTCGCCCAGGCCAATCGCCACGCCCCCCGCGTTGCCGATGCGGACGGCTACCAGCTCGTCGGGCTTCTGACGGCTCATCACGACGATGGCGTGCGCCCCGCGCAGGAGCTGCACCGCGCGGCGTGTCGCCTCGGTCAGGTTGTGGTTCGCGCCGTTCTGGGCGAAGCGTTCGATCAACTGCACGATCACTTCGGTGTCCGTCTCGGACTTGAACTGCACGCCCTCGGCCATCAGCTCCTCGCGCAGTTCGAGGTAGTTCTCGACGATGCCGTTATGCACGACGACGTACTCGCCGTCCATGCTGATATGCGGGTGCGCGTTGTGTTCGGCGGGCGCGCCGTGCGTTGCCCAGCGCGTGTGCCCGATGCCGATGCTGCCGCTGATCGGATCGGCCTCGACGCGGCGGCGCAGGTTCGCCAGCTTGCCCACATCGCGGCGCAGGTGAATGTCGCCATCGCGGATGACGGCCACGCCTGCCGAGTCGTACCCGCGATATTCCAGGCGCTGCAAACCATCGAGAATGATCGGCGTCGCGTCGCGCGGGCCGATATAACCAACAATGCCACACATATAGAGTATCCTCCGAGCTAGGTCGATGGTCGATAGCCTTTAGCTTCTAGTCGGTAGCTGATAGTCAGCAGCAGGATACGCTCCAGCCTCAGTTCATTTACCGGAAGGTTCGCTTCTGAGAATTGAATTTCAGGGCTATGAGCTAACGACCATAGACTATTGACTTCAAAACGCAGCAAGGCTGTGCGGCGCAGGCGCAGCCTAGTTGCATGATCTGGTTTCCACGCGCTCGTCGCTTGGCCCGCTGGTTGCCCGGCGGATTTCGCGGTTCGCTTCTGTTGTACGGAGGGGGTAGACAAGGGCGGTGGAATGCGCCCTGGCGGTATCCGCTGATCTCTCGATTTTCGCGCGCAATGAAACGCGCAGCCGCCACCTCGTCATCCAGTCGCGCAGACTGGACCATGCGCTATCTAGTCCCCGATACGGTCGCGTTGTGCCTCCTCTTATAACCTCTTCCTTATCGCATCATATCACGCCTTACACAGGCCGTACAATGGCGATCAGATTATGGATGTGGTTCATTTTGGGGGCAGCGGGAGGAATATACGCCCTAATGGGCTAATCCGCCCCTACGAAAATCTGTCGTGTGTAGGGGCGGATCATCTCACCCCTATTTTGAAATGCACCCTCAGATCACCCGCACGGGCGTGCCGACCTCCGCCCAGTTGAAGAACCACTGCGCCTCGCCAACGGGCAGGTTGACGCAGCCATGACTCATCGGGCGGCCAAAGCTGTTGTGCCAGTACGTGCCATGTATCGCGTAGCCCTGGTAGAAGTACATTGTGTAGGGCACCTGCGGCAGGAAGTAACCCGGCCCGGCCATATCGTCAGCGGCGTATTTGACGTAGATGCGGTAATCGCCCTTGACCGTCGGCGTCTCGCTGCGCCCCGTGCTGACGATGCGTGAGTAGACCATCGTCCCGTTCTCGTAGGCGTAGATGCGCTGTTCGCCCGTCGAGACGAGGATCGCTTTACCTGTGCTGGTCGGCGCGGGTGGGGCGTCCTCGGCACTCGGCTCATACACCCCGGCGGCGGGGATGATCAACTCCTGCCCGACGTAGAGCAGGTCGGGGTCGTCCAGCGCGTTCAGCCGCACAATCTCGGCCGTAGCGACGTTGTATAGTTGGGCGATCAGCGCCAGTTCCTGCCCGCGCTCGACGATGTGCGTCGTCACGTCGCCATCGTAAAGGCCGCCGGGCGTCTCGACGGGTGGTTCGGTCTCGATTATATCGAGTTCGAGCCGTCCATCGGCCAGTTCACCGGAGACATCCACACGCAGGCGGTCGAGCGTCACCGGGATTTCCATTGCGCGGCCTGGCTGCCCCGGCACAGCGGCGATGTTGACCTGCGCGCTCAGTTCCACCAGCGCGAGCTGCGCCTGCCCCAGGTCGATGCGGTACATAGGCAGCAGCGTCACGTCGCCAGCGCTCTGTTCAGCCGCCTGCAAACTGGCCTCGACATCGAGCGTCACGCCCAGACTGTTCAGCCGCAGCGTCCATTGGCGCGCGCCGTCGGTCAGCGTGACTGCCGGATTGCCGAAGGTATCGCGCAGCAGGCGCTCGGCGGTCTCCGGCGTCTTACCGCCCAGCTCTACCCCCGCGACGCTCACGCCAGCAGCGATGCGCTCCTGTGACAGATACAGCACGCCGATCACGGCAAACAGCGCCAGCAGCAGCGTGAAGCCGAGCGTGACCGAGCCGCCCAAAATCAGCCACGGCAGCCAGCGTTTCTTGATGATCAGTGGTTTTTGCGGCGCGCGCCGCTGTTGTCGGGCAGGTATCGCGTTCATGATTCCGAGCTGTAATACAACAAGAAATCATTGTAGTACAGATCGCAGCATGGGGCTGTGCGCTGCACCCTGCAAACCTGACGATTGCCCTACGTTTTCAGGTCGGACTCAGTACACACTATCTGCTCGAATAACACCAGCACGCTCCAAGATTAGCGCATCATCAAGGTGCCGAAGTCTCTGTAGGAAGCGGCGTACTTGTCGGTTGAGGTGTATACGTCGAAGTGGGCGTGGGTGTGGCGATGAGATACACCTGCGGTGCCAGCCAATGGAAGAAGTCTTCAAATGTAGGGAAACCACGTAAGGGATCGCAATCATAGACGATGAACGGATTCCGAACGAAACCTTCCAAAAGGATTGCGGCTACAGTCTGCCCCGTTTCAGCATCAATCGAATTGATCGCGTAATCTACTTTGTAGCGTTTTACGCTTCCGCATCCAGTTATGTTCAGGGGGTCAGCCTCGGTCTCTAGCACTTCAATGACAACCCACACATTTGCACTTTGCTTGTCTTTTGCCTGAATTTCAGGCGGTACCTGGTGATTGAACTCATGTTCCTCGCCAGTGCTGTCCTCAATCCAGACGAGTTTGCGGAGCGAAGCTACAACAGTAGCTTCGATTTGTTCCTCGTTTGTGAGTGTCGGGGTATTGAGGGATTGGTCAAAAGCAGTCAAGGTTAGAGCAACCGCAGTAGCAATCGTTGGATTAACTGTTGCTTCTCCCTGGGCAAATGTATTTTTTACACTTGCAATTGACCCAAACAGTAACACTACTACAACAAACAGAATTGCCACTGAAGTGAATTTCTTGTTCATAGCATTCCTCCCTTTTGTTATAGTATATGCTGATTTTATTCAAATAGAGCGTTTTGGTGAATCTCCTGATTATTGCTTACGGGACATCGTATGACACCAACTGTGTTGATTTCTTCTGCGTGGGACTCAGAGCGGTATCTAAGGTTTGCGCTTGTAGTCCACAGGGTTGATGAAGTCGAGGGTAGTGGTCGTGGCCTGGCTCACGTCGCTGTAGAAGCCGCGCCGCGTCTCGTCCTGCACGGCCAGCGCCAGTTGGTACATTGCCTCCTGCGACATCTGCGCCAGTTCCTCGCGGGTGGCACGCGCGCCTGCTGCCTTGAACTTGAACGGGCGGCCAAAGTTCACCTGGATATGTGGGCGCTGCAGGCGCTTGAGCTTCGTGTTCCAGCCCACCG
This sequence comes from Anaerolineae bacterium, assembly GCA_016788625.1. Lineage (GTDB taxonomy): Bacteria > Chloroflexota > Anaerolineae > Aggregatilineales > Phototrophicaceae > CFX2. The sequence goes on from JAEUQX010000428.1 coordinate 6,069, forward strand.
CCCCGGAGACTCCCGTCGGGATGATGATCGCGTCGGCTTTGGTCGCCACGAAGGCCAGCCCGTCTTTGGCCTCGCCCAGCCCGTCCGGGTGGCGCGTGCCTTCCGGCGCGATCAGGATCATCTGGCCGCTCTTGATCAGTTCGATGGAGTTGGTCAGCGCCTTGCGGTCCACTTCGCCGCGCTTGACGGTGTACGCGCCCCACCACCACACGAAGAAGCCCGTGAACCAATGCTGGGCGTTCTCGATCTTGGTCATCGGAATCACGAAGCGGTTCTGGATCGCGCCCATGCACAGGATGGGGTCAATCGCGGAGATATGGTTCATCATGATGATGGCCGGCCCGGTATCCGGCACATTCTGCGCGCCGCTCACCTGCACATCCCACAACACGCGAAAGCCCAACCAGCGGATGAAACCGCGCAGCATGTGGCGCCGCACGGTGAGCTGCGGCTGGCGCGCGATATAGGTTTGAACCGACTCCGAAACGCTCATCGCTCCGATTTCTTCCTCACTGGTCTGCCGGGACGGGCGGGTTTGCCCGTGCCTCGGTCGTCACGGTCGCGGCGTTCACCACGCGCTGGTCGCTCACTGCGCTCTCGGCGGTCGCCGGGTTTGGCGGCAGGGCGGCGCGGCTTGCGGCTGCCGGGGGATTGTGCGGGTGCTTCGCCCGTCGCGGCAGGTTTGCGTGACCCTGCGGATCGCACACTCCTGACGCGCGGTATGGCGCGCAGTTCATCGGCGGGCGTGCTGAGGGCGCGGATGTCCTTCGCGTTCAGTTCGCGCCACTCGCCCGGCCGCAGTTCGCCCAACGCAAGATTGCCGATGTGCGTCCGCAGCAGTGAGATGACCGGATGCCCCAGGCTGGAGGCGACGCGGCGAATCTGGCGCTTTTTGCCCTCGGTCATCACCACGCGCAGGATGGTTTCCTTGCCGCCGTGCATGATGCTGACCGAGCAGGGCGCGGTCTTGTAGCTCGTGCCGTCGTCCTCGACCAGATACACGCCCTTTTGCCACTGCGCCAGCGTTTCCTGTGTGGGCAGCCCCTGCACTGTGACCTTGTAGGTCTTGGTGTGGCGGTAGCGCGGGTGCGTCAGGCGATTCGCCAGTTCGCCGTCGTTGGTCATCACCAGCAGTCCTTCGCTGTCGGCGTCCAGCCGCCCGACGGTGAAGAGATGCCCTTCGAAGTTGATGTAGCTGCGCGCGGTGCGGCGGGGGTCATCGCCCGCGCCATCGTCGGAGATGACGTGCTTGGGTTTGTTGAAGGCGATGTAGGTCTTCCGCTCCGGGAAGGCCAGCTTTTCGCCATCGACTTCGATGATGTCCATCTCCGGGTCGGCCTGGTCGCCCAGCTTGATCACCTTGCCGTTGACGCGCACGCGCCCCTGGCGAATGAGTTCCTCACATGAACGGCGTGACCCCAGATTGGCCTGCGCCATTAGTTTCTGCAGACGTTCTTTCACAGTTCCCGATTTCTTCTAAGTCATTAGTGCTTAGTCGTTCGCCAATAGCATTTACGCGCACCAGACCATTTGGCCGAGGGCTTTGGCTAGGGACTATTGACTAAAGACTATCGACTACTTGCCTATTCAAGCATTATAGCAGGCCTCATTCGGGCTTCAACGGTTCACTCAGGCGCACATTCGCCAACTGCTCGTACACCGTGATGATGGCGCTGTTGTCCAGTTCGCGGTGCCCCATCTCCAGCATCGACTGGTAAAGCTGCATGATCACCGCTGTCATCGGCAGGGGGATGCCATAGGTCTTGCCCGTATCCAGGCAGATGCCCAGGTCTTTGTGCTGCATATAGGCTTTGAAGCCCGGCTGGCGGTTGCCGGCGAACAGGCGCGGCGGCTTGACATCCATCGTCCACATCTGCGCCGCGCCGCCCTTGATCGCGTCCACGACGCGGCTGGGATCGACGCCGGCTTTCTCGGCGGTGATCAGCGCTTCGGCCAGCGCCACCATCTGCGCGCCGACGATGATCTGATTGCAGACTTTGGCGATTTGCCCTGCGCCGCTGTCCCCAACGAGCACCCAGGCCTTGCCCATCGCCTGGAACAAGGGCGTGGCGCGGTCAAAGGCTTCCTGCGGGCCGCCGACCATGATCGTCAGTGTGCCGTTTTTCGCGCCCACGTCGCCGCCGCTGACGGGTGCGTCCAGCGCTGCTACGCCGACCTCGGCCAGGCGTTCCGCCAACATGCGTGCGATCTCCGGCTTGATTGTGCTGTTATCGATGTAGACCAGACCCGCGTGCGCGCCTTCGATGATGCCATCCTTGCCCAGTACGACCTTCTCAACGTCGGGCGTATCAGGCAGATTGGTGAAGACGAATTCGACCTGTTCGGCCACTGCTTTCGGAGACGAGGCGGTTTTTGCCCCGGCGGCGACCAGTTCCTGCACCACCTTCTGGCTGCGGTTATGCACGACCAGTTCGTGCCCGGCTTTCATCAGGTTACGGACAATCGAGCCGCCCATGATGCCCAGGCCAATATAACCAACTGTTGCCATTGTTCCCTCTGTATTCTCTGTGCTTGCCTCGAAAATAGCCCGCGAGTGCGGCGGCATATCCCTACAAATACCATTCAGGTTGGCGGATACGGCAGGGCGAGAGGCCGAACACGCTGTTCGTCCCTACGGCAACACGCGCTTGCCGCATCTACGGGTGGGTATAGGCGCTGTGCGCTAATCCGCCGCTACAATCCTCTTCGCGCCCTATCTGCGCCTCTGCGGTGAATCTTATTCCTCATCACCCATCAATCAAACCTTCTTACTGACCTTGAAGCGCAGTGGGATGCCCATCAGCAGGCGCGTTTGAGCTTGCAGCGTCGGCAGCGCTACGAAGATCAGCGTCAGAATTGGCAGCAGCGGAAAGCTGAGCAGCGTCATCAGGCGTTCGTAGAGCGTTTGGCGGTGCGTGCGCGGCGGGCGGACGATCACATCCTGATACCAGAACACGATGCCCAGCACCGAGACCAGCATGAACGAGGCTTGCAGCAGCGCGAACGACGGGTTGCTCAGCCCTTCCTGCCCGATCTGCGCCAGGAGCGGCGGGTTGAACAGGAATGGAAGCTGCGCGCCCGCTGTCAGGATAATCCAGCCCGCGCCCGCCAACAGGATGTCGTGAGCAACGCGAAAGAGCAGCTTGAACGAGGTCGGGAACTCGACTTCCGGGTGTTCCAGCATCTTGGCGACGATGAACCCAACTTCTTTGCTGCCCCAGGCATGGCGCAGCGTCTGCTGGTAGCGGTTGCGGATGGCGTGCCAGAGCGTTTCGCCCGTGACGGCGGTGGCCGAGAACGGCAGGAAGATGCGGTCGAGTTTGACTGCCCCTTCGCGCGCGAAGTAGGCCTTGATGAACATGTGCCATTCGTCAGCGATCACGTCAGCGTCCCAGTAACCGCTGCTGTCAAGCAGCTTGAGGCTGAGCGAGTAGGATGACATCGGCATCGGTATCCACCAGGGCGCGGCGAGATAGGCCAGCTCGAAGGCGGTCGAATAGGCGTTGACGATGCGCAGCAGCGGGTTGATGTCCCAGATGTTGGTGTGGTAGCGGATGGGCGCCTGCCAGAAGCGCAGTGTCCGTTCCGGCGTGGTGGCGAACCAGTAGGTCAGCGCCTGGAAGTGCAGCGGATGCCAGAGCGTGTCGGCGTCCTGCGTCGTCACGACGTAATGTTCGATATTCGCGCCGAGTTGATCGATCAGCTTGCGTTTGACCCAGCGGCTGGCCCAGGCCTGATTGGCGGATTTGCACTGCATTTCGCCGGGCAGCCCACGTGGATGCACCGTGAAAAACAGATGCTCGAAGCGCGCTTCGTACAGCGCCACTAACTGCTCAGCCTTCTCGACGCAGCCGTCCTCCGCCGCTTCCATCGCCAGCACGACGGTCATGTGCGTCTGAGCATCGTGCTGCGCGGCCAGGTTATCGAGCGTGCGCGTCAGAATCTCGAACGGCTCTTTGTAGTTGGGGATGATGACGATGTGATGTACGGTTTCCCAGGGCAGCGAGTCTGGCGTGGCATCGCGCTGGTAACGGGCGTGCCAATCGGTTGCCTCCCATTCGGCAATTTTCCGCAGCCCCCGGATATTGGCAATGCCCGCGAAGAGAAAGCGCAGCGCAGAGTAAAAACCGAGCAGCGCGGCTACCAACAGCAGCGCACGCGGAAAGGCGATGGCCGCAGCCACCGAGAAGAGCAGCGCTAACCAGGCCAGACAGCCGGGGATGCCGTCCAGCGCTCGTTCAGGGATGGCGGGGGTAGGCGCACCCGCCCAGACCGAGCGGCCTACGCCGAGTTGAACATTGTTGCGGCGACCGCCAGTGGATTGATACGGCACAATCGCTTCCATGCTTGCTTACAGTACAGACCATAAGCATAGCACATGCCCCCCGCGCACCCAAGCGTGAGTGCGTGGCATTGGGCTTCTGGCGGACTTGACAGGTGTGGCGTGGCGCGATATAAACGAACAGCAAATGAAAGTAAACGAAAACGCTTGCATGGCCTGAGAATTTACTAACTGAAGGCGCGAGATATAGACCTCAAATGGTCATGGGTGGGTCTGTAGGGACGAGATATATCCCGTTTTTACGAAAATCTCCGCTCAATTTCGAACTCGCGCCACCGGTCACTATTGCTCCATCCTTTACCCTGAAGAGAGCGTTATGCCGCAAAATCTGTGGAATGCTGACAGCGCCGCACGTTTGCCTGATCTCGATGGACTGGTCTACCGCAGCAACCTGCTGGGCAGCGACCGCGCAGTCGTCAACATCTACGGCGGCAACACCAGCGCCAAGCTGACGCTGATCGACCACGCCGGACGTTCGACAAACGTGCTGGCCGTCAAGGCGTCCGGTTCTGACCTCCTCACCATCGCCGAAAAAGGGTTTGCGCTGCTGCGGCTGGACGAGATTCTGCCCCTGTTCCAGCGTGACATGATGAGCGATGAGCAGATGACCGACTATCTTTCGCGCACGGCTTTCGAGCCAGGCCGCCCGCGCCAGAGTATCGAGACGCTGCTGCACGCCTTCGTGCCCTTCAAGCACGTCGATCATACGCACCCTGACGCTGTGATCAGCATCGCCTGTGCCCCGGACGCAGAGGATCAGGCGCGGCGCTTGTATGGTGACCGCATGGCCTTCGTGCCCTATATCCGCCCTGGCTTCAAGCTCAGCCAGTGGATTGGACATAAGCTGATTGATCACCCGCAGATCGAATGCGTCGTGATGGGCAAGCATGGCCTGATCACCTGGGCAGACAACTCCAAGACCTGCTACGACAACAGCATTCGACTCATTCAGGAAGCGGAAGACTACATCGCGGATGCGTGCAAGGGTAAGCGTGTCTTTGGCGATTTGCACGTGGAATCTCTGAACGCTGCCGACCGTGCCGCTATCATGGCGCAGGTGCTGCCGATCATTCGCGGCGCGGTCTCGTCGAACGGCTCGACCATTCTGGCCTATGATGACTCCGAAACGGTGCTGGCGATGGTCGGCGGGGCGAAGGCCGCCGAGGTCAGCCAACTGGGCGCGGCCTGCCCCGATCACCTCGTCCATGTCAAACGTCAGCCGCTTTTCGTCGATTGGTCGCCCGCTGATGGCGTCGATGCCTTGAAGGCGCGCATCCCCGGCGATGTGCGGGCGTACCAGGAACGTTATGTCGATTATTTTGAGCAGAACAGTGAGTCGGGCGATGAGATGGGCAACCCTGCGCCGCGCGTCATCCTGATTCCCGGCCTGGGCATGATCAATACGGGCAAAGACGCTACCAACGCGGATGTCAGCCGCCAGTTGTATCACCGCGCTATCGAGGTGATCGGCGGCAGCGAGGCGTTGGGCGGCTTCGTCAGCCTCTCGGCCAAAGAAGCCTACGACATCGAGTATTGGCCGCTGGAACTATACAAGCTCAAGCTGGCCCCGCCGCCGCGTGACTATGCAGGCAAGATCGTGCTGATTACCGGGGGCGCGAGCGGGATTGGGCGAATGACGGCTTTCCGCCTGGCGCAGGACGGCGCGCATATCGTCATTGCCGACATCAACCGCGCGGGCGGCGAGCAGACGGCGGCTGAATTGAACGAGCGCTTTGGCTTCAAACGTGCTATCTTCACGCATACCGATGTGACCAGTGAGGCAGCAGTGCAGGACACACTGCGCCAGACCGTGCTGACCTATGGCGGGCTGGATGTGCTGGTGAACAACGCGGGCATCGCGGGCGGCGCGCCTGTCGAAGACACGACGCTGGAGATGTGGCAGCGCAACATCGATATCCTGGTGACGGGCTATTTCCTGATGGCGCGTGAGGCCTTCCGGGTGATGAAGGCGCAGGGCATTGGCGGCACGATGGTCTTCGTCGCCAGCAAGAACGCGGTCTTCCCCGGCAAGGGTTCGACGGCCTATAACGCGGCCAAAGCGGCAGAAGTGCATCTGGCGCGCAGCCTGGCGGAAGAGGGTGGGGCGTATGGCATTCGCGTCAATTCCGTGCTGCCGGATGCGGTGATACGCGGCAGCAGCATCTGGGACAGCGAGTGGAAAGAATCCCGTGCCAGGCAGTATGGCATCCAGGTTCACGAGCTGAATGACTTCTATCGCCAGCGCAACACCCTCAAGGTTGAAATCCTGCTAGAGGATATTGCCGAGGCGATAGCATTCCTGGGCGGGCCGCGCAGCGCCAAGACAACTGGCGCGATGTTAACCGTCGATGGTGGCGTGCCTGCCGCCTATGTACGTTGATTATTTCCGCGCCACGAGGGGCTAACCGGGCGCAGTTTGAGCAAAGAGCGGGGGGTGTCGTGTCGGGCACCCCACTGCGATGGTCTGTGGCGTAACTTCTGGTAATGTGGTTAAAATCGTAACACTTTCAAAAGATTGTCTTTGTTAAAGGCATTTGAGCGTAATGGCGACGAAGAAGGTTATTGCAGTTGATCTGGGTGCTGAGTCGGGCCGCGTCATGCAGGTCGGCTTCGACGGCAGTCGCCTGCATATTGACGAGGTGCACCGCTTCCCCAACGTGGCCGTCAACGCCAACGACGTACTGTATTGGGATGCGCTGCGCCTGTGGCACGAAATCCAGACCGGTATCCGCTTGGCCGCGCCGGATTCGGCGGGCATCGGAGTCGATACCTGGGGCGTGGACTTCGCGCTGCTCGACCGCGATGGGCGGCTGCTCTGCAATCCCATCCACTACCGCGATAAGAGCTGGGAAGGGATGATGGATTGGGTGTTCGAGCGGGTGCCGCGCCGCGAACTCTATGAAATCACCGGGCTGCAAATCATCGCGGTCAACACGATCTGGCGATTGGCCCATCTGGTCAAGACCAACAGTCCACTGCTGGAGACCGCGCACACCTACCTGACCATCGCTGACCTGTTCAACTTCTGGCTGAGCGGCAGCAAGACCTGTGAATTCACCCACGCCAGCACGCATCAGATCTTCAACCCACGCTTGAACGGTTGGGATTATGACCTGCTGAAGCGCATCGGCTTCCCATCTCAGATGTTCCCTGAGATCGTTCCGCCCGGCACGCGCCTGGGTGCATACAATGGCATCCCGGTCTGGACGACGGCCAGCCATGACACGGGCAGCGCGGTCGTCGCCGTGCCCAGCACCACCGAGAATTACGCCTATACCAGCAGCGGGACGTGGAGCCTGCTCGGCCTGGAACTGCCCACGCCCGTGATCAACGACGCGGCTTATGCAGCCAATGCCACCAACGAGGGCGGCGTCAACGGCACCTGGCGCTTCCTGCGCAATATCGCCGGGATGTGGCTGGTGCAGCAGTGCCGCGCGGTTTGGGCAGAGCAGGGCAAGCACTATGAATATGCGGAACTGGCCGCGCTGGCCGAACAAGCTGAAGCCTTCACGGCTTTCATCGACCCCGATGACGACGAGTTCTACCAGCCCGGCGATATGCCCGCGCGCATTCGTGAAGTCTGTGTTCGCAGCGGGCAGCCCGCGCCGGAAACGCCGGGGCAGATTGTGCGCGTGATTTACGAGAGTCTGGTGCTCAAGTATCGCCATGTGCTGGAACGGCTGCTGCAAGCCTCCGGGCGCACGGTCGAGCGGATGCATATTATCGGCGGCGGTTCGCGCAATGCGCTGCTGTGCCAGATGGCGGCGGATGCGCTCGGTCGCGTCGTCGTCGCTGGCCCCGCCGAAGCGACCGCGCTGGGCAACGCGATTGTCCAGTTCGTCGCGCTGGGCGAATTCAGCAGCGTGGCCGAGGCGCGTGCGCTACTGGCGAAGGACGCCGACGCCCGCACCTATGAACCGCGCCACACTGCGGCCTGGGACGATGCATATGACCGCTTCGAAAATCTGGTGAAGGGGCCATAGGATGATCAAACGCATTGACCTCAGCCACACAGTCGAGGACGGGCTGATTACCTACAAGGGGCTGCCCGCGCCGATCATCTGTGACTACCTGAGCCGCGAAGAATCGCGCAGCCATTACGCCGAGGGCACTGAATTCCACATCGGCAAGATTGAGATGGTCGCCAATACCGGGACGTATCTGGACTCGCCCTTTCACCGTTTCGCTGATGGCGACGATTTGGCCGCGCTGACGCTGGAACAGGTAGCCGGGTTGGAGGGCGTACTGGTGCGCCTGCCTGCCGGGCATGGTCGTGCGGTCGATAGCAGCGTGTTCGCCGGGTTGGATGTGCGCGGCAAAGCGGTGATCGTCCATACGGGCTGGGCGCGTCACTGGAAGACCGACCAGTATTTTGAGGGGCACACCTTCCTGACAGCAGATGCGGCGGAGACGCTCAAGGCGGGCGGCGCGGCGCTGGTCGGCATTGACTCGCTGAACATCGACGATACCAACGATGGCCGTCGTCCGGTGCATACGACGCTGCTGGGCGCGAACATCCTGATCGTCGAGCATCTCTGCAACCTGGAACAGATTCCGCCGGGGCGCGTTTTCACGTTCTACGCCGTCCCGGTGAAAGTCAAAGCGTTCGGCACGTTTCCGGTGCGGGCGTTCGTGGAGCTTGCCGATCATGCGTAGTACAGCACTAAAGAAACAATAATGACAACAACACTTGAACTGACCAACATATCCAAGCAGTTCCCCGGCGTGAAGGCGCTCGACGATGTGCATTTCGAGATGAACGCGGGCGAAGTTCATGCGCTGCTCGGCGAGAACGGCGCGGGCAAATCGACGCTGATCAAGATCATCTCCGGCGTGCATAAGCCTGACAGGGGCACGATCCGTATGAGCGGCCAGCCCGTGCAGTTCAATAACCCGCGCGAGGCGCAGGCCAAAGGTATCGCCACGATTTATCAGGAACTCAGCCTGTACCCGGAACTGACGGTGGCTGAGAACATCTTCATGGGACACGCGCCGCGCCGCAAGATCGGCCCGCTCAGCATCATGGACTGGCGCACGGCCTTCGAGCGGGCGCGCGAACTGCTGGCCTCGCTCAACATTTATGACCTGGATGTGCGCCGCAAAGTGGGGTCGTTGACGGTCGGTAACCGCCAGCGCGTCGAGATTGCCAAAGCGCTCTCGATCAACGCCCAGGTGTTGATCATGGACGAGCCGACCGCAGCGCTGACCGAGGCCGATGTGCTGCGCCTGTTCGAGATCGTGCGCCTGCTCAAGCAGCGCGGCGTAGGCATCATCTACATCAGCCATCGCCTGCAAGAAGTCTTCGAACTGGCTGACCGCGCCACCGTGCTGCGCGATGGGCAGTACGTGGGCACCAAGCTGGTCAAAGATACCAGCGAGGACGAACTGATCAGTATGATGGTCGGTCGTACCATCGATAACCTGTTCCCCAAGCTGGATACGACCATCGGCAATCCTGTGCTGGAAGTTCGCAATCTGTGGAACAAGCCGCTGTGCCGTGATGTCTCCTTCCAGGTGCGCGCGGGCGAAATCGTCGGGTTGGCCGGACTGGTCGGCAGCGGACGCAGCGAACTGGCGCAAACCATCTTCGGCTTCACGCCTGCCCAGAGCGGCGAGATTATCCTGAACGGCAAGCCCATCCGCGTGCGTACCCCCGGCGATGCGATCCGGTTGGGCATCGCTTACGTGCCGGAAGATCGCGGCACGCAGGGATTGGTGAAGCAGATGAACATCCGCGAGAACGCCTCGCTGGCTGTGCTGCGCAGTATCTCACGTGCCAGCTTCATCAAGCGCGCCGAAGAACGCAACCTGGCTAAACGCGCCATCGAGCAGTTGAGCATCCGCGCTTACAGCACCGAACAGGTCGTCAACAAACTCTCCGGCGGCAACCAACAAAAAGTGGTCGTCAGCAAGTGGCTGGCGAGCAAGCCGAAAGTGCTGATCATGGACGAGCCAACGCGCGGTGTTGACGTGGGCGCGAAGGCCGAAATTCACCGTCTGATCAGCGAACTGGCGAGCCAGGGTCTGGCGATCCTGATGATTTCCAGCGAACTCCCCGAAGTGCTGGGGATGAGCGACCGCATCCTGGTGATGCGTGAAGGGCGTGTCGTCGCGGAGTTCGACCGCAAGGACGCCAACCAGCAGAACGTTGTATCCGCCATGATACGGGAGAGCAGCGCGCCCAACGGCACGACCGCGCCCGAAGGAGTTTTGCAATGACGGCGACTGCCGCCCGCTCGCATATTCACCGCGATAACCTGCTCACGCGCAGCCTGAGCTTCCTGTCTTCGCAGGAAGTGATTCTGTTCTTCGTGCTGGTCGGCCTGATCGTGCTGGTCGGCACTTCCAACCCGCGCTACGTAGCCGAGCGCAACTTCATCAACATCCTCAACGGCAATGCCTATATCGCCGTCGCCGCTATCGGCATGAGCATGGTGATCATCTCGCGCAACATTGATATTTCGGTCGGCTCGCTGATCGGCGTGTTGGGCACGCTGAGCGGTTCGCTGGCGATCAACGGCTATCCGATCTGGATGTCGTGGGTTGTGCCCGTGTTGGCGGGCGCGCTGGTTGGCGCGGTCATCGGTTTCCTGGTCGCCTACCTGCGAATACCCTCCATCGTTGTGACGCTCGGCTTGCTCAGTATCCTCAAGGGCGGCCTGATCACGATCACGGGCGGGGCGTGGATTACCGATCTGCCGAAGGACTATTTCCTGGCGCAGATCAAGACGCCACCTGTCTCTTTACTGGGTCTGAACCTCCCGGAAATCCCGTCACCCATCGTTTTCATGATCGTGCTGACCATCCTGGCGGCGCTGTGGATGCGTTACAGCATGACCGGGCGGGCGATTTACGCGGTGGGCGGCAACGCTGAGGCAGCGCGGCTCTCCGGCATCTCGGAAAAACGCATCATCATGACGGTGTTCATCATCAACGGCCTGACGGTGGGCATCGCGGCGGTGCTGTGGGCCACACAGCTCAGCATCATTCAATCGACCGTCCCGGCAGGGCTGGAACTTCAGGTCATCACGTCAGCGGTGGTCGGCGGGGTGAGCATCCTGGGCGGCATCGGAACGACGGTTGGCGCGATGCTGGCGGCGATCCTGTTGAGCGCGATCAACTCCGCGCTGGTGTTCATCGATGTTTCGCCCTACTGGTTCCGCGCCGTCGTCGGCGTGCTGATTCTGTTCACAGTGCTGGTCGATCTGCTGCGCCGGCAGCGCAGTCGCGCCAGCGCGAGAGGTTGAAGCCATGACATCATCCACCCTGCAACAATCCGACGAGATGAAATCCGGCGTGCGGCTGCGCGCGTTCCTGCTGCGGCAGGAAGTGGTGCTGTTCCTGATGATGATGATCGCCATCTTCATCCTGACGTTAGGGTCGGACAAGTTTCTGACGCTGGATAACCTGCTCAACCAGGGGCGCTTTCTGACCGAGATCGCGCTGGTGGCGCTGCCGATGACCTTCATCATCATCACGGGCGGCATCGATCTGTCGGTTGGCTCGATCATGGGGCTGTGCGCCATCGTCCTGGGCTACATGTGGAATCCGACCGGGCCTTTCCAGTGGCCGCTCGAACTGGCGGTGGCTTTTTCGCTGCTGGTGGGCGTCTTGTGCGGTTTGGTCAACGGCCTGATCATCGTCCGCATCGGTGTTCCCCCGCTGATCACCACGCTGGCAACGCTGGCGCTGTATCGCGGGCTGGCGGAGGGCATCAGCCAGGCGCGTTCGGTGCGTAACTACCCGGAGTATTTCTACGAGCTGGGGCAGGGAACTCTGTTGGGCGTGCCGACGCAGCTTTGGATGGTGCTGGTCTTCGTGATCATCACTGCGATTATTCTGTCGCGCACGATCTTTGGCCGCTCGCTGTATGCGATTGGCAACAACGAACTCGGCGCGCGCTTCTCCGGCATCCCGGTCGGGCTGTACACGATCATGATCTACGCCTTCTCCGGTTTGATGTCCGGGATAGCCGCGTGGGTCTTCGTTTCGCGCGTGACCACCACCCGCTCCGACATGGGGACGGGGTTGGAACTGGATGCCATCGCCGCTGTCGTGCTGGGCGGGACGAGCATCTTTGGCGGCAGCGGCAGCATCGTCGGCACGGTGATTGGCCTCGTGCTGATCCAGCTGCTCAAGAACGGTCTGGCGCTCTCTGGCGTGACCACTGACGGTACGATTGTGGTGATCGGCACGGTGCTGATCCTCGCTATCCTGATTAACAACTACATCCAGCGCCGCGCGAGCGCGGTGGAATAGGCTCGTCTCCAAGGCGGACCATCAGACGCGATATACTGCGTCATTGAGCGAAACTGCTGAAGCGAGAGCCATCGGTGTCATACATCGGACTTGAAGGAGGTGATGCGTATCGCGCAGATTAGTTTCAAACGTATGCCTATCACACTGTACAGGTCGTTCATAACCTTTCAGGAGAATCAATGATGAATCGAAAATTGCTTGTTGCTCTGCTGCTCGGCGTCGTGATGGTGCTGAGCTTCTCGCTGGCGCTGCCCGTCGCGGCGCAGGATCGCTGGGATGGCGCGGATGATCTGCCCGTCAACCCGCTCGACTGCCCGATGGCTGAAGGCGAAGCGATGCCGGAAGCGACTGAAGAAGCACCGATGGACATGCCCGCCTATGACGGTGGTCAGCCCACCAACGCCCCTGACCTCGCCGGTCAGCCGATTGTTCTGGTGGACGTGCCGAAGCTGGTTGGCATTGGCTACTTCGCCGCGACGACCCTCGGCCAGGCACAGGCTGCTGAAGAGCTGGGCAACGTGACGGTTACGACCGACGCGCCGACCGAAGCGAACATCGACGACCAGATCGCCGTGATCGACAACTACATCACCCAGGGTGTCAACGGTATCCTGTTCGCGGCCAATGACCCGGTGGCGATTGCCCCCGTTCTGACCCGCGCGCTGGAATCCGGCATCCATGTCGTCGGTTATGACGCCAACAGCGAGCCGGGTGCCCGCGAGTGGTTCGTCAACCAGGCGGAATTCAATGGTATCGGCAAGGCGATGGTGGACAGCATGGTCGCTGAAATCGGTGCGGATGGCAGCTTCGCTATCGTCACCAGCACCTTCACGACCCCGAACCAGGCGCGCTGGATTGCTGAAATGCAGGCCTACCAGGAAAAATGCTACCCCGAACTGACCTGGCTGGAAACTGTCGAAGCCCAGGAAGACAACGTGCTGTCGTTCAACCAGGCCACGACCCTCATCAACAAGTATGGCGAGGAACTGGATGGTATCTTCGGTATGACCAGCGTGGCGACCCCGGCTGCTGCCGAAGCGGTCGTTCAGGCGGGTCTGTGCGCGGTTGACGCCGCCAACGCCGCTGCGGGCAGCCCGGAAGCTGCGGTTGCGGTCGTTGGTCTGGCGACCCCGAACGCCATGAAGCCGTATGTTACCGGTGACAACGCTGGCTGCGTCAAGTCGGTCGTGCTGTGGAACCCGGTTGACCTGGGCTACGCCGCCGTGTACGTCATGCGCGCGGTCGTTGATGGCACGCTGAAGCCCGGCGATGCGACGGTCGAAGCTGGCCGCCTTGGCACGCTGAGCGTGGTCAATGGCAGCGAAGTGCTGCTCGGCCCGCCCTTCATCTACACGAAGGACAACATCGACGGATTCGACTTCTAGGATCGCTGCGTCGGTTGTGACGCAATCTGTCTGATATTTCGCGTAGGGGCGCGATGCATTGCGCCCCTACATCAAATCTCGATTCTTTTGTGAGATCACCATCATGAGCGATACCCTCAGCGCACTGCTTGATATGACCCGCACCCTCGGCAAGCCGGAGATGGAATACGTCATCATCGGCGAAGGCAACACTTCCTGCCGCATCGACGAGGACTCGTTCTGGATTAAAGCCAGCGGGCAGGGGATGCACATGATCGCGCCGGAGGGCTTCGTCGCGGTGCGTTTCGCGCCCATTCTGGAGATGCTCGAACGTCCGCCCGGTGACTTGGCCGCGCAGAAGGCCGTCATGCAGGCCGCGAAAGTCGATCCCAGTGTGCCTGTTGTGCCATCGGTCGAGGTCACGTTTCATGCCATGCTGCTGGCCGAGTTCGGCGCGCAGGTGATCGGTCATACACACGCGCTGGCGGTCAACCGCATCCTGTGCAGCAGCCGCGCCCAGCAGTTCGCCACACAGCGCATGTACCCCGACGAGGTGGTGCTGTGTGGGCCACAGTCGGCCTTCGTGCCCTACGTTGACCCCGGCCTGCCGCTGGCCTTAGCCATCCGCGACAGCGCCCGGCGCTATGCCGACGAACATAACGAAGCGCCGAAAGTCATCCTGCTCGCCAATCACGGCCTGATCGTGCTGGGGCAAACGCCGACTGAGGTGCTCAACATCACAGCGATGACGGTGAAGGCCGCGCACATCTTCGCGGGCGCGTGCGCTATCGGCGAACCCGTCTTCATGAGCCGCGAAGACATCCAGCACATCTACAAACGCCCCGACGAGATTTACCGGCGCAAGCAGTTCGTACAGCGCTAGACCTATTTGCCTTAGAACGCGTGTTCCGTTACACTCTCATCAACCATCCGATGAGAGGGGATACGCTATGAAGGTGTCACAGTTATTCCGTGTGATTCTGTACGTGCAGGACATGGGCAAGCAGGTTGCGTTCTACCGTGATGTGCTGGGGCTGACCGTCAAATCCCCGCCAGGACTGAGCGACTACAGCGAACAATTCTGGGTCGAACTCCAAACGGGCGAGACGACATTGGTGCTGCATGGCGGGGGCGGTGGGCAGATCGGGGATGACGCGCCGAACATCAACTTCCGCGTAGAGGATATTCAGGCGTGGCGGGCATACCTGATCGGACACGGCATCAAAGTGGGTGATGTGCGCTCGCCTGTGCCGGGGACGCTCGTGCTGGACGCGCGCGACCCGGAAGGGCAGGCCATTTCCTTCAACAGCTTTGCGTGAGCGTCAAAACACATCTTCTCACCTATTCCTCATCCTCAATATTGAATTCACGCCATCGAGTTTTTGACAGTTGTCATCAGGTACGGTAGACTGCTTGCCTATTCGCAGCCCTGCAATAACCATTTAGACCACGCAGGGCTGCCGGACAAGCACAAGAGTTTTGTTTTGAGACCTTCAAGGAGAGAACTCGATGCATAAGCGTGTTGTCATGCTCATCCTCGTTCTGGTCGCGCTGCTGGGCGTCAGCCTGAGCGTCGTGGCGCAGGATGCCCAGCCCGTCCAGGTTGGCCCGATCACCCAGCGCGTGCTGGATCGCGGCGAACTGATCTGCGGCGCGAACGCTTCCGGTCTGGCCGGTTTTGCCACCGTCAACGACGCGGGCGAATGGGAAGGCTTCGACGTGGACATCTGCCGCGCCGTTGCTGCTGCTATCCTGGGTGATGCCACCGCCGTCACGTTCCGCCCGCTGGAAGCTGGCGAGCGTCAGGCCGCCGTCCAGAGCG
The DNA here is from genome assembly GCA_016788625.1 of Anaerolineae bacterium. GTDB lineage: Bacteria > Chloroflexota > Anaerolineae > Aggregatilineales > Phototrophicaceae > CFX2. Next base: position 21,856 of record JAEUQX010000428.1, read on the forward strand.
AAGAAATCGACATTATGTCGCGTAACACCACCTGGACGCTCTCGCGCGATGCGACCTGGGGCGCGACCTTTGGCCCGACGACCTTCTATGATGGTCAGGGCATTATGGTGCTGGCCGAGACTGGCGCCGCCACCCTGGAAGATCTGGAAGGCGCGTCGATCTGCGTGCAGAGCGGTACGACCACCGAACTGAACCTGGCCGATGCCTTCAGCCAGCGCGGGATCAGCTATGAACCGCAGGTGTTCGCGGATGCCGCCGCGACCTGGGACGCTTACCTCCAGGGCCGCTGCGATGCCTTCACCACCGACAAGAGCGGTCTGCTGGCCTACAAGTCGCAGGCTCCGGACCCCAGCGCCCATGCCATCATGGATGTGACGCTGAGCAAGGAACCGCTCGGCCCGCTCTCGCCGCAGTCCGACCCGCAGTTCGCTGACATCGTGCAGTGGACGGTCTACGGTCTGATTCAGGCGGAAGAATATGGCATCACCAGCGCCAACGTTGACGAGTTCCTGACCAGCGACGTGCCGGAAATCCAGCGCTTCCTCGGCCAGGGCGAAAACGCCATCGGCTCGCTGTACGGCATCGCCAATGACTTCATGGTCACGGTGATCCGTCAGGTCGGCAACTACGGCGAAATCTATGACCGCAACCTCGGCCCGGATACGCCGTTCAATCTGCCGCGCGGCGTCAATGGCCTGTGGACGAATGGCGGCCTGCTGTATTCGCCGCCCTTCCGCTAAACAGAAGGTCAATAACCAGGGGTACAGGCTAGGCTGCCCCTGGTTACGTCTTGTTTGGTCAAAATGGGGCGGGTAATACCGCCCTTTACGGTTGCTGCGGGGGGAAGTCGATGTCTGCAAAATCCAGACCAAGCCGGAATCCCATCCTTGCTATCATCAGCAATGTGCGCGTGCTGCAATGGGTCGGGCAAATCGTCTTTGTCATCATCGTGGTTGCGCTTTTTTCGCTCATCTGGACATCTATTGTCACCTCGCTGAACACCAAGAACCTTGCTCCTAACTTCGACTTCCTGCAAAATCGCGCTGGATTCGACATCAGTAACGCGCCGGATTGGTACAGTTCCAACAGCGACTACTGGACAGCTTTTCAGGTTGGAGTCACCAATTCGCTGCGAGTGATTGTCTCCGGGTTGGTGCTGACCACCATCCTGGGCATCCTGATGGGCATCTTCCTGCTCAGCTCAAACTGGCTCGTCCGCACGATCTCGCGGGTATACGTCGAAGTTTTGCGGAATACGCCGCTGCTCGTGCAATTATTCACCTGGTATTTCATCGTCATGCTGGCGCTGCCCTCATTTCAGCAGCCGCTCACGTTCCCCAGCGAAGGCGTCCTGCCTATTCCGCTGCGCTTTGCCATCTATCTGGTCTTATTCATCTTCCTCCGCCGCTCGGTCGATCATCTGGTAATCAACGCGCCGCGCCGTGTCTTCATCATAACGGCGTTCTATGCGGCGGTCATCGCCTTGGAAGGCGCGTTTCGGCTGGCCTTCACGCAGCCAACGTGGGCGGCCTACTACGGCAGCGGCAATCTGCTGGAATTTGCGTTCCTGCTTTATATCGTCATCAGCGCTGTGCTGCTGGCGGCGGCCTGGTTCGCGCCACAGGAGTTACGCTGGCGCGCGCTCGGTCTGGCCGTTGGACAGTTGATCGGCGGCCTGCTGTTTTACTTCGGCATCGCGCCCAATGCAGCGCTGCGCGTTGAGCTGGTTCCGGCGGTGTACATCAGCGTGCGCGGCTTTGTCTTCCCGGAAATCCTGGCGACGGCGCGGCTGGCCGAGTGGCTGGCGTTCGTGAGTGTGGGTGTCGCGCTGGCGATCATCCTGTGGATTTACTTCGGACGGCTGATCGAAACGACGGGTATTCAGTATCAGCGCGGTTGGTACTGCGTCCTGGCAATCGTGATTTTCGCCGCATTGGGCTGGGTTTTCGCCACGGCTCAGCCACCGCCCACTGTTGTGCCTGTTGAACAGGATGGGCAGATAGTGCTGCTGCCGTTGGACGAGGCGCGCGAGCAAGGACTGCTGACGCGCGAAGACGAACAGCTTTACAGCACGCAGCCGTTCTTGTTCGTGCTGCCGGAGAAGCGCGGCCTGCGCTTCGTGAGTGGCACAGAGATCGCGCCGGAATACATGGCACTGCTGTTGGGGCTTACCGTGTATACCTCGGCATTCATCGCGGAGATCGTGCGGGCAGGTATCCTGGCCGTGCCGCGCGGGCAGCTTGAGGCGTCGCGCGCGCTGGGGCTGACGACGGTACAGACGCTGCGGATGATCATCCTGCCGCAGGCGCTGCGCGTGATCATACCGCCGCTCGGCAATCAGTACCTCAACCTTTCGAAGAACTCCAGCCTCGCCATCGCTATCGCCTATGCGGACGTGGTGCTGGTGACGACGACGATCATGAACCAATCCGGCCAATCGGTGACGGGCATCACGATGATCATGATTTTTTACCTGATCATCAGCCTGCTGATTTCGGTGGTCACGAATGGGTTCAACCGCCGCTTCAAACTCGTGACGAGGTAGCCCCATGACGACGCTGAACGACTCGCGTAACCTGCCTCAAGCCGAACCGGTGGTCAATTTCGACGAACCACCCGTCAAACCGCCGCCCCTCTTAGCAGTGGGGCCGTTGGCCTGGGTGCAAAAGAACCTGTTCAGCACGCCGCTGGACGCCCTGCTGACGATCGTCGGTGTGACGCTGGTGATCGGTGCGATTACCGGGTTCCTGGGCTGGGCGATTGGGCAGGCTAACTGGTTGGCGATCAACTTCAACCTGCGCCTGTTCTTCCTGGGCCGTTTCGAGCCAGAGGCCGAGTGGCGTGTGACGCTGCTGGTGCTGCTGGTGGCCTTCACGATCGGTTTGAGCTTCGCGGCATGGGCGCGGCTTACACGCGGTGTGATGCTGGTGCTGGTGCTGCTGGTGGCACTTACCTTTGGGCTGCCCCCGCTGTTTCGTGCGGCTTTGCCTGTGCCCGCGACATATGTCGCCGCAGGAGAAGTCGGCATCGCGTCGGGTGCGGATACGATCACCCCACAGCCACAGTTAGCCTTCATCGCGCGCGCGGGCGAGACCGTCACGGTTCGTCTGGCGGATTCGTTCAGCGGCGATGATGCCAGCCTGAGCGGGCTTTCGGGCTTCGCTGATGACGCGGCCAACCAACTGCGTAATGCGGCAGCGCGGCGCCTGGAGACATCTGCGCGCATCGATGAGATCACGCGCCTGCTGGCGGGCGACCTGCTGACCAGCAACCAGCGCGCTCAGCTTGAAGAAGATCTGGCTGAACTGAGCGTGCCTGACGCCATCACGGATACTTATGCGCTCAACGATGCATCTGTGCAGGTTCGCATCCTGCGCGGCACGACGGGCGAGGAAATTGGCGCGGCCACCCTGGAGGGCAGCACGGCCTCGCTAAGTGTCACGCTGCCAGAGGATGGCTGGTACATCCTGGACAAGGGCGTTGATGGCGGAGCAGGCAATGCGTTGCTGCGCGCCGACGGCGTCTTCCCGCTGCTGGAACGTACCGTGACGCGCGCCGCAGACGAGGCAGGGACAGGTCGGAGCGGCAGCATTGCCCAATATGCGCGACTGACCGACAGCTTTACCACCGAAGAAGTGCGTCCGACGGCGGATGGTCGTAACCTGCCGATGGCGACGATTATCGACACTCAACTGCGCGGTACACGTTCATTTTCCGAGTACCTCAGTCTGTTTGTCGCGCCCTTCCTGGGGCAGGTCAACACGGCTGTGCTGGCGCTGGTGGTGGCGATGTTCGCGGGTTATTTCGGCGGGCAGGCCCTCGACCGGATGCGTTCTCCTGCGAATGCCCCGCGCCGCGCGTCGGGACGGTTGGTCGCGTGGCTGTGGATTGTGCTGCCTGTGCTGATGTTCGTCTTCGTCTACGGCTTGGGCAGCATCCTGCCGCTGACTGATACGCGGCGCTGGGGTGGCCTGATGCTGACGATCATGCTGGCGGCGGTTGGCATCATCGCCTCGTTCCCGCTCGGTGTGCTGTTGGCGCTGGGGCGGCGCAGTTCGCTGCCTATCGTCAGCCTGTTCTCGACGCTGTATATCGAGTTTGTGCGCGGCGTGCCGCTGATCACGGTGCTGTTCATGGCGCAGCTCCTCGTGCCGCTGGTCAATCCGACGCTGGCCGAACTACCGAACGTATTCCGCGCGATGATCGGCATCATTCTGTTCAGCGCGGCCTATCTGGCGGAGAACGTGCGCGGCGGGCTGCAATCGATCCCGCCGGGGCAGGAAGAGGCGGCCAGGGCGCTGGGGCTGAACGGGCTGCAAGTGACGCTGCAAATCACGCTGCCACAGGCGCTGCGAGCTGTGCTGCCCGCGCTGGTTGGCCAGTTCATCTCGTTGTTCAAGGATACCTCGCTGGTCGCTATCGTCGGCCTGCTGGATTTCTCTGCGATGGGCGAACTGATCGTGACGCAGACCGAGTTCCTGGGGCTGCGGCGTGAGGTGTATATTTTCCTGATCGTGTTCTACTTCGCGTTCACGTACTCGATTGCCAGCGTCAGCCGCCGCATCGAGGCCAGCGGCGCAGGCAAGGCGCTGGCGCGGAAGATTTGAGGATAGTCGCTAGAGACAAGCGACGAGCTGCTGGCTTGACGCTAGAGGCTAAAGACCATCAGCTAAAAGCTAAGAATTTTTGAGGGAGAGGATGCAACGATGCCCGACACAAACCAGGTGACCGCCTCCAACGGCGAACCGATCATTATCTGCCGCGATGTCAACAAATGGTTTGGCGAGTTCCATGTGCTGCGCGATATTTCTGTTGATGTCGCACAACAGGAAGTGGTCGTCGTGATCGGCCCGTCCGGGTCGGGCAAGTCCACTTTCATCCGCTGCATCAACCGCCTGGAAGAACATCAGGCCGGGCAGATCATCGTGGACGGCATCGAACTGGGCAACGATGTGCGTAACATCGCCGCCATCCGCCGCGAGATCGGCATGGTATTCCAGCAGTTCAACCTGTTCCCGCACAAGACCGTGCTGGAGAACATCACGCTGGCGCCGACGAAGGTACGCGGTTGGCCGCGCGAGAAGGCCGAGGCCAAGGCCAAGGAACTGCTGGAGCGCGTCGGCATTCCCGAACAGGCCGCCAAGTATCCAGGGCAGCTTTCCGGCGGGCAGCAGCAGCGCGTGGCGATTGCGCGGGCGCTGGCGATGGAACCGAAGATCATGCTCTTTGACGAGCCGACCTCCGCGCTTGACCCGGAGATGATCAAAGAAGTGCTGGACGTGATGAAGGAACTGGCGCGTTCCGGCATGACGATGCTTGTCGTCACGCACGAGATGGGCTTCGCGCGTGAGGTCGCTGACCGCATTCTGTTCTTCGACCAGGGACGTATTGTCGAGCAGGGTACGCCGACCTACTTCTTCGAGAGCGCGCAGCATCCGCGCACCAAGCTGTTCCTCTCGCAAATCCTCTAAGAACCTCACTCCCTAACCCCCTCTCCGCGCGAGAGGGGGAACTGCCTGGGACAGGGACGAAATGAACTTCAATCATTTCATGCGTCGTCATTCGCCGCCAGAGACGCGGACACTGCTGCTCTGCGCCGCGCTGGCTGCTCAGGCGTTGAGCATCGTGCCGCTGTGGGGGCATCGCAGCGTAGACGGAGCATTCCTGGGCGCGTACAGCCTGCGTTATGCCGTCGTCCTGTTCGCGCATATCGGCCTGACGCTTGGTTGGCTGCTGGTCATCTGGCAGCGGACGCGGCTGTTCGGGCTATTGGCGCGGTTGGGCGGGCAGGCGCGTGCGGGGCTGCTGCTTGGGATCGGCGCGGCGCTGCTGGTGATATGGCTGCTGCCCATCGAGGATCAGGCGCGGCAGTACCTCGCCACTAACCTGTGCCTGGCGGGGCTGGTCATTCTGGCAGATTCACCGCACAGCCGTGTTGAGCGGGATACACCCCCAGGGACGAAGAACAGAAGAGAAGAATCCACTACAGAGGCACAGAGGGACAAGAGCGGCGGGTTTGTTGGGACACAACATGTTGTGTCCGCTCAAGGCGCATACTCGCCCGTCAGAGACGATGACCCATCTTCATCACCACTACCGCCTTCCTCATCACTCATCACTCATCACTCATTACTCCTCATTATCGCCATCCTCCTGCTCATTCCTGTTGCTCTGACCACACTGCTGCGGATGCCCTTCAGCCCGGATGAGGCGCACTGGGCGGACTACGCCAGCAGCGCGATTTCACACGGCGGCATCTATGCGCGTACCTGGCTGCAAGAGCCGCGTCTGGTATCCCCTGGGTTGGGTTGGAGCATCGCAGGCTATGGCTGGGCGTTGGAGCATATCGCCTTCGACATTCGCACGGGGCGCGTCTGGAACATCGCGGTCAACCTGCGGGTGTTCGCGAGCATCGGACTGCTGGCCGGGCGGCTGTATGGGCGGCGGGCGGCGCTGCTCAGCGTGACCTGCGCTATGCTCAGCCAGGCGTTTATGCACACGTTTGATTACCGCCCCGATCACCAACTGCCGATTGCGGCGGCGTTGGTGTTTTTCGCGGTGGCGCA
>JAEUQX010000429.1 GCA_016788625.1 Anaerolineae bacterium
CTTGGGAGCCAGGAACGGGCGCGGTGGATAGGGCAGTGTGCCGTTGTCTACGCGCTGCACCAGCGGGTTAGCGCGGATGAACTGCACGCCGCGTATGGTGAAGTTCTCGGTCATGTTGATCAGCGTGAAGCCCGCGCCCAGATTGCTGCCACTGTTCACCCACAAGATCGATGGCGCGGCGGCAGGCGAGGTGATCTGGTAAGCCTGGAGCTTGAGATCGTTGTTCAGCATCGCGCTGTTCAGTGCAATGCCGGAGACGTACTCGCCGGGAACCAGCACCACGCACGCCCCGGTCGCAGCGGCGGCCAGCGCCTGTGCCGGATGAATGTAGGGATTATCGCGCGAGCCGAGCGTAGTCAGCGCGCGTTCGTCAGTAGATAGGCTGTACGGGCTGACGTACACGGTCGGGCCGCTGACACAGGCCACGTTCGCCAGCGTGTTATGGTCAACACTCAGCGTGCCGGGCGTTGGGCTGCCCAGTACGGCCAGACCCGCGCCAAAGGCCATATCAAAACCGTCCGGTTCGACCACGCCCGGCGCTTCAGGGCGTTCGTACAGGTCAACGCTGTGCGACTGCATATAGTCGGTCAGTTCGTCCGGCGTATCCAGCCCCAGCGTGGGGTGTGAGCGCAGCAGGGCAGCCATCGCCGCGACGTGTGCCGCCGCCGCCGAGGTACCGTTGAAACCATCGGTCGGTTCCGGCGAGTTACACGCATCGTTCACGCCCGTGTCGAGCGCGCCCACGTTCACATCGAACGAGGTCGAGACGTGCGACGGCCCGACCAGATCAGGCTTGAACTGCGACCGCGCGGTGAACGGCCCCGCAGGGGGCGCGCCGCCGCCATTGCCGAAGATCGGCCCGCGCGAACTGTCGCTCATGATTTCGTGCGTCGGGATTGGGTCGGGGGGGGCCTGATCCCAGCACACCGCGCCGACCGTCAGCGCATCGGGTGAGTCGGCGGGGCGGCCAATCGAGTTGGTCGTGTTCTCGGCCACGCCGCTCACGTCGTCAATCGTGGCTGTCCCGGTGACCTGCACCTGCAAATAGATCGCGCTCCCCGTCAGCCCGTCAATGTCGAGCGTACAGGGCGCACAGTTTGCCGCCAACGTGTGTTGAAAGCTAGGTGGAGCATTAGGTTGGCGGTCAGCCTTATTGAATAAGCCAGATGTTTCGATATCTTCGCGCGTACCGCCGCTGTTCGGGGCGCTGTCCCAGTCGTTCCAGCTCAGGTTGACTTTATCGCCCGCCGAGCCGGTGATCGTGATCGTTACCGTTCCTCCAGCGTAGGTGAAGCTCGCCATGCGGCCAAAGTTGTTGCCCGCGCTGACGATCACCAGGATGCCCGCGTTGCGCGCAGTGGTGATTTCGTCATACACGCTGTCGGTAACGCCCGCAGCAGCACCGTCCGTGCCATCGCCGGGGGCGGCGTTCACGCCCAGATCCATCGTGATGACGATGATCTCGCTGCCCTGTACACGCGCCAGAGCGATCTGGTCAGCCAGCGTTGCCGCCGTGTTGGCGACATAG
>JAEUQX010000440.1 GCA_016788625.1 Anaerolineae bacterium
GTGAATGACATACCCCTGCGTAATTACTACGCCACCGCATTGCCTACGATTAGCTGGACATACCTGACCTGGGCGACGGCATACGAAATCCAAGTTGATGACAGTCCAACCTTCGCCACCCCCGTCTTCAGCAGCACCGTCACGGGTACATCGACTCCGGTCGGCCCGCTGCCAGAAGGACACTATTATGTGCGGGTACGCGGTAAACAGGGTAACGTAGTGGGTGGTTGGAGCGCTGTCGATAGTTTTGTGATCGACCTGCCGTAAGCGTTACAGAACAGAGGCGAGCATATGACACCTTATCAGGTCTTTCTGTCCTACGCCCGCAAAGATGATGCGGAAAACTACCAGGGACGCGGCAAGTCGCTGCTGAACTGCCTGTACGACGATCTCAACGCTCACCAGGACAAAGATGGCAGTCCGCTCTTCAAAGCGTGGTGGGACAAGAAGGATATGCCCAATCGCGGCGAGAGTTTCTCGCGCGAGATTCAAACGGCGATAGATCGTTCGCAGAAACTGGTGCTGGTGTTTGCCGAACATACGCTCAAATCGGAGTATGTCAAACAGGAGTGGGAACACGCGCTGCGTACCTGCGTGCCCGTTGTGCCGTTCATCATCAATCGCTCACCGGATGATCTTCCTGAAGAACTGGGTCTGTATCATGCAGTCAACGCAGGCAAGGACGGCTATGATGCTGCCTTGGCGGAACTGCTGCGGTTGCTGGCAGAACCGTCTGCTCTGCTGGGCAAGGCCTATGGCGTGAACGCGCTCCCCGGTGGCTATCTGGTTCGTCAGGAGCATCTCGACAGCATTGCCCTGATGATCATGCGTTCCGAACGGCGCATCGGCGGCAGCCCGGCGCAGGAAGTTACCGCACTGGTTGGAATGGGCGGCATCGGCAAGACAACATTGGCGAAAGCGGTCTGCGATGACTGCCGCATCCAGCGCACCTACCCCGATGGCATCGTCTGGATCGAGATGGGACAAAAGCCCGACCTGACCGCCAAACTGGCCGCAATTGGCAGCACCTTTGGTGATATGGTCGAGCAGTACAAGAACCCTGATCAGGCCAAACTTCGCCTGTCACAGTTCCTCCAGCAGAAAGAAATCAAGCGCCTGATGGTGGTGCTGGATGATGTCTGGGAACGGGCGCACCTGGATGCGCTGCCTGATCTCGGCCTCGACAGCCATATTCTGATCACAACGCGCAGCGAACGCCAGGCCGTGCTGGCCGGGGCGCAAATCTTCCCCGTGCGCGAGCTGACGGATGATCAGGGTGTGAGCCTGGTCGCGCGCCTTTTACGTTTGGCGAGTGTCAAAGCTGAGGAGCGTGAAGATGCGAACTGGCAGGCGCTGCGTGCCATCGTGCGCCTGCTCTCCGGCCACACGCTGGCAATCGCCCTCGCGGCCGGGGCGCTTCAAGAGCGCGGCGGTATCACTTTTGCGCCGACAATGCTGGAACGCCTGCAAACAAATCAGGGGCTGGAATTTTTCGCCAACCTGACGATTGACGAAAATGACCGCAACGCAGATCTCGAACAGTCGCTCAGCCTGAGCTACAACGCGCTGTCGCCCGATATGCAGCGGCGTTTTCGGGCGTTGGGCGTGCTGGCAAAGCATACCAAGTTCGACCCAGCTATGGCCGCCGCCATCTGGGGCGACCCGCCTGGTCAGCTTAGCAGTGCCGAGAAGTCGCTTAACACGCTCAGCCGTCTCTCGCTGCTGACCGATGAAGTGCCCGGTCAGCAGTATCGCCAGCACGCCCTGCTGCACACCTATGCTTTGGGATTGCTGCGGTCTGAGGGGGAGGAAGCAACCGTCTTCGAGCGATACGTCGATTACCTTGTGGCAATTCTGGCACAGCCAGGAAAGCTGTGTTGGGGGGAGTGGCAGAACATCGCTTTCGAACTCCCACATATTCATCATGTAGGCAGTGCGCTGCACGAACGCTATCGTGCAAGACTCGCGGATGCAGCGCTGGAAGATCGTATCCTGCACTTCCTGACCATCACTGCACTGTATTTGGCCGAATGGGCAGATCGGCGCGCGATTGACTGGCTGGATATGGGGCTGGAAGTCGCCCAGCGGCGCGGTGACGTGCAGAATGAGATGTTCCTGATGCAGGCTGCCGCTGGCGCGCGCGTCCTCTTCGGCCACTATGAACGCGCACAAAGCGATGCACTGCGGGCGCTGGAATTGAGCCGCGTATACCAGAACCGGGTAAGCGAGGCCAATGCGCTCAATGTCCTGGGGCTGATTGATACATTCCAGGATAAGCGCGAGGATGCGCTCGACCGCTTCAATCAGGCGCTGCCCATTCTTGAGGCCATTGGCGACAGGGTAGGGCAGGCGCGCGTGCATAACAACATTGGTAATGCGCTGTTTCGCTTGGGAAAACTCGCGGAGGGGTTGGAAGCCTTTGAGAAAGGCCACGCGCTTTTTGAAGAACTGGGCTACAAACGTGGGGCGCTGCGCCTATCGATGAACACCGCCACGATCAGGACGCATATGGGCGATTATGCGGGTGCCAAAGAGCAGCTCGAGAAGTCGCTGCCGTTATTCGCTGATCTTGATGATCCGCGTGCCGAGGGCCAGATCATCCAGAATCTGGGGGTCATCAGCCAGTTCCTGGGCGACTTCGACGAGTCGGAGCGGCGTTCACAGCAGGCGCTCGCTCTCTTTCAGAAGATCGGCGACTGGCGTGGTGAAGCACAGGTACGCATCAACCTGGGTTTGCTGGCGCGCTATCGTGGGCAATATAATCTCGTGCGTAGTTATCACGAGCGGGCGCAGCAGCTCTTCATGGAACTGGAGTCTGACCAGGGGGTTGCCGATGTGACCTTTAACCTGGGACTGCTCTCGCATGATATGGGCGACTATCCCAAAGCCGAAGAACAGTACCGCTACTCGCTTGAGGCATATCACAACCGCCTGGGCGACCAGCAGGGTGAGGCGGATCTGTGCGCGACGCTGGCACTGCTGCTGTACCAGACAGAGCGCCACACCGCCGCGCTGGAACAGGCGGAGTACGCGCTCTCGCTCAGCCGCGAGATTGGCGACCCCAGTACGCAGGGCTATGCGCTGACTCATATGGGCCACGCACTGTTGTCGCTCAACCGCGCAGACGAGGCTGAACGCTGCT
>JAEUQX010000456.1 GCA_016788625.1 Anaerolineae bacterium
CGTCACGCCCGAGTCACAGACGGGCGCTGCGCTAAGGATGATGGATGAGGGGCATTACCGCAACGTGCCCGTCGTCAGCGCGCAGGGCGTGCTGCGCGGCAACCTGACGCATTTTTCGATCCTCAAGTTCCTGACCGAACATTTCCCGCAGGCGGTCTACAACCTGCCGCCTGACCCGACCAACTTTGCCCAGGAGCGTGACGGCGGCTAAGGCGCAGGGCCGCGCTGTGGCGATTTGCTCGCGCAAGAACCCACTATAGCGCCGTCGCGACTCAAGAACCTCATCCTCAGCCCTTCTCCGGCGCGACGCTAGGGCAAAATAGCGTTGAGGGGATCGGGTTTTCGCGTCGCTGGGGAGGGGGAGCAAGACAACCTCTGGAAGTCCCCTCTCCCCCCGGAGAGGGGATTTAGGGGTGAGGTTAGCTGTCTCGCACTACAAACTTTCAAAACACGCTCTCACATTTTGTTCAACTGCATACTTGCGGCGGTACTGCTCGCGCAGCGCATCAATGCTGGTCAGTTCGCCATGTAGCGTTTCGACATACCAGAATTCCCAGCCGTTGTGGTTGTCCTGACCCAATAAGCTGGCCGCGACCTTGTGTATCGACCCCTGCACGCTGCCCGCGCTCAGCGTCCCATCGGCGCGGATCACCGCCTGATGCGCCCGCGTCTGTGAGAATAGAGTCTGGCCGATGGCGATGTAGCCCGCCTCAAGCAGTGCGCCGAAGCTGATACGCGGCTGTCTGCGCCGGGAGCGGGTGACCAGCAAATCATCATGCGCTGGTGAAGGCTGAATCGCTTGAATGCGCTGCCGGGCGATCTCGGCATAGCTGGGTTCGCGTTCAATGCCGATGTAGTGTCGCTTGAGTTTTTTGGCAACCGCGCCGGTTGTGCCAGAGCCGAAGAAGGGGTCAAGCACTACGTCGCCGGGGTTGCTCGAGGACTGAATCACGCGGAACAACAGCGCTTCGGGCTTTTGCGTCGAGTGCGCTTTTTTGCCGTTAACCTTGATGCGTTCCGCGCCTGTACACAGAGGAATGTGCCAGACATTCTGCATCTGTTTCTCATCGTTCAGGTTCTTCATGGCGTGGTAGTTGAACGTGTAGCGCTTCTGCGCCTGCGACTTTTGCGCCCAGATCAGCGTCTCGGTCGCGTTGGTGAAGCGCGTGCCACGGAAGTTGGGCATCGGGTTGGTCTTGTACCAGATCACGTCGTTCAGGATCCAGAAGCCCAGATCCATCATGATGCTGCCCACGCGAAAGATGTTGTGATACGAGCCGATCACCCAGATCGTTCCGTCATCCTTCAGCACGCGCTGGCAGGCTGCCAACCATGCCCGCGTGAAGTCATCATAGGCAGCCAAATCAGAGAACTTGTCCCATTCGTCATTCACGGCGTCAACCAGGGTCTGGTTGGGGCGGATCAGTTCGTTCTGAAGCTGCAAGTTATAGGGCGGGTCGGCAAAGATCAGATCGACGCTGTTCTCCGGCAGGCTGGTGAGCACGTCAATGCAGTTGCCCAGGATGATTTCATCCAGCGGCAGCGCCTGTGCAGCATTATTTTCTGGGGTGGGACGCCGTTTCATTGCCATCAGTCGCCAAGTATGTAGCGCGCTTCCACACGGTAGGTAGCGCCGCCCGGCGCGAGGACGCTCGAATACAGCGTGAAGGCATCCGCCACAATCGCATCGCTCTCGTAGCCGCCGTGCCGCGCCAGGAACTGCCGCACGCTCTCCGGCGGTGGCGCATTCTTCAGACGTGCCAGTGTGATGTGCGGCGCGTAGGGGCGGGTATCTTCCGCGATGCCTGTGGTCTTCAGCGCGGCCTGAATGTGGGTATAAAGCTGCCCCAAGCCTGGCTCGGCCTGCACGCCGACCCACAGCACCCTCGGCGCGCCCCTGGGCGGGAACTGCCCCACGCCCTTGAGCGCCATGCCGAACGGTGATACGCGCGCGCGTTTCAACGCCTCGCGGATAGCAGCAAACTGCGCCTCATCGACCTCGCCGATGAAGCGCAGCGTGAGATGCATCTGTTCACGACGCGACCAGCGCGCGCCGGGCACGCCAGCACACAACGGAAGCAGCGACTTCTGCACCGCCTCTGGCAGCTCAATCGCCGTGAACAGCCGCGTCAATGCCACTAGCCCGCACCCAGGCACCAGCTCGCGCGGCAGACAGGCGCGGAGGTGATGGTATCCACATCGGGCAGCGCCATGAAGCCTGCCTCGTCAATCGTCGTGTCACGGTAATCGAGGAAGACCTCGAAGCCATCGCCGCGCACCAGCATCATGCGCGAAAACTGCGCCGTGCTGCGCGCCACCGGGCTGATCACTGTGCCCAGCGGAATCGCGCCGACCTGCCGTGAGCCGAAGCGCGTCAGGAAGGCCACCGCGAACTCGCTGTCTATCTGCAGGCTGCCAGCCGGAAGACCACTGCTTGTTGTCGCGGCGGGCTGTGTCAGCGCGTTCAGGTTCGACTCGGCGAACTGGCTGGCCTGAAGTTCGGCAGCCAGGCAGAAGTTCGGGTCGTTCAAATCCACCTGCAACGTGAAGCGCCCGCTGCGTTCCAGCACGGTGACGAGCATCTGCACAGAGCGCGAGCAGCGCATCAGCGGGTCGCCGCCCGCCCAGCCCGGAGGCCGCACGTTCGGGGGGTTCACCGCGTCCGCCAGTGTTTCCAGATCATGCCGGATGTCGCGGGCGATAGCATAGGTGGTGCTGGGCACCGCGCCGAACCACCCCGGCGGGCGCTGGTCTGGCCCCAGGATCGTCCCGGCCAACAGTTCCAGATCAAGCCGAATCAGGATGGGCAGTTGAATGTCATTGGTATCGACGCTGCCGCTCCAGCCTACGGGGCGTTCGGCGTTGAGTACCTGGTTCGCCAGCAGTTCCAGATCGGTGCGCGCGTTGATCAGTACCGGGATAGCCTCCGGCGCGATGGGCGAGACGGGCGCGGCTTCCGGCGTCACAGCGACTTCTGGCGTCGCCTCAGCACCGGGCGGCACAGCGGCTTCCGGCGTGGTCACAGGTTCCTGAGCAAGGGTCGTCAGCGTCAGCAGGCTGATCAGCAGCAGGGCAACTATCGCTCGGCGCACAGGCACACTCCTTCAATACGTCCGACATATTGTGCATTATATAGCAGCCGCGCGAACGGCGTGGCTAAAGAAGCGTCGCGCTCAGCTTTGGGTGTCGCGCTTGTTGGGCAGCGGCCGCAGCGGCGACTTGCGCCCTTTGCCTTCTTCATCCTTGTTGCGATTCCAGAAGACCGGCAGCGGCGAATCGAAGAACGACTCGCGCGGCTGGCTGGGTTCGGCAGGCGCAGGCGGCGGCTCCGGCGTATTCATCGCCTGCGTCGGCGCCATCTCCTGCGTTTCGCGGCGGGTGAAAACGGGCTGCTGAAGCTGCGGCGCGACAGGCGGCCTGACCTGAATTTCTTCTGGCAGCTTGGGCGGCGCGGGCGGCTTGGCAGCGGCGGGTGTATCCAGCGCCGTCACGGCGGGCATCGTCCCGGTGATCGTCTTGATGCGCTGGCTGTCCACCAGCAGCTGACTTTCCAGGTGCGTCAGCGAGATTTGCTGGATGGGGTCTTCCAGCATCTTGCGGACGATCTCAGTGGTCTCATGCTTCAGGCGCATGTACTGATCCTGGGGCAACGAGGTGGCTTCCAGGTCGTCCAGCGCCATGTCGATCAGGCCGACCAGTTCGGCGCGGTTGATCGTTGTGCTGGCCTGCCGCTCGGCCACGAACGGCACAATCTGCGTTGCCATCAACTGGATCAGCGGCGTTGACGTGCCGCGCAGGTAGATGATGGCGGGCCAGCGGTCATCGGTGTAATGCGCGCGAATATGCTGCATGGGAGGCGGAAACAACGCCTTCGCCAACAGCGTATAGAACTGCCCATGATGGTTCACCCACTGATGAATCAGCGCCGTGGCGTCAGCATCGACAGTCTGTAGTGTTTGCGGAAAATCGCCCATGATCACGAGGATGTCGTAGTTCGCCAGTTGGCGCGCCAAACGTGGCACGCGCTCGGCATAATCTCCCGAGCGATCCCAACGCCGCAGCGTCTCTGGCGCGTACTGGCGAGCCAGGGTGATCAGGATGTCTTCAACCCGCTTGTCCATCATAAGGTGCCCCAAATAAACACATCTCGTAACATTTTACATTAGCTGAACAACATAACGAAGACCTAAAGATCGTTACGAAAGTGCGTCATTCGACGACCACATCGACGGCCGCCGCGCCAGCCCCCGTCAGCGCCACCCAGAACGGGCGCAGCAGTTCATAGTCGCACGTCCCGGCTGTCTCGAAGCGCAGCCGAATCTGCCATGCCGCCGCATCCTGTATCACGCCCACGATGTTGTGCTGCGCCGTGCAGCCGCGCCCGCTGCTCCACAACCCCACGAGGACAGCGCCGCCGCTGAAGTCGAATGGGACACGGCTGACCGGCCTGCGGCAAAGCTGGCTGTTATCCACACCGTCGTAGAATGCCGTCAGCGCCGCCGCGTCGCGCAGCACAAACACACGCCCCGCCGCATCCAGCGCGGCCTCGAAGCAGATACCCTCGACCAGCGCGCGCGCGTCCGCCCAGGGCAATGTTGGTGTAATGTTGTTGAGAGGTTCAGGTAGTACTATCGTCACTGTTGGGTTTGATTCCAGTGTGAGAAGAGGCTCGACTGGCTGCGATGCAAGGTTGCATCCTGCGAGTATGAAAAGCATTCCAATCCACAAACTCAATTGCATCTTGATTCCAATTCCTCGTGAATCTGGGTAATATTAAGATAATCAAACGCGACCGTAGTCCAAAGCAGTGTAAGATAAAAACACTTTCAACCGGAAGATTTAGGTTCAGTACCATGCGAATTCTCATCATCTCTGACATTCACGCCAACCTGACGGCTTTCGAAACAGTCCTCAAAGACGCTAACTCGCAGTGGGAGTACGTCTGGTGTCTGGGGGATGTCGTCGGTTATGGCCCCGATCCTAACGAATGTGTCGAACTGCTGCGATCGCTGCCGCACCTGTGCCTGGCGGGTAACCACGACTGGGCTGCGCTGGGGCGGCTGGACATACGTACCTTCAATCCCGATGCGCGCAAGGCCGTCAACTGGACGCGCGAGACCCTGACCAAGGACAACATCGATTACCTCGACGCCCTGCCCACGACCTTCGTCATCGGCAACTACACGCTTGCGCATGGCAGCCCGCGCGAACCCGTGTGGGAATACATCCTGGAGCCGCTGATCGCCGCGCTGAACTTCCCGCACTTCGAGACGCCCTACTGCCTCGTAGGGCATACCCACCAGCCGGTGATCTACGAACTGATCAGCGATGAGGGCGATACCGAAGCGATCTCACCTGCCTATCGCCAGCAGCGTCAGCTCAACGGGCGGCGGCAGATCATCAACCCCGGCAGCGTCGGCCAACCACGTGATGCCAACCCGGACGCTGCTTATGCCATCCTCGATGTGGAAACCAACACCTGGGAACATCGCCGTGTCGCCTATGACGTTTCTGCTGTGCAGAAGCGGATGCGCGATGCCGGGATGCCGGAACGCCTCGTGACGCGCCTGGAGCATGGGTGGTGAGCAGCAAGCATGACCTCGCATCCGATCTTAGTGTGACGATGCGCGAATACCTGATGCAGATTTACCGCCTCGCCACGCTCAGCAGCGAGGCTTCTGCATATGTTGGCACGTCCGCGCTGGCCGATCTGCTCGATGTCAGCGCGCCCGCCGTCAACCGCATGGTCACCAAGCTCAAAGAGGGCGGCCTGCTGGAACACGAACCGTATCAGGGCATCCGCCTGACCGTCAAAGGCACCCGTGAAGCGCTCAAGGAAATGCGCCGTCATCGCATCGCGGAGAGCTTCCTCGTCACGGTGATGGGCTTTGGCTGGCACGAGGTTCACGCCGAGGCGGATCGCATGGTGCAGGGGCTGAGCGAGACCGTGACCGAGCGCATGGCCGAGATGGCGGGTTACCCCACGCACTGCCCGCACGGCGAGCCAATCCCCGGCGCGGATGGCAGCCTGCCCGACCTGCACGACACGCTGCTTTCTGAGGCTGATACCAGCATCGATCTGGTGATCACCCGCGTCCGCACGCGCGAGTCCGACCGCCTGGAGTACGTCGCGGCGCTCGGCCTGACGCCCGGCAAGACGCTGCAAGTGCTGCACAAAGCGCCGTTCAACGGCCCGCTGCAGCTCAAGGTCGGCGCGGAATATCGCATCGTCGGCCACAATCTGGCAGAACTGATCCGCGTACAGCCTGTGAAGTAACGTCAGCGGCACAGGAACACAGCGAGAGAACCATGATGTGGTACGAGTACACGACGCGCGTCGAACAGCACACAGTCGTCGGTGATCTGCGCGTTTACCCGGCGCTGCACAGCCCACAGTTGAACAATTCACGCGATGTGCTGGTCTGGCTGCCGCCGGGCTATGACGCGGGCGAACGGCGCTACCCCGTGCTGTATATGCACGACGGGCAGAACCTCTTTGACGCGCACAGCAGCTACAGCGGCGAGTGGCGCGTGGACGAGACGCTGACGGCGCTGCACGGCGAAGGGCTGGATGCCATCGTGGTCGGGCTGCCCAACCAGGGCGAGCTGCGCCGCGTCGAGTACAACCCCTACCCCTGGCGTGTCGGTGACTTCACCTGGGATGGGCGCGGTGATGACTACATTGCGTTCATCGTGGATACCGTCAAACCACTGATCGACAGCACCTTCCGCACCCGCCCGGAACGCGCGGCGACGGGCATCGCTGGTTCGTCAATGGGCGGGCTGATCAGCCTGCATGGGTATCTGATGCGCCCGGATGTCTTCGGCCTGTGCGGCGCGTTCAGCCTGGTGTACTTCATCACCGATGGCTTGCAGCGGATAATCCGCGAACGGGCGCGGGCGGATGGCCGGGTTTACCTGGATATTGGTGGCAAAGAGGGTGATGTGGTGCAGCGGCTCGTGCCGGAGGGCAGCCTCGACCTGGACGCGGCGCATCAGGCCTATGTGGACGGCGTGCGCGGCCTGCGTGACGGGCTGCTGGCGCGCGGCTATCGGCTGAACGAGTCACTGCTTTACGTGGAAGACCCGGATGCCCCGCACAACGAGGCGGCCTGGGCAGAACGACTGCCCGCCGCGCTGCGCTTCCTGCTGAAGAGATGAAGACCGATCTCGCCCCGCTTTCAGCACCGGAGCGAGATCGGCGTCACTGTATCTGCTAGGTCGGCAGGCCTAGCAGATAGTTGTGGAACGCTTCATTCACCCACAGATCCCAGACTTCGACAGTGCCGCTGGGATAGTCTGAAGTGAAACTGTCGATGATCGCCTCGGAGTTTTCCGTCAGTGAGAACGATTGCAGGTAAAAGTCACCGACATAGACCACATTGTTTTTGACCGCAATGTAATCCGGGATGGCGACGGTTGATGAGTAGAGCGGCTGCCACCATGACCCCAGGATCAGACCGGGTTCATCATCCGCGTCCTTCTTGGCGTAGGTCTTGATGATCGTGTCGAAAAGATCGCGGGTCGCGGTGTCGCTGAACTCGAAGACCAGATCGTATTCTTTGGCGTAGGCAATGTAGTTGCCATCGTCAAGCGCTTCGACCTGGAATTCAGGGCTGGCCGTCGGTTCGCCCCATTCTGCCAGATACAGGAATGCCGAGGTTTTGGGTTCCAACTGCACGCGCGCGTCCAGTCCTTCGCTCCGCAGCAGCGCGATCAACTGGCGGGCGTGATCAATATTGGCGTGACCATAGATGATCGTCCGTTGGGGGTCAAAGTCCGCGTTGAGCGAAGTCCGTTTGAGGTTGTACCCGGTGATAATGCCGTCACGGATCAGTTGGTTCGCCGGGGATTGCAGGTCTGGAGACAATACCTGGTCGAAGGATTCCCAGGTGTAGATCAGGTGATTGTAGATGTCGGGGTCGCTGACAAAGCCAATGTCATGCTTGTATTGGCCAGTCTGGTCGAGGATTTGCCCCAACAAATAGTACGCTGATTCGGCAGACACAGGGGCGTTGAGATCATATGCAGCAGCGAAAGTGGCATCGACCAGACCGGCGTCGATGGCAGCGGTCAGTTCCTGCTGTCGTGGCAGCGGCAGCCCCTCGGGAACAGCGCTGAGGGTGCTCAGCCCGGCCTCGATTTTGCTTTCAGGGTAGGTGAAGGCCAGTTCATCAAGGTTGGTATAGTAGAGCGCGAGCAGCACGGCTTCGAGATTGTTGAAGCCCTCCAGATCGATCTCTGAGGGAATCTCAGCGGCTGGCGCGATCAATAGAACGCTGTCGGTGAACTGGCTTTGCTCAACGACTTCGGGCAAGGTGATGGCATAGTGGTCACTCAGAAAGTCGGCATAATCACTGATCTGGTCAGCGAGCAGTGACGACGCAGCGGGTTGCTCCTGCGCGTAGGTCGGCAGGATGATCAGAATGCTGCTCAGTAGGATCAGCAGGAACAGGGTCATCGAACGCGGTTTCATAAGAGAATCCCTCCACAGGAATTGCTTATTGGGAAACAAGGGTAGAGCAGATATTGGGTAGATCCCAACCCGACGAAGCAGAAAACGGGCAGCGGCTGCAACAACACGATTTCATACACGATCCTTGTCAATCCAGTTTTCGAATGGTGTTACGGGTACAACAAGACCGCCCAAGTCATCTGCCTGGACATTCGTGAGAAATAAAACGCCCCGACAGATGCCAGGGCGTGTTGTTTGCACTATGAACGAGGAAGCGCGAATCCTAGCAACACAAACCCTGGCTGGAAAACAAACCCATATAACAGATACAGCTGGGGTGAACAGATCGAATGTGCATTGCTGTCCAGATTCAAATGACGTTGATGTGAGAGATTACCCAAGTTTGAGGCGCGTGTCAAGGAAGTTGGCTATTGATGCCTGCGGCATTCACCGCTCGGCCAACTGCTCCAACAGC
The DNA here is from genome assembly GCA_016788625.1 of Anaerolineae bacterium. Lineage (GTDB taxonomy): Bacteria > Chloroflexota > Anaerolineae > Aggregatilineales > Phototrophicaceae > CFX2. The sequence goes on from JAEUQX010000456.1 coordinate 8,931, forward strand.
CAGCGCTGTTCGTCCATGATCTGCGCGATAGTCGCCATGTCGCGGGCGGCGTCCGGCTGCGGTTGGGCTTCGCACGCTTCGGTCGGCAGCCAGGCGGCCAGGGCGCTGGCGTCGAGCTTGCCCTCGGCGGTGTCCACAATCTGCTGAAGCGCCTCGGCCTGCTGCCAGATCACCCGCCGACCGTTGACGGCCAGCATCAGGATCAGCGCGATGGTGGCGGTGCGCTTGTTGCCGTCCGCGAAGGGGTGATTGCGCGTGATCGAGTGCAGCAGCGCGGCGGCCTTCTCTTCCACAGTCGGATAGGCATCTTCGCCAAAGACGCTGCTCATCGGACGGGCGGCGGCGGCTTCCAGCAGGCCGATGTCGCGCACCTTGCGCTTGCCGTCCACAATCGTGTGAATAGCTTCCTCGCTGGGAAGCTGCTCGTTGATGTAGATCAGTTCGTCAACGGTCAGGTAACGCATAGGCTTCCCGCGTATGTTCCGGGCACAGTGAGCTTACCCGCTGTAGAAGCTGGCACGCACTTTGCTGTCGTTGAAGTTGGGATACTCGTACTCCGCGATCAGTTGGTGCAGCGTAACCTCGCGCATCTGGTGCAGCCCCAGCAGCAGATCACCCAGCACAATATCGACCACCAGCAGCAAGCGGCCAAAGTTCTCGTACTGCCCTTGCAGCGCGGTGAACAGCACGGCGAAGACGCGCTCGCGCAGTTCGGTGTCCATGATGCCGCTGCCCGGCCAACTGACCGGCCACTGGTCGTGATACGTGCCAATCCGCAGCACATCCTCACGCAGTTCGATGAGCTGCGCGATGGCCGCTTTGCGATCCTGCGCATCGACCAGGCGGTTCTGCTCGCGGTATGGCGCGTTGGAAAGCTGCTGGTAGACCGCGCCGGGCGGCGTCTGGTCGATCAGCCGCAGCAGGCCGTGGTTCTTCAGCCCCAGGCCCGCGCCCAACGAGAAGACGCACTTGCGGTAATACTTGACCTTCGATTGGTCGTCAGCGTGTTTATCCAGCCGCCACAAAATGGAGAGGAAATCACCAAAGTCCATCGGGAGCCGCGGCGGTTCGTCCGGCCCATACGTGGAGGTTAACTGGCTGATGCGCGTTTTCTCGATGCGGTTCACCATAATACCCAACTGCCCCTATACATAATTCGGTGTAATTATAGCCGTTCTCATGCGCGCATGAAATAAGATTTCGTGCGCAAACCCAATCAATCGCTCACTCGCCTCATCCGGGCGCGGGCAGCGGTGTTATAATCAGCTTCATGATCCACGAATACCCCTGGGGTAACACATGAGCAGCAAATTCACCTGGATCGAGAACGAACTCGCTAACCTGCGCGAACAGGGTCTCTTCAACAACATCCGCACCATTGGCACAGCGCAAGGCGCCTGGATTGAAGTGGATGGCCGCCGCGTCCTCAACCTGTGTTCCAACAATTACCTGGGGCTGGCGAACCACCCGCGCCTCAAGCAGGCCGCCGTCGCCGCCATCGAGCGCATGGGCGTTGGCCCGGCAGCCGTGCGCAGCATCGCGGGCACGACCACACTGCACCTGGAACTGGAACAGCGTTTGGCGCGCTTCAAAGGTGTCGAGGCTGCGCTCACCTTCCAGAGCGGCTTCAACGCCAACATCGCCGTCATCCCCGCGCTGGTCGGCAAAGGTGACGTGATCTTCAGCGACCGTCTGAACCATGCCAGCATCATCGACGGCTGCCGTCTGAGCGGCGCGAAAATCGTGGCCTACGAACACAACGACCCCGCCGACCTGCGCGCCAAGATCGCCGAGACGACCGAGTATGGACGCCGCCTGATCATCTCCGACGGCGTGTTCAGCATGGATGGCGACATCGCCCCGCTGCCCGCGCTCTACGAGATTGCCGCCGAGCACGACATCCTGCTGATGGTTGATGACGCGCACGGCGAAGGTGTGCTGGGCAAAGGCGGACGAGGCATCGTCGATCACTTTGAACTGCACGGCAAGGTTGATATTGAAGTCGGCACGATGTCGAAGGCTTTCGG
>JAEUQX010000502.1 GCA_016788625.1 Anaerolineae bacterium
CGAATGGCGTGCAGCGCGTGCGCGTGTCATTGTTCCAGGGTTCGCTAAAACAGATATAATCATCCCCAATGTCAGAAATCGTCCGGTTCACACGGCTGTCCGGCAGCGTCCAGGTCGCTTCGCCAGAGACCAGCGGGACGGCGAACTGAATCGTCACGGGCTGGCCGTTGACGCTCAGACTCTCCAGCAGCGCGCGCAGGGTGGTGCTCGGCGTCTGCGCGGCGATGGGACGCCCGACGAGTGTCAGCGCGAACAAGGTGGCGGCGACGAGGGTCACGAACAGGACGATATTCTTGTGGTTCTTGACGATCATCAGGTCTATCCTTTCTGAGTGACGACAACGGGCACTATTGTAGCGAAGAAGGAGCGGCAGCGTGACAGCGTTGATCATCGACATTGGCAGTTCTTCGGTACGCGCGCTGCTCCTGGATGAACGCGCTGCGACCATCCCCGGTGCGCTGGCGCAGCAGCCGCAGCATATCAGCACGCAGCCCCTGGGCGCGGCGACGCTGGACATCAACGAACTTCAGTACAAGGTTGAGCAGTGTATCGACCAGGTGTTGCAGCATCCGGCGGCGCGCGGCATTCGTGTAGTGGGCATGGCGACGCTCGTCGGCAACCTGCTCGGCCTGGACGAGACGGGCACACCGATCACCCCTATTTATACCTACGCCGATATGCGCGCCAGCGAGGCGATCCCCGACCTGCAAGCGGCACTCGACTTGGAAGCGCTGCACCAGCGCACGGGATGCCGCCTGCACAGCGCCTACCACCCAGCGCGGTTGGCCTGGCTGCGCGGCGCGGAAACCGACCTGTTCGTGCGCGTCGCGCAGTGGGTGGACATCGGCACCTATTTGTACCAGCGCTGGTTCGGCGAGGCGTCGTGCAGCTACTCGGTGGCATCGTGGTCGGGGCTGCTCAACCGCTCGACGCTGGAGTGGTACGGGCGCGCCCTGGAAGCCATCGGCGTGAGCAGCACGCGGCTGCCGCGCCTGGCGGATTACAACGAATACCGCCAGGGTTTGCTGCCGAACTACGCGACCCGCTGGCCCGTGCTGGCGGATCGACCGTTCTGCCTGGCGGTGGGCGATGGCGCGGCGGCCAACATCGGCTCCGGCTGTATCAACGCCGAGCAGGTCGCGCTCACGGTGGGTACGACAGCGGCGCTGCGCGTGGTCTCCGACGACATCCTGCCGCGCGTGCCGGAGGGCTTGTGGGGCTACCGCGTTGATGCCATGCATCACCTGATGGGCGGCGCAACCAGCGAGGGCGGCAATATCTTCGAGTGGGCGCGGCGCACGCTCAAGCTGGGCAGCCCACAAGAGGTGGAGAACGAGTTGACCCAGCGCGCGCCGGACTCGCATGGGCTGACCTTTCTGCCACTGCTGGCGGGCGAGCGCAGCCCCGGCTGGTCGGACAATGCCAATGGCGTGATGTACGGCCTGCGTCTTTCGACCACGCCGCTGGATATGATGCAGGCGGCGCTGGAAGGTGTGGCGCTGCGGCTGGCGCTGGTCTTCGAGCAGCTCAGACCGCTGGTCAACGCGCACAGCATGATCATCGGCGGGGGCGGGGCGCTCAAAGCCTCGATGCTGTGGGCGAACATCATCGCCAACGCGCTCAATCGTCCCTTGCAGATTAACCAGGAATCTGAGGTAACGGCGCGTGGGGCGGCGATCCTGGCCTTCAGCGCTATCGGCTTAGGCGGACTGGCCGATTATCCGCCGACCCTCTCCGCCGTGATCGAACCGGTACCGGGCATCGTGGCGCTGCTGGCCGAGGCGCGCGAACGTCAGCAGGAGTTATATCAATTGATGTTCGGGACGGTAGAGGTATAGACCTTTCGCAGCAGCAGCACATAGGAAAATCACATGTGGGCATTCGTCTCGCAGGGTATCAGCCTGGGATTCACGGCAGGCACGTCGCCAGGGCCGTTTCAGAGTTACATCATCGGCGTCACGCTGGCACTGGGCTGGCGGCGCAGCATCTCAGCGATCTTTTCGCCGCTGGTCGCCGATGGGCCGATCATCCTGCTGGCGGTCGTCCTGTTGAAGCAGGTGCCGCCGGATTTCCTGCGCGTGATTCAGATCGTCGGCGGGCTGTATCTGCTTTGGCTGGCCTATGGCGGCTGGCGGCGCTTCCGTGCAGGGGCGGCCTTTGCCAATCCGACGACCGAACAGCAGCCGCGCACGCTGGCGCAGGGCGTGACGATGATCTGGCTCAGCCCTGGCCCCTATATCTTCTGGGCGACGATCAACGGCCCGCTGCTGGTACAGGCGCTCGGCCTTTCGGTCTGGCACGCGCTGGGCTTTATGCTGGGGTTCTACGGCACCTTCCTGTCGCTGCTCGCCCTGGTGGTGGTCGTTTTTAACCGCGTGCGCCAGTTGGATGTGCGCGTTGCGAACGCCATCTTTCTGGTGACGCTGGTGGTGATGCTCAGCTTTGGCGCGTCGCTGATCTGGCAGGGCGTGACGGGGTGATGGGGGGAGTGAGCGTAACCTGTATTTCGTGAGCGCACAGAAAAATACTGTAACTTTAGCCTTTACAACGCATCTAAAAAGTGACGATGTTGAATGGACACCCAACGAGAAGCCACGTTGAACCCCGAACACGACTTAATTGCCGCGCTTCAGCGGCGTGACCAGGCGGCGCTGGCGACGCTGTTCGAGCGCTATGCCGACAAGATTTACCGCCTGGGCGTCAGCATCCTGCACGACGAGCAGCAGGCCGACGGCGTGGTACAGAATACCTTCCTGGCGCTGATTAAACACGCCGACAGCTTTCAAGGCCGCTCCAGCGTGGGAACCTGGCTGTATCGGGTGGGGTATAACGAATGCATGATGCGCCTGCGCAGCGTGCGCCCGGACTACGAACTCGACGCCCTGCCAGAGGCGGACACGATGCCCGCGACCTTCGTCGATTGGAACACCGTGCCTGACCAGGTGATCGGCAGCGCGGAAGCATCGAGCGAGATGGAACGCGCCATCGCCAGCCTGAAGCACGACCTGCGCGTGGTGTTCGTGCTGCGCGATATCGAAGGCCTATCGACCGAGGAGACGGCGCAGACGCTGGGCATCACGGCGGGTGCGGTCAAGGTGCGGCTGCATCGGGCGCGGCTGGCCCTGCGCGAGAAACTGGCAGCCTATTTCGAAGAACGAGTGAGGAGTTAAGCGGCGATGGAATGCAAAGAGGTCATCGCGTATCTATCGGACTACATCGACCGAAATCTGAGTGACGAACTGACCGCAGACATCCGCGAGCATATCGCCACCTGCCGCAACTGCCACGTCGTGCTGGATTCGACGCAGCAGACCATCCTGCT
>JAEUQX010000509.1 GCA_016788625.1 Anaerolineae bacterium
CCGCCCGGCCCGCTCACTTCCCACAGGAAGCTGGTCGCGCCGCTGCTGGTGTTGGTCAGCACCATTGTGAAGGGCACGTAACCGCTCAGGCCGGGGCTGACGCTGAAGGCCGCGACGACCGTGTTGCTGATCGTCACGCTGCCCGTCAGCGGAATATCCGTGCCGCCCACGTCCGCGACGCACAGCAGCGATACACTGTAGCTGCCGACGGCACTGTAAGTGTGGCTCACGCTCTGGCCGACAGCGCTGTTGCCGTCGCCAAAGTCCCATTGGTAATCAACCATGTTCTGCGCGTTGATGGCTGAAAAAACGAAGCTGAACGGATCGTCATCACCAGCGTCACTGATGTCGAGCTGGCAGGCGTAAACCGTCCCAGCCATGATCCCAGCCTCGCCGATGAATTCGCTCATCTCGGCGGGGCGTGAGTCTTCCGGCGCGGGCGTGCTGGTCGCATCCGGCTCAGCAGTTGCCTCAAATTCTGGCGTCGCTTCCGGTGACGGCTCAGCAGTCGCCTCAAACTCCGGCGTCACTTCTGGCGCAGCCTCGGTCGGCGCATCCGTCGGTGCGACCTCGGTCGGCACGTCGGTCGGCGCAACTTCTGTTGGGCTGACTTCAGTGGGCACGTCAGTCGGTACAGGCTCGGTCGGCGCTTCAGTTGGGTCGCTGGCAGGAGCGGCCTCGTCCGGCGCGACGGTCGGTTCTGCAGTCGGCTGAACCAGAGGCGCTTCGGTCGCATCAACCGGAGCAACTCCAGATTCATCGGCCATGACTGACATGGCGGGCAGAATAGATAGCAGGACAATCAGGATGAGCATCGTCAGTCCGAAGACGGCGGTGCGGGTGCGAAGAGCAGAAGGCATAATTGATGAAGCCTCAATTCAAAATTGCGAACCTATGACCTTTCTCCTACAGATTAAGCGTTTGGATTTCGTTGCGACCCTTAAGATTGCATAAAGCTACCAAATCTTAATTCTTCTGATCGATTTCTTTCGTCATTCATGACAACTGCGTTTTTCAGAACGAACGTCCACTGCTACTCAAACATCCTGTTGCAGCGTATACTCGTCGGCATTAGTGCATTCTGGAAAGTGAGGCAACGATGCGCTCGGATTTAGACCGCTTGATGGCGGCGCGTGAGTTACAGGCTATCCTCGTCACGGGAGGGGAACAGCCCAACACGGCGCGGCGCTACCTCTCTAACGGTGTGGACATCCATGGCGGCATGACGATCAAGAAACACGGCGCTGAGCCGGTGCTGATCGTCGGCATCATGGAGGTGGAAGAGGCGGCCAAGAGCGGCCTGCAGGTCTACACGCACAATGACTTCGAGTGGGCACAGCTCCTCAAGGCGGCGGAAGGCAATGGCGAAAAAGCGCTGCCGGAATACTACCGCCGCATCCTCGCCAAGCTGGAAATTCCGCCAGGCAGGATTGGCGTCTACGGCGTCGGCGATCTGCACATCTGGATCGACCGCATCGAGAAACTGCGCGCTGCCCTGCCCGAATACACCTTCGTGGGCGACTCCGGCATGACGCTCTTTGACGAAGCCTATGTGACCAAAGACGCGGATGAACTCGCCATCATCCGCGAGGTGGCGCGCAAGACCAGCGAGGTGCTGCAAACCACCTGGGACTACATCGCCGGGCATCGCGCCGAGGGCGATACGGTCGTCAAGGCCGACGGCAGCCCGCTGACGATTGGCGACGTGAAGCGCTTCGTGCGCCGCGAACTGCTCGACCGCGAACTGGAAGACACCGACATGATCTTCGCTCAGGGGCGCGACGGGGGATTCCCGCACAGCCGGGGCGAGTCCGATATGGCGCTCAGGTTAGGTCAGCCTATCGTCTTCGACCTGTTCCCGCGCCAGCTCAACGGCGGCTATCACCACGATGTGACGCGCACCTGGAGCATCGGCTATGCCACGCCGGAAGTCGCCGATATTTACGAGCAGGTGACGACGGCCTTTTTTGTCGCGCTGGATGCCTTCGAAGAGCCGGGACAGCCGACGCACATCATGCAGGAGGCCGTGCAGAGCTACTTCGAGAGCAAAGGCCACCCGACCGGACGCAGCAAACCGGGCACGACCGAGGGCTATATACACGGCCTGGGGCACGGCGTCGGGCTGAATATTCATGAGCGCCCGTCGATCAGCCATCTGGCGAAGGAAGATCGCTTCCAGGTGGGCAACTTCATCACCATCGAGCCGGGGTTGTATTACCCGGAGCGCGGTTTCGGCGTGCGCGTCGAGGACTCATTCATCATCAACGCCGACGGCCAACTGGAAGCCATCACCAATTTCCACAAGGAACTGGTGCTGCCGCTGCGAGGCTAAAGCGGGATACCGGACAGAAGTATTCACCGCACAGGACACAGAAGAAGAGACGCGGGAGTTGTCGGGGAGGATTAGCGCGCAGTGCGTATATCCTCCCACAGGCGTGACAAACGCAGCCGGGTTTTCATCCGCAGAGGAGAGCCAGATGCAGCTTGCCAGTAAAAGATGCTGTCAGGCTGTCCAGAGGCTGCCTTGGCGCACTGCACTCCGGTCTCTCGACACCTGGCTCTCGCTCTCCGCTCGGAGGTGGTGCTGGGGGCTGAGGTGCCTGGAAAGCGGTTTCGTCATCCGCACCTGCACATCGGCGGCAGGCGCGCACTGCCAGCGTTCGACAACCTGGAAGCCGCAGCGTTCATAGAGCGCCACGTTGCGCGGCAGCGTCAGGCGGGTGGTGAGCGACAGGATATCGCAGCCCAATTCCCATCCACGCTGCTCCAGGGCATTCATCAGCGCCGAGGCCACGCCGCAGCCGCGCCAGGCGGGCAGCACTGCCACGCGTGAGATATGCAGCGTCCCGGACTGCGCACTGTAACGCGCCGCGCCCACTGCGTCCCCGTCAATCCAGGCGAACAGTGCGCCACCCGCCACGAGTGCCGCGTGTACATCGTCAAGCGTCTCGCTCAGGCAGGCGAAGGGCGGGTTGAACTGGCCGCTGTATTCGGCAAAAGCAGCCTGGGTGATACCATGCAGCAGCGCCGCATCGCGCGGGCAGGCTTCAGTCAGTTGTAGGGTCACGGGTGTACTCCATCCACAGGAGGAACAGAACAGGGCGTGTGAAACGAAAACCAGGCGTCCGGGGCGACGCAGCCTTCACACGGGTATCAACACGGATGGAGATTGGCGTTCATTCGTTCCTTTTGCGCGGCGGGAATGCAGTTCCGTCGCAAAGCAGGGGGCATTATAGGCCGATTCGCGCGCGTGTACAGAGTGAATCTGTACGCCTTAACACACATGAAATCACCCATGACCGCAGCTTGATTTTCCATTCCCCGCCTTCGTGCTATACTCCAAACAAAATCCCTGTCTTTTTTCTACATGTAAGGCTTGGTGAGCATGGCAGAGTTTTCTTATCACGAATCCCCGGCGCGTTCCGCCGCTGCTCTCCCCGTGATGCTGCCCGGCAAACTGGTCGGGCGTGATGCATTTCTGGCACAGGTTTACTCGCAGTTACGCGCCAACCAGGCCGTGCTGCTCTATGGCACAGCGGGCGTCGGCAAGAGCGCCCTGGCCGCCACGCTCGCCAGCGCCTACACCGAATTACCCGGCGGCGCGCTGTGGTTTGGCGTACACGAGTCGCCGCTGGATGAACTGGTGGTGCGCGTAGGCCGGGCGTATCAGGTGACGGAGATCACCAGCGCCAGCAGCCCACTCGGCATGGTCGGCGCAGCAGCCAATACGCTGACGAGCCACAAACCACTGCTCGTGCTGGATGGCAAACCGGACGCCGCCGCTACCGCCGATTTCGTCACGCGCGTCGCCGCCGGACTGCCGGTGCTCATCACCAGCAAAGACCCGCTGGATGGCCCCTGGACGAAGATGGAACTGGGCAATCTGGAGGCGGACGCGGCCATCGCGCTGCTCAAACAGGCGGGCGACTTCGACGACTCGGTACACGATGACCTGGACGAACTCGCCAGCATTCTCGATTACAACCCGTATGCCATCATGCTGGCGGCGGGCACGATGAAGGCCAGCAAGCAGCCACCCGCTGTCTACCTGAAAGCCTTCGAGCAAATCCCCAGCAGCGCTGGCGCGACGCCGCAGCTTCTGGCGCTGACCATCGCCTTCCGCAGCCTGAACAAGGCGCTGCAAGGCCTGGTGCTGATGCTGGGCGCGACCTTCAACACGGACATTTCGACCGAGATGCTCAGCAGTGTGGCGGGCGCGCCACCGGAGACGGTTGATCAGGTCATGACGATGCTGGTGGCGGGCGGGTTGGCCGCGCGCACGCAGCGCTACGACGCGCGCAGCTACTACGTCCACGAGATCACCGCAGGCTTCGCGCAAAGCTGGCTGAAGGCGCAGAACCAGCTCGACGCGCTGCAAACCAAAGTGCGCGACGCCCTGCTGGCCTACGTGCGCAAGTACAGCGTGGACAGCCCGGCAGCGCGCGACAAGCTGGCCGCCGAAATGGACATGGTGATGGCGGTAGCCCGCTGGAGCGCTGCTAACGGCGACCGCGACTCGGTCAACCAGTTCATCGTCAGCCTGATGCAGGCAGGCGATTTTGTCAACGAACGCGGCTATGTCAGCGAACTGGTCAAACTGCGTGGGCTGGCCTCCAGCTTCACGACGGCTTTCCCGGCCTATCCGCCGCCGCCCGCCGCCGTCCCCGAACCGGAAACCTTCGATGAGGATGACGGGTTCGACGACGACGATCTCGACGACGAACTGCCGGACGACGACGATCTCGTAGACGAGGACGAACTGGATGAGGACGAGGAAGCGCCCGTCGCCAGCTCGCTGCTCGACCTGGACAGCGACGAGGACGAGGAAGAAGAAGAGGAAGACTCAACCGCCGCGCCCGCCGTCACCAGCACGGGCGACGCGCTGACGGATTTGCAGGCGGCGCTGCGGCTCGCCAAGCAGAACGACAGCCTGGAAAAGCAGGCCGATCTGCTGGACAAGGTTGGCGCGCTCCAGGCCGAACGCAAGCTGAACAACGAGGCCATTCTGACCTACAGCGAGGCACTTTCGACCTACGAAGAACTGGATGATGTCGAAGGTCTGCTCAAGACGCTGGATACGCTCTCTGCGCTGATGGTCAAGACGGAGAACCCCAACGCCGCCGTGATGCACGCCACGCGCGGGCTGGGTCTGGCGGATGAGATGGGCGACCTGGAGTCGCGCATGTTCCTGCTCGTTACGCTGGCCGACGCGCGCCAGCAGTTGGGCGAAAGCGGCGAGGCCGTGCGCACCTACGGGCAGGCGCTGGAGATCGCGCGCAACGAGGGCGACAGCCAGAACGAAGCGTTGGTGCTGCACAAGCTCGGTTACGCGCAGTTGGACAACGGCCAACCGGAAGTAGCAGCCGACACCTGGGAACAGGCGCTCAAACTGTTCCGCTCGCAGGGCAAACGCGAGTACGAGGGCCGCGTGCTGGGTGCGCTCGGCACAGCCTACGGCGAACTCGACCGCTGGGAAGAGGCGATCAACTTCCACACCTCTGCGCTGTACATCGCCCGCGAGGTGAAGGATAAAGAGGCCGAGGCGCTGGAACTGAGCAATCTGGGCTATGCCTGTGTGCAGGCCAACCAGTTGGGGCAGGCCGTACTGCGTTACCGTCAGGCGCTGCACCTGTCGTATGAAGCCAACAACCGCGAGAACATCGTCAGCAACATCGTCGATCTGGCGCGCCTGCTCAGCCAGAGCAAACGCCATCTGAACATCGCTGATCTGCTGGTGAACGACGCGCTGCCGCTCGATCCGACCGACCGCGACATCCTGAAGCTGAAAGAGACCATCACGGGCGGCAAGATGCAGGCGATTGCCGAGGATGTGGCGCTGCTCCCGGTTAACGGCAGTGCGCGCGACTACGCCGCCAACGCCTACGCACTGCTGGACGGTTGAGGCCGCCGCACTGCCCATCACATCTGACGCCTTCGTAGGGGCGTGAGCACTCGCGTTCCTACGGGCGTCCCCCTGACAGGTCTGTGGCGCGTCTGCCATCTACCTTACATCACGAATATTTCATAAGCGTTCATCTTCCTCACGCTTGCCCCAACTCTATTCTCACATACAATGAAGGGTATGGATGATCATGCCCCCAATCCCGACTTCGCGCGCCGACAGCAAAAATACGCTCCGGTCGCGCAGGCGCTGCGCCAGCTTCATGGCTATCCCACCTGGCGGCAGTCGCTGCCCCCTGTCGATGAACTGATCGACTGCATCCTCAGCCAGAGTACTACTGACGCCAACCGCGATAAGGCCTATGATGCGCTCAAGGCTCGCTACCCGACCTGGGAAGCAGTGCGCGATGCCGATACCGCCGAGGTGATCGAGACGATCAAACCCGCCGGACTCGCCAACCAGAAAGGCCCGCGCATTCAGGAAGTGCTGCGCGAGATCACCCGCCAGCGCGGTGCGATCACCATCGACTTCCTGGCGGACTTACCGCTGGACGAAGCCAAAGCGTGGCTGACCAGCCTGAACGGCGTTGGCCCAAAGACCGCCGCCATCGTGTTGTGCTTCGCCTTCAACCGCGCGGCATTCCCGGTCGATACACATGTGCATCGCGTCGGTCAGCGCATCGGCTTCCTGCCAGAAGGCATCAGCGCGGACAAAGCACACCCCGTCATGGAGGCCATCGTGCCACCTGACGATTACTACGCCTTTCATCTGAATGTGATCCGGCACGGTCGTGAGGTCTGCAACGCGCGTTCGCCGCACTGTGAACGCTGCCCACTCACCGACTACTGCGATTATTTCCAGCGAGGACGAACGAAATAGGTTATGACGACGAACAACCAGCCGATCAATGACCAGGAGATGGTCAACCTGCGCCACAACATCAATATGCTCCGCAGCCAGATTCAGGCCGGACGTGTGGATGGCGCGTTTCTCGCCAAGCAGGTGGATGGTCTCGTCACCTTCCTGGAGCGCGTGGACAGCGAACGCAAGCAGCGCAAAAAGGAAGGCCGCTTCCAGGCGCTCTACAACGTCAGCCGCCTGCTCGGTTCGTCGCTGGATTTGCAGGTTGTGCTCGATCAGGTTATGGACGCTATCATCCACCTGACGGGCGCGGAACGCGGCTTCCTGATGCTGCGCGACGACGACGGCGGGCTGGCCGTCAAAGCGGCGCGCAACCTCGACCAGAAGACGCTCACCAGCGAGGACTTCAAGTTCAGCCGCACAATTGCCAATCAGGTGCTGGACGGCGGCAAGGCCGTGCTGACGACCAACGCGCAGGAAGACCCGCGCTTCGCCAACCAGGCCAGCATCGTCGGGCAGGCGCTGCGCAGCATCATGGCCACCCCGCTGCGCGCGCGCGGCACGGTCATCGGCGTGATCTACGTCGATAACCGCATGATGGCCGGGCTGTTCAACGAGGACGATCTGGCGGCGCTGGACGCCTTCGCCACGCAAGCCGCCGTCACGCTGGATAACGCCCGCCTGTTCAGCGAAACGGACGAACAGCTCTCCGCGCGCGTGGAAGAACTGCAGCGCCTGCGCCGCCTCGACCGCCAGTTGAACGAGACGCTGGACGCCAACAAAGCCATGCAGATCACGCTCGAATGGGTCTGCCGCCTCTCGGAAGCCAGCAGTGGTCACCTCGGCCTGGTCGAGGGCGAGCCGCCGCAGGTGCGCGCCGTGCAGCATTATGGCGATGACGGGGGCGAACCGCCGCAGGTGCTTGATGAGGCCTTCCCCGCCGTGCATGATGTGCTCGCCAGCGGCAAACCGCTCACAATCGATGGCAACGGTACGGGCAGCAGCATCGCCATCGTGCCCGTGCTGCGCGAGGCCAAGAAGGCTTTCGGCGTGGTGGTGCTGAAGAAATCAAGCGCCTTCACCGCCGAACAACAGGATTTGATCGAGCGCATGGTGGCGCGTGCCGCCGTCGCCATCGAAAACGCGCGGCTCTACGACGCCGTGCAGGCCGCCGACAAGGCCAAAAGCGAATTCGTCGGCATCGTCGCGCACGACCTCAAGGTGCCAATGACCAGCATCGCGGGTTACGCCGACCTGACACTGCTCCAGGGCGGTCTGACCGAACGGCAGATTGAGTTTCTGCACCGCGTCAAGGATACGGTCAAGCGTATGGCCGTGCTGGTCTCCGATCTGGCAGACATCAGCCGCATCGAGAGCGGGCACTTCTATATGAACGAGAGCCGCGTGCGGGTGGCCGACATCGTGCAGGGCGTGCGCGACAGCACGATGACGCAGATGCAGGAATACAAGCACACCTACCACGAAGAGATCGAACCGGAACTGCCGGATATGCGCGTGGACTACTACCGCCTGATCCAGGTGCTGACCAACCTCGTCAGCAATGCCTACAAGTACACCCCGGACGGCGGCAGGATCACCTTCCGCGCTCGCCGTGCCAACAACGCCCGCATCGAGTTCAGCGTGGCGGATACGGGCATCGGCCTCACGAAAGAGCACATCGCCAAGCTGGGCACCAAGTTCTGGCGCGCGGAGGACGACTTCACGCGTTCGCGCCCCGGCACTGGGCTGGGATTCGCCATCACGCGCAGCCTGGTCGAGCAGATGGGCAGCCAGATACAGATCGAGAGTGAAGTAGGCCGTGGCAGTACCTTCTCCTTCAGCATTCCCGCTGAGTCGTAATTGCAATGTCGATGCTGGAGCGTTATGCACCTGTTCCTTTCTCCCCACTTTGATGACGCGGTGCTGAGCTGCGGCGGGTTGATCGCAAGGTTGGTACAAAAGGGCCAAACGGTCACCGTCCGCACGGTGATGGGCGGCAGCCCAACGCCGGGGCGCGTGCCGGATACGCCGATCATCCGCGACCTGCACGCACGCTGGAAGGCCGGCGACGACCCCATTCAGGCGCGCATCCGCGAGGACGAAGCGGCCATCATGGGTCTGGGCGCACAGGTCATCCGTATGACGGTCTGGCTGGACTGCGTATATCGCACCAACACGCAGGGGAAAGCGCTGTATCCCAGCGAGGAGTCCCTGTTTGGCGCGCCGCATCCCGACGACCGCGCCGCCGCACTGCTGCCGACGGTGGTGCTGCCGCCCGATGAGAACGTGCATTTCCTGTATGTGCCGCTGGGCGTGGGTAACCATGTCGATCATCAGATTGTGCGCGCCTGGGGCGTGGCGTTAGGAAAACAAAACTCCTGGGTGGCGCTGAAATTCTATGAAGAGTATCCTTACACACAGGACAACGGCGCGATTGACAAAACGCTGGCGCATCTGTCTGCCAGCCATCCGCCGCTGCGCCTGGAGCGGGAGATCGTCCCGCTCAGTGAAATGGAAGTCAGCGCCAAGCTCAATGCCATTCGCTGTTACGAGTCACAGATCAGCACGTTCTGGGCGGATGCAGCGGCGATGGAAACGGCGACGCGCCAGGCGATGAACGAGGCCGGAGGCGGCCAGCCCGCCGAGCGCTACTGGAACATAGTCCGCAACTGACACCCTGAACGACGCTGTACAACGGTGGTTGTGCCAGCCTACGGAGAATGATGCTATGCCGGACGATGCGCTGCACGAAGCGCGACACCTGCTCAATGAACTGACCGAGGCCGCGCGCAAAGGTCAGATCATCCCCATCCGCCTGACGGGGCAGCTTGAAGCCATTCAGGAGGCTTTTGAGCGCGCCCAGGAGCAGCAGGCACAGGCCGCCGCCGCTGCCGCTGCTGCCGCCCCATCCGGCGACATCGAGCGCTTCACCCAGGAACTGGCGGGGCTGCTCTCGCACGGTTTTCATGATCTGCGGCTGCCGCTGACCAACATTCGCGGTTATGCCGATATGCTCGGTTCGCCCGCGATGGGCACGCTGAGCGACATGCAGGCGCAGTTCGTCGGTACGGTGCGCACCAACGCCCGCCGCATGGAAGCGCTGCTGATCGACGTGAGCGACATCGCCAAGCTGCGCTGCGGCACGCTCAAGGCGACGCCCAAGATGGATATGTTCAAGAACATCGCCATGATGACCGAGAAAGCCATGCGCCCGCTGGCGGACGAGCTTCAGCGCAAGTTCGAGGTTGATGTGCCGCAGGGTCTGCCACTGCTGAACACCGACGGCGAACTGCTGGCGAAGGCGCTCAATAAGCTGGTCGAGAACGCGCTGCGCTACACACGCCCGGAAGACGGCCATGTGCGGCTGAGCGGCGAGGCCGAGGGCAAGCTGCTGCATATCCGCGTGGAAGACAACGGCATCGGCATGTCGCCGGAAGAACTGGGGCAGTTGGGCACACCCTACTTCCGCGCCGATAACGATCTGGTGCTGAGCTACAAGGGCAGCGGCCTGGGCATCCCCATCGCCTTTGGTCTGATTCGGCTGCTGGGCGGCAGCATCGGCGCGGCCAGCCAGCCCGGCCAGGGCACAACCTTCACGGTGACGCTGACAGGCATGGGGTAGGCATGGCAAACGCGCCCGATGTCCCGATTGAACTCTCGCAGGCGCTGGAGACGCTTCAAAAACTCCAGGGCGCTGCCCCGGCTGCGACCGCGTCAAAGCTGCGCCAGATCAGCGCGCTGCTGCGCACGCTGGCGGATGAGAACGCTTACCTGAACACCCTGATCTTCGAGGACATGGGTGGGCCTGCCATCGCTCCACAGGTGCCCGCCGCGCCTGCCCCGCCGCTACAGCCGCCACAGCAGCAGCCTGCTTTCGACTTCGACCTGGATTACGAACTCGGCCTATTGGGCGAAGCGGAAGAGCCGCCCGAAGCGGAGCCAGAAGCGCCCGCGATGACGGTCTTCCCCGCCGAGTCGCTGATCGCCACAACCGAGTCGCGCACGGTGACGGGACTGCTGCGCAGCGCCGAGCAGGACGCCGAAACGACGGCGCTGTTCAGCGGCCTGAACGACTCGCTGCGCCCGCCGCTGATCGCCATCCGGGGGCGCGCGGAACTGGTGCAGGTCGGCTTCCTGGGGCAGATCACGCCCGAACAGGATCAGTGGCTGCAGGCCGTGCAGGAGAACACTGACCGTGCCTTCGCCGTGCTGGACGCCATCCAGGATATGATCGCGCTGAAGAAGGGGCAGGTTCGCATCGAGCCGATGAACTTCATCTCGACGGACTTGCTGGCCGAAGCCTGGGATCGCATCCGTGACCGGGCGCGGCAGTTCAACCACGAGATCACCCTGCAAGCGCCGGATGTCGTACCACTGGCGCGCGGCGACTTCTATCAGGCGCTGACCGTGCTCACCGATATGCTCGACAACGCCATGCGCTACACGCCGCCTGGCGGGCAAATCCGCATGTCGGTCGATAACCTGGGCACGCACGTGCTGTTCAATGTAGTGGACACGGGCGTCGGGCTGACGCCGGAAGACCTCGATCATGTCGGCCAGCCGTTCTGGCGCGGCACGCACCAACGCCTGGTGCGGGCGCACAACGGCACCGGGCTGCGGTTGTACATCGCCAAGCAAATCCTGGCGCTGCAAGATGGCGAAATGATCTTCTCCGGCGAGCCGAACCTGGGCAGCACCTTCAGCTTCACCCTGCGCACGCCGGATTAAGCCCCGCCCCATATAACAGGGGTGGGAAAAAGTTAGGTGCGTGTTCCAGCCGCGCCGCTCTGCCCTATACTGTGTGCATCTACGCAGCACAGATGGGGGTAGATCAGCATGTCCACACCACAGGCACAGCGCATCAAAGGCTACGATCTGCGCGAACGCATCGGGACCGGTGGCTTTGGCGCTGTTTACCGCGCGTATCAGGCTGCTGTCGGGCGCGAGGTCGCCATCAAGATCATCCTGCCCGAAATGGCGAACCAGATCGATTTCATCCGCCGCTTCGAGGGCGAAGCGCAGCTCGTCGCCCGGCTGGAACATCCACACATCACGCCGCTCTACGACTATTGGCGCGACCCGGACGGCGCGTACCTGGTCATGCGACTGCTGCGCGGCGGCAGTCTGCGCGATGCGCTGCAAAGTGGCCCTTTTGAACTGCGCGCGGCGGCACTGCTGCTCGACCAGATCGCCGGGGCGCTCTCATTGGCGCCCCGGGGCGGCGTCATCCACCGCGACATCAAACCGGGCAACATCCTCTTAGACGAAGACGGCAACGCTTACCTGACTGACTTCGGCATCGCCAAAGACCTCAACGTGTCCAGCAGCCACACCCAACAGGACGCGATCATGGGGTCGTTGGACTACATCTCGCCGGAGCAGGCGCGCAGCGAACCGGTCACGCCGCGCACGGACATCTACAGCCTGGGCGTGACGCTCTATGAGATGATCGCCGGGGAACATCCCTTCGCGAATGTCTCGCCCATCGAGCGGCTGTATAAGCACATCAATGACCCGCTGCCGGAGATTACCACTTTTGAACCTGGTTTGAATGAGGCGATCAATCGCGTCATCCAGAAGGCGACCGCCAAGAACCCGGAGCAGCGCCACCCGGATGCGCTGGCCTTCGCCGCCGACTTCCGCGAGGCCGCCGGCATGAACCGTGCCTCAACCTCGCTGGTTGAACTGCTGACGCCGCGCGAACAGGACATCCTGGCGCTGATCATCGAGGGTCTGTCGAACAAGGAGATCGCCCGGCGGCTGACGGTCGAACTCAGCACGGTGAAATGGTACGTCAACCAGATTTACA
>JAEUQX010000517.1 GCA_016788625.1 Anaerolineae bacterium
GTCGTTGTCCACATCACTGTCGTTCGCCAAAAGCTGCGCGTTACTGATCGCCAGCGCGGTTTCGTAGGCGGTGCTGAAGCTGTCGTTATTGGCGACGGGCGGCGTGTTCGGTGGTGGCGGCCCGCCAACCGTGATCGTCACAGTAGCGCTGGCCGTTCCACCGCGTCCGTCGCTGATCGTGTAGCTGAAGCTGTCCGCACCGCTGAAACCCGCGTTTGGCACGTAATTGAAACCATCCGTGACCGGGGTCAGCGTGCCAGATGCCGGGCTGGTTGCGCCTGTGATGCTCAGCGCGTCATTGTTCGGGTCACTGTCGTTCGCCAAAAGCTGTGCGCTGCTGATCGCCAGGCTGGTCTCATAAGCGGTGCCGAAGCTGTCGTCGTTGGCGATCGGGGGTACATTCGGCGGGCTGACGGTGATGCGCACGGTCGCGCTGTCGCTGCTGCCGCGCCCATCGCTGACAGTGTAGGTAAAGCTGTCCTGCCCGCTGAAGCCAGGATTCGGCGTATAAATCCAGCCGCTGACGTGCTGCGTAAGCGAACCGTAAAGCGCCAGCGTGTAATTGGTGATATTCAGCAGGTCGCCGTTGGCGTCGGTATCATTGGCGAGCAGCGTCGTATAGGCGATGTCCAGCGCGGTATTCGTCGTAGTGGTGAGGTTGTCATCATTGGCGACCGGCGCGGCATTGGGTGAAGCTGCCAGACCTGCCGTAGCCAGGATTTCCTGCTCACTGAAAGGCAGGATATCCGGGTCACGCAGCGTGTTGATGATACGCACGTACTCATTGGCGAGCAGGCCGCCCAGCACCGTGCCGGAGTGAATGCCGTCCCCCAGGATACCGTTGACCGGGTTGTCTCCGACGCCGAAGACGTTGATCTGCACGCCGCCCACGTTCAGAAAGCCATTGACGACGCGCGGCAGGAGCGAATTCGTAAAGGCGTCCGAGTCGAAGATACCCATACCACGCGCGTTCGCCATCGCGATAATGCCCTGGTTGGCGCGGTTGATCGCGTCGGTCACACGCTGGCGCTTGGCCGGATCCTGGAAGCGCGGGTCGCCCAATACACCCGGACTGAGATTCCAGTTGCTGATGGTCGCAACGATCATCGGCACTACGCGGGCAGCGCGCACCGTATCGACCGCCTGGGCGATGTAGCTGACCAGATCGTTGATCTTGGTGTCCAGCGCTGTGCCGGAGAGCGTGCCGTTGTAGATCGGCTCGTAGCCGCTGCTGGTGTTGTATGGGGCAAAGTCGTTGTTGCCCACCCAGGTGATGACCAGATCAATCTTGCCCGCGCCAACCTGAGAGGCCAACCCCACAGCCTGCCCTTGCGTCAGCAGGTTCTGGGCGACCGCGGCGCTGCGTGCCCAGTTGTATTCGTAGCCCGTGCGCCGGGGATCGCCCCAATTGCCCCAGGGGCCGACATAAACATCACGTTTGAGGACGAGTTGTTCAAGCCAGTTGTAGGTGACGCTGGCGTAGGCTCCGCCGCGATTGTCTGTGCCACGATATTCATCTGTGGTGCTGTCGCCCATAATGCCGATGCGAAGCGGCTGGAACTGCGCGTAGGTGATGCGCGTGGACGACCCGATAAGCGCTAAAAGAAGCGCGAAGCTAAAACCGACGGAAAGCCAGAGTCGTGAGCGTTGCATCACACTGCCCTCCTGGGTTGATCACAGATGGGCAAATACTAGCCGATAAGTCCGGCATAGTAAATTAATGTACGGTTAAATTCGTCTTATCCTTGATATTAATCCACTCAAGAGATGACAATGCTCACGATTCCGGACGACATTCCTCCTTTTCCGTCGCTGACTGTATAACGGAAACGATCATCGCCCACATATCCCGCGCGGGGTGTATAGATATAATCTGTGCCTCTGCGCGTCAGCGTGCCCTGCTCTGGGCTGCCCACGCTGCTCACACTGAGTCTATCGCCATCAATGTCGAGGTCATTTGCCAGCAGGCTGCTGACCGCGATGGTGATGGCAATGCCGCTGCGTGTCGTGAAAGTGTCAGATCCGGCATAAGGCGGGTCATTCACAGCGCTAATGGTGATGCTGACGGTAGCGCTGCTCGAAGTCAGGCGGCCATCGCTCACGCTGTAGGTGAAGCTGGCCCGACCACTGAAGTTAGCGAGCGGACGGTAGACGAACGAGCCGTCAGCGCTTAGTTCCACATATCCGCTGGTCGCATTGCTGACCAGCACCGCCTGCAGGGGATCGCGGTTCGGGTCGCTGTCATTGGTCAGCACGCCCGGCGCGGCAATACTCAGGCTGACATCCTCAGCAGTCGTGTAACTATCGTTCAGCGCGACGGGTGCCTGATTCGCTGGGGAACCGGTCAAACCCGCCGATTGCAGAATTTCCCAGTCGCTCATCAGCATAATGTCAGGGTCAATGACACGGTTGATCGCCGTCAGATACTGGTTGGCGAGCAGACCGCCGATGACTGTGCCCGGATGGATGCTGTCACTCAGGATGCCATTATGCGGCTCGTCCCCTGTCGCGAACGGGTTGATGAGCTGGCCACCGACGTTGATCGTCCCGTTGCGGAGGCGCTGCATAATCCCGTCCAGGAACGCCGCCGCATCGAAGATGGTCAGTCCGCGCCGATTCGCCATCGCCAGGATGCCCGCGTTGGTGCGCGCGATGGCGTCCGAAACACGCTGGCGCTTGACCGGGTCGCTGAAGTTCGGGTTGTTCGCTACAGCCGGGTTGAAATTCCAGTCGCCAATGGTGGAGACGATCACCGGGATGCGCCGCGCCGCCCGCAGCGTATCTACCGCCGTCGTGATGTTGACGACAATCGCGTCGATTTTGGCTTGCAGCAGTGCCCCGCTCAGGCGGCCATCATAAATCGGCATATAGCCGTCGGGGCGGTAAGGCGCGAAGTCATTGAACCCGATGTTGATGATGGCTACGTCGATCTTGCCCGCAGCGATCTGGGCGGCCAGTCCGGTATGCTGCCGCTGCGTGATCATGTCGGCGGCGTTGGCCGCGGTGCGGGCCCAGTTGTATTCCAGGCCGAAACGGCGGGGTTCGCCCCAATTGCCCACTGCGCCCAGATTGACGCCGCGCACACGGGCGAGCTGTTCGACCCAGTTGAAGGTGACGCTGGCGTATGCGCCGCCGCGATTATCCGTGCCGCGATACTCGTCGCTGCCGCTGTCACCCAGCACGCCCAGGCGAAGCGGGTTAGCCAGCGGAGCAGCAGAGATTGGCGGCGAACTGGAGGTGAAAAACAGGACCAGGACGACGGTGAGGGTGGCGACGCGCAGAACAGGTGACATCGGGGTCAACATTCAAGGCCTCGCTTGTTAGGAACGTGTTGATCTTAACGTCCTCAAGGGGTGCTGTAAAGAGCAAATGGTTTGTTTTCTGTTAACGGAAATAGATGGTTGGGCTGCGCTAAACCGACGTTGTTCTGACCAATCGATAGCTGCTCATTCACCTGGGTGTATGATCACTCTGGTTCAGGAGGAAGACCTATGTGGCGTTTGTGGATTACTCTCGGTTTCATGCTGACA
>JAEUQX010000391.1 GCA_016788625.1 Anaerolineae bacterium
CATGACCCCGGCATCGGCGTTGAGCTGCTGCTGGCGCTCTATGCACTTGGCGGCGTGGTGATTGCTCTCAAGACCAGCCCCACGATCGCGCCCTACCTGGCTGTTTACTGCTTCGCATTCACCACGATCGTATTGTGGGGGCTGCATGATCGCTGGGTTCTGGCGCGCGCGGCCGCAAACGTGACAGCAGCGCCGTAACAGATCACAAACCCTGCGTAAACCCTACCAAATCTTTATCATTACCGAAAAGTAAATAACCTGTAAAACACGCCCATGTTCGATTGATACGGCTGCGCGATTTATTGTAGACTGAAGTGATATGTGGATGAATATAGGTGCAATGGTGAGTGACCAGGTACTACTAAGCGCGAGCAAACGCAACTTCGACCAGTGTGTACAGGTAGCACAGGAACAGGGGTTGGGCATTGAGGTGATGACCTTCGCCTTCCCCGATGTGCTGGACGGAGAGTGGAAGTCGTTGGTCAAAGCCTATCGCGCTCAGCTTCGCAGTGTGCCGGGAAAACTCGCCATGCATGGTCCGTTCATGGATATGGCACCGGGCAGCCCCGACAGCAAGATTAACCAGGCTGTGATTAAACGCTACCAGCAGGCCATCCAGATCGGCGCGGAGCTGGGCACGGAAGTCATCGTCTTCCACGCCAACTTCATCGCCGCCATTCACACCAACGAGTACCGCAGCGCCTGGCACACCCGCAACGTGGATTTCTGGGGGCCGATGGCCGAATTCGCCCAGCAGCACGGTGTCACCCTGGCCGTCGAAAACATGTGGGAATATGATCCCAATATCATCGCCGATGTCCTCAAAGCGATCAATAACCTGCACCTGCGCGCCTGCCTGGATGTCGGCCATGCGCACCTCTTTGGCGAAGTCCCGTTCGAGAGCTGGCTGAAAGCGCTGGAACCTCTGCTCGTCCACAGCCATATGAACAACAACAATGGCAAGATTGACGTGCATCAGGCCTTTGACAATGGTGTGCTGGATTACCACCGGATTCTGCCCCAATTGCGCGCACTCAGCGCTCCGCCGACCATGACGCTGGAGATGGATGAGGTCGAGAGTATGCTCTCCAGCCTCAAATACTTCCAACTGATCGCGTCGGCAGTCGAGCCGCCAGAGGCATAACGCCACTCACAAACCCTCGACCATTTCCAAATTCTTGGTCATAGCGGGCTGTGTTATACTCATTCGTGAAATAGCGCACAACGAGCGAGGTATCCGGACATTGCTATGACAGCAGAACTGGGCACACAAGGCACTCCCCTCCGCGTAGCCATCATTGGCTCTGGACCATCCGGCTTCTACGCAGCAGATCATCTGTTAAAACAATCGAATCTGGTTGTTGAAGTGGACATGTTTGACCGCCTGCCCACGCCATATGGACTGGTACGCGGCGGGGTCGCACCCGATCATCAGAAAATCAAGTCGGTGACGAAAGCCTATGATCGTATCGCGGCGCACCCCAATTTCCGCTTCTACGGCCATGTCGAATTTGGCACGGACATCACTCGCCAGGACATCGCCAGGCATTACCACGCCGTGATTTACGCCGTCGGCGCGCAGACCGACCGCCGTATGGACATCCCCGGTGAAGACCTGCCTGGCAGCCACGCCGCTACCGAGTTCGTCGCCTGGTACAACGCTCACCCGGATTTCGCAGATTGTGAATTCGACCTGACGGCAGAAAATGTCGCAGTGATTGGCCTGGGCAATGTCGCGATGGATGTCATCCGCATCCTGTCGAGCACGCCGGAAGAACTGATGGAGACCGACATCGCTGA
Source organism: Anaerolineae bacterium (assembly GCA_016788625.1). Classification (GTDB taxonomy): domain Bacteria; phylum Chloroflexota; class Anaerolineae; order Aggregatilineales; family Phototrophicaceae; genus CFX2. Next base: position 1,801 of record JAEUQX010000391.1, read on the forward strand.
TTATGCGCTGGAAGCGCTGCGCCACAGCCGCGTGAAGAACATCTACGTCCTGGGACGGCGCGGGCCAGCACAGGCCGCCTTCACCAACCCAGAGATCAAGGAGCTGGGCGAACTACACAACGCCAGCGTGATCGTTGCGCCGGAAGAAGTTCAGCTTGATCCGCACAGCCAGAAATTCATTGACTCTGGCGAAGACAAGGTTGCCAGCAAGAACGTCGAGATTCTCAGGCACTACAGCGAGCAGCCGGATTCTGGCAAGGCGCGCAGGATTGTGATGCGTTTCCTGGTATCGCCAACGCAGATCAACGGCACAGACAAGGTTGAATCAATCACCATCGTCAGAAATGAATTGGTGGCAGACGACAAAGGCAACCTGAAAGCGCGCGCCACCGGTCAGCACGAGACAATCCCGGTCGGGCTGATCTTCCGCTCAGTCGGCTATCACGGCGTCCCGCTGCCCGGCGTGTCGTTCGACCACAAGCGCGGCACGATCCCCAATGACAAGGGGCGCGTGCAGGGCGCAGATGGCGGAGCGGTGCCCGGTGATTACTGCGTGGGCTGGATCAAGCGCGGGCCATCGGGCATCATCGGCACCAATAAGCCCGACTCGGTTGAAACGGTCGAAATGCTGCTGGAAGACCTGCGCGCGGGCAAGCTCATGCTACCGGAAGCGCCTAACCGTGCGGCGGTCGAGGCGCTGCTGAGCGGCGTAAACTATGTCACGTACAAAGACTGGCAGATCCTGGATGAAATCGAGCAGGAGAACGGACTGGTACGCGGCGCGCCTCGTCTGAAGTTCAGCCGCATCGAGGACATGCTGGAAGCCATTCACGAGCGCAAGAACGCGACCGTGATTCTGGAAGATGAGCAGGTGCCAGGAGATTAAGAACTTCATCCCTCACGCTCGCTCCGCCCCGTACACGCTCCACCAGTTTCAAGGGCAGCGCGGTGTAAGGGAGAAAAAAGAGTTCATGGGTTAAGTTCTGCAAAATGGTGACTTGACCCATGAACGATTTCCTCAAGCGCAACCCCAGGCAAAAACAGCACATCCAAAGCATCATTATTCTGATACGGCTTAGAACTTCAGTTCCCCGTTCGCTCGCAGCGCATAGGCTGTCCACGCGGCGGCCAGCAGATCGACCAGCCCGAAGGCAATCAGGATCGTCGGGCCGAGATTGAGCAGGGCGAATGCCGTCATGCCGACGAAGAACAGCGTGCGCCCGATCACCGACATGCGGAAGAAGTGCAGGTCATTGCTGCGGCCCGCATACAGATAGTAGATCCCGATGACCGATGCCAGCAGGCCGACGACCCGAATCCAGACCTCCATTGTCGCTGGAATGCTGAAAATGGACAGGAGCATATTGGGGGCGACTGTGAAACCAATGCCCATAGCAAGCGCATAAATGCCAAACACGATGGAGGCCAGAGCGGGGTTTTTCATGCGAGTCTCCCTTTGTGATGCTGCGGGTCAGTTCACAGATTATCGCTCATATCATATGAGTGTTGCATAGCGCCACAAGCTGCGCTGCTCTGGCACAATCTTCCGGCGCGGGCGATAATCCTGACGGGGGTTCTATGAAAAAACGCCTGGTTTCGCTCTGGCGCACGGCCAGACATTATCGAACGATTTACGCTGGGAAGATCACCATGAGCAAAAAGATGCTGGCTGGTTTTGTCAAACTGCCGTTTCAGTTCAAGTTGGAAGAAGTCCCTGTACCGCAGGTGCGCGACGACTGGGCGCTGGTCAAGGTGGATGCGTGCGGCATCTGTGGCACGGACATGCATTACGCCAACCATCTGGCGACGGAGTGGCAGGGCTTCGGCCATGAGGTCGCGGGCGTCGTGGTCGAGGTGGGTAGGGGCATCACATCGGTGCGCGAAGGCGACCGTGTGGTGCTGGAGAGCGGTTCGTACTGTGGGACGTGCGAGCAGTGCCGCAACGGGCGCAGCGACCTGTGCAATCGTGGCAATAACTTCTGGCGCAACCCGACGATGGGCTTTGCCGAGTACATCCTCGCGCCCAAAGAATGCCTCGTGCCTTACGACGGCATCAGCCCGGAAGCCGCCTGTCTGACCGAACCGCTCGGCGTGGCGGTTGATCTGGTGCGCGTGGCCGACATCGCATTAGGTGATGAAGTTCTGGCGCTCGGCCTGGGGCCAATCGGCTTGATGGCACTGCCGCTGATGCGGATGCGCGGCGCGGCGCATATCTACGCCGTGAATCGCTCCGGCGGTCGGCGGGCGGAGGCTGCGAAGGCGCTCGGCGCGGATACCGTGATCTCGACGCGCGAGACGCCATTGCACAAGATTGCCTTTCGCAAAGGCGGTGTTGACCGCGCGCTGGTGTCGGCGTCGGTGCAGGCCATTACCGAAGCGCTGCCCGTGATGAATTACGGCGGCATCGTGTCGTTCATCGGGATCGAATATGGCGCAGGAGCCACGATCAGCTTTGACGTGAACGACTTCCACTTCAAGAAGCTGCAACTGCGCGCCTCGCACGCCGCGCCCGCGCTCTACTTCCCGATGGCGTTGGGGCTGCTGCGCGACGGCCATGTGGACAGCCAGCAGGTGATCTCGCACGTCATGCCGCTGGACAAGCTGCCGGAGGCGATGCAGATGGTGCGCGACAGCCGCGACGAAGTGCTGAAGGTGGTGATCAAACCCTGATCACGCCAGCAGAGTCGGCCAGCGGTCTTTGTCGGCCTCCAGCGGGCGCTGTCCGGCTGCCGGAACGAGCGTTTTGCCGCGTTCGAGCGCCGCGCTGTACTCGTGAGGTTTCAGCCGCGCACGCAGGTCAACGAGTACGCCTTTGGCCTTGTCGCGCGCCTCCTGCGAGGTGGCCGGGTGGTTGAAGACCAGCCCGACGAGTTCCAGGCTGCGTTCGTCTTCGCCTTCCAGCGCCAGCAGCGAGGCGATCCCGGCCAGTATCCACAGCGTCAGCGGCGTATCGCGCACCGCCGAGGCCAGCGTAAATGCCTCGTGGAATAACTGGCGCGCCTCGTCGTAGTTGCCCGTTGTCGCCTCCACATCACCCAGGCCGCCCAGCGCCAGGATAATGCCTGTGCGGTTATCGAATTCGCGGTAGATGAGCAGGGTATCGCCATAGTAGCGGCGGGCATCGTCGTAATTTCGCAGTGCCAGCGCGGTATCGCCAAGGTAATACATGGCGCGGGCAATGCCACGACGGTTGCCGCTGTCCATATTCATCACGATGCTGTCTTCCAGGAACTGACGCGCCTCGTCGAAATTGCCCTGAATGCGCGCGATAGACCCCAGGTTGAGCAGCGCGTTGGCGATCTCGTTGCTGTCATGGTATTCCCGCGCCAAGGTCAGATGATCTTCCAGGTAGCGGCGCGCTTCGGCATAGTTGCCCTGCAAACGCGCCACCAGTGCCAGATCTTCCAGGTTGGAGCCAATGCCGGACGGGAAGCCGATCTCGCGCGAGATGACCAGCGACTCGCTGTAGCAGCGGCGCGCTTCGGCATAGTCACCCTGTACCCGCGCCAGCGTGCCCAGGCTCCACATGCCAATCGCCACGCCTGCTCGGTCGCCAATTTCGCGATGTATCGCCATCGCCTCGGTGAACATACGGCGGGCTTCTTCGTGCTGCCCCTGCGCGCGCGCCAGGCTGCCCAGATTGTTCAGTGCGCTGGTGATCGCCGTGCGGCGGCCAATCTGCCGCGAGAGCGCCAGGCTTTCCTCCAGATAGGCTTTGGCCTCGTCATACTGGCCGAGTTCGCCCTTGGTCAGGCCCAAGTTGTTCAACCCGCCCGCGATGCGCGTCATATCGCCGATTTCGCGCGCGATGGCCAGCGACTCCTGGTAGCGCTGGATGGCCTCGTTGTGCCGCCCCTGCCAGTGCGCCATCACGCCGATGCCGTTCAGCGCCCAGGCGATGCCACGCTTGTCGTTGACGCTGCGGGCAATCGCCAGTGACTCCTGGATGTATTGCTCGCCCTCGTCGTACTGGCGTAGAATGTAGCCGACCAGCCAGCCAAGTTCGTAGAGCGCCTTGACGATGCCTTCGTTGTGGGCACACTCGACGAACAGCACCAGGCTCTTTTCGTAATACTCTTTTGCCTGAGCATACGCGCTTAGCCCGCGCTGCGCCTGTCCCAGTTGCAGCAATATCTGGGCTTCGTGCAGCTTGTGGTCAGGGATGTCGGCATCGCCGAGCAGCGCCAGCGCGCGTTCCAACAGTGAGATAGCTTCGCGATAGGCGCTGATCGCCAGCGCTTGTTCGGCGGCGCGGTTGAGATAGGTCAGCGCTTTCTGCGACTGTCCGGAACGGTCGTAATGCTCGGCAATCAGTCCGACATATTCGTTGGCACGGTCGCCGCTGCGTTCAACCAGCCAGTCCGCGACCTGGGCGTGATAGATGCGGCGCAGGCGGCGCAGCACGCTCTCATAGGTCACATCGCGCAGGATGGTGTGCTTGAAGATGTATTCCTGCGACTCGGCAAAGGTCGATTGTCCGCGCCAACGAATCAGATCGCGGCGTTCGAGCGCGTTCAGCACGCTTTGCACATCCTCGATAGGTTCATCGTCCTCTGCCTGCAGGTTCTTGACCGCGCTGTCCCAGAAGATGCGCCCGACGACTGATGCGCGTTGCAGCACACTGCGTTCGTCCGGTGGCAGCGCATCCAAGCGTGCCTGCAACACGCCCGTCAGGGTGGGCGGGATACGCAGGTCGGTCATCAGCCCGGCATCAATCCACCATGTATCCGGGTCTTTGCAGATGACGCGGTCGTCGATCAGCATCTTGATGAGTTCTTCGACATAGAACGGATTGCCGTCGGCGGTGTTGCTGATCAGGTCGATCAGTTCGGCGGGCAGGTCGTTGACTTTCCACAGGATGTCACGCACGAGCTGCTCGGTATCAGCGCGGGTGAGCGGCTTCAGTTCGATGGCGGTGTGAAATTCATGCCGCGCATCCCACAATGGCTCGCGCCGTTCGAAGAACGCAGGCCGCAGCAGGCAGACGATCAACATTCGCATCGAACGCCGTGAGCGAACGATATGGTTGACCAGATCGAGCGACTTATCATCCGCCCAATGGATGTCATCCAGGAACATCACGGTCGGCGCATTCGTCGTGGCCGCCGCGAAGAATTCTGTGATGTAATACTGACCGAGTTGAATCAGTTGATCGGGATCGTCGCCGCGCAGGAAGTCGCTGCTGCCGAAGTCAAAACCGATCAGGTTGCCGATGTAGTGTGCCTTGCGCGCGCTGTTCAGCCCCATGAACTCGGCTACACCCTGCTCGAATTTCTCGCGCACGGTCGCCACACTGTCGCTGTCACGGATGTCGAAGCGGAAGGCCAGCACGTTGCGGAACAAGGCATAAGGCGAGTGCAGCATCTCGGTCGTCGCGCGCCCGGTGAAGTGCAGCACACTCTGAGGCAGTTCATCGATCCAGTGGTCGAATTCGCGCAGCAGGCGCGACTTACCCACGCCTGGTTCGCCCACCATCGTGATAATCTGAGTCTCGCCCTCTTCCATCGCCCAATTGAAGATCGACTGCATCTGGTGCAGTTCGCTGTCGCGCCCGACCATACGGGTCTGAATGCCTTCGACGCCGCGTGTGGTCACCCGGAAGGTACGGGGTTTCTCGCGTTCGACGACGTATACCTGAATGAGTTCGGACTTGCCTTTCGGGCGAATCGGGTCGAGCGTGCGCGTCTCGAATAGACCACGCACATGGCGGTAGGTGTCGTGCGAGATCAGCACGCCGCCAACCGGGGCAGCGCTCTCCAGACGGCTGGCGAGATTGATGGCATCGCCCATCGCCGTCCACTCCGAGCCACCAAAGCCGCCGACCTCACCAAGCGCCACCAGTCCGGTGTTGATGCCAACACGCACATTGAAACCGCTTACGCCCCAGCGTTCCTCAACAGTTTGGGCATAGATCTGCGCGGCACGGGTGATCGCCAGCCCGCAGCGCACGGCCCGCACCGGGTCATCTTCGCGGCCAATTGGCGCGCCGAAGAAGGCCAGCAGCCCGTCGCCCATCAGGCGCGCGACGGTTCCACCCAGTTCGGCAACGGCGTCGGTATACGCCCGCAGCGCGCCATCCATGATTTCCAGCACATCTTCGGGATCCAGCTTCTCCGACATGGCAGTGGACGACACCGTGTCGGCAAAGAGGATCGTGACCAGTTTGCGCTGTTCGTGTGTTGCGTGGGAAACAAGGGCAGTCAGCCGTTCGCGCAGGATAGCGATGGTCGCATCAACGACGACATCGCCCAATGTACCGCGCAGCGCTTCCTGTGCTGCTATTGCCTGTTCGAGCTGCTCACGTTCGAGCATGGCCGCATTCCTGATCCATTGAACGACAACGTAATCGTAACACGGTGTCGTTAAAGTTGCTTGAAAGCGTGATGTAGGGTTGCATTCAGTATGGCCAGTTGCGGTAACGCAGACGGTCGTCCAGAGCGCGCAGCAGCAGCGGCCAATCGGTCAGCACTGCCCTGCATTCCAGCGCCTTACGCCCAGCGCAGTCCCACACAGTCAATACGCGCCGGTCAGGGCGGGCGTCGTAGTACCAGTTGTCCAGTTCGCTGTAGGCATAACGGCGTGGCCAATGTACGCGTACCACGATGCCGTCCTTCAGCAGGTCGACGCCTTCGCGCCAGGTGTAAAGGGCGGGCAGGGTCATCAACATGAGCAGGAGCATCAGGCGCGGGTCGAGCAGGGCGGGTGATGGGCCGTGCGCGATGAGCAGCGCCAGTAGCAAAACGAAGATTGGCAACAGCCACAGCAGTGTCAGGGCAACCCGGTATCGCTGCGGCAGACGGTGACGGCTGAGGATGGCAGCATGGCTCATAATCACACTCCGCCCCGACCGAAGCCGCTCTGACGACTCTTCTGTTCGGGTTGTCCGCTAGTCTCCGCTGCAGCTTGTTTTTGGAAACGGTCACTTTGGTGCGTGCGGATGGTAGCCGCTGCCACATCGAGGAAACCGCCCGCGTTGTTGATGCTGCGCATATCGAAAGAGCGTACTTTACGGAATTTGCCATTGGGCATTTGCCGGAAGATGCTGATGTGCTGGTTGTTCAGGCGGATGTCTACCTCTGACCAGGGAATCTCGACCTTACCGACTTCCAACCCACCCGGCCAGGCGGTCAGGTGGCGGTGCAGTTTCACGGGCTGTTCGCGGCGCAGCGTGGCGCCGATCATCATGCCGGTGAAGTGCGCGGCGGGGCGACGCAGCAGTTTGCCCAATTGGCGGAGATCGCCATGTGCACCTGTGAAGTGAAAGACCGCGCCATCGTCCATCTCCAGTCGGTGCGCGCCCCATTGCAGCAGCACGCGACGCCCCAGGTACAGGCCGCGCCCACCTTCGCGAAAGCTGCTGACCTTCGACCAGCCGTACTGCTGTTCACTGCCCTTGCGTGACCAGACCAACCCCTTGTCAAACAGGCGGATTGTCTCGGTGCGCCGCCGCAGTGCCATCCACAGGCTGACCAGCGTGCGCAGCACGAACAAAATGATCACCACGATGGCGATGATAACCCCGACCTGTATCAGAGTGGCGTCGGCAATGCCGCGCGTCTGTGCTACCGTGAGGGCGACCAACGCGCCGACAGCACAGACAGTGGCCAGCAGTGACCAGAGCAGACGGCGTACAAAACGCTTGCGTTCAATGGTAATCTGATAGAGGAGTTTCGGTTTGCGCGGGACGGCCATTCCATAACACCTTCTCGTATCTTTTGGATACGATAGCAAAAAACGATATGTGCGCAAATTGTGTATTCACTAACTATTCACGAAATGTATGAATTTCCCAATTTTCCTAGATTGACGACCAATCAAGAATAGAGTTAGAATTAAAGTGAAATTAACACACCATTCTATCTTGCGCGTCCATCCATCGAAAGGACTACGATGCGCGATCTGCTCGAAATCTCATCTATCCAGCCTATGTTTGCCTTGCCGATGCACATGTTGAACGAAACACAGATTGCCCGTCGCCCCCATATCCTGATCGTTGATGACGACGCAGATGTTCTGGGACTGCTCAAACTGATGGTGCAAGCTCAGAATGACGTCACCTGTGTGCGCAGTGGCGCCGAGGCGCTCGAACAGATCGCGGCGCACAGCTTCGATCTGGTGCTGCTGGACATCATGATGCCGGAAGTTAGCGGAATGGACGTATTGAAGTCAATCCGCACGAACATACAGACCGCCGATTTGCCCGTCATCCTGGTGACTGCACTGGCGAAAAGCGATGAGATTGTCGCTGGGCTGCAGGCAGGGGCAAACGATTACATCACCAAACCGTTCGACCTGGATGTCGCCCGCGCCCGCATCGCCAGCCAGATCGCGCTCAAGCGCCGCCTGGACGAACGGCAGCAAGCGATTTCACGCCTGACGAGCGGGTACGAGATGCAGGATCGATTCCTGAAGATCGCCAGTCATGATCTGAAGAATCCGCTCAACAACATTCGCCTCGCGCATTTCTATCTTCGCAGCATCCTGGATGATCATCCGGATGTGAATGCCGCCCTGGATACGATTGAGAACACACTTAACAATATGGATGAGTTGGTGGCGGAGTATCTGGAATCGTCCGCCTTGCAGACCGGGCAGGAAGAACTGCGACTGGAGGCAATCAGTGCCGAAGACGCGGTGTGGGAAGTGATTTCGCGATACAGCGCTGCCGCCGCCCGTAAGAACGTTACGCTGCTCATCGGCGCTACGGATGGCATCGTGCTGGCCGATTCACAACGGCTGCATCAGATTCTCAGCAATCTGGTCAGCAATGCCATCAAGTACAGCCCTCACGGCAAGTGTGTCACCGTCTCCTCAGTCGTCGGCGGCGGGCAGGTACAGATGAGTGTGGCGGACGAAGGCCCTGGTATTCCCGCAGCGGAGCAATCGGCTTTGTTCCTGCCTTTCAGCAAGCTCAGCAACAAACCGACGGGCGGCGAGAGCAGCAGCGGTTTGGGGTTGTGGATTGCCCGCGAGTTGGCACGCATCCAGAATGGCAGTGTCGGCTTTGAATGCCCGGCCAGCGGTGGCTCGATCTTCTGGGTCAAGATGCCCGCGCATCCTGACAGCCTACCGCCTCTCCCTTAACCTCTGCACAGAACCAACAAGGCGCACCAGCCTTGTACAAAGCCTCCTCTCTGATGGGTTCACCCGCCGATGATCCTGAGCGCGTGGGTGGCCCCCTCCCTGGTTCTTTTGCATAAGCACTTATATAATTCCCCATACCCAGTCACGCATAATTCCAATTGAAATGATTGCCCAATGTTCAACTTTCCTGTTGAGTTGATGCCGTTTATCGGTAGAAACAAAGAGCGATCTGAACTGCGGCACCTGTTAACCGACCCTGCCTCCCGATTGATCACGCTGGCGGGGCCTGGCGGAACGGGCAAAACCCGGTTGGCGATTGAAGCCGCGAAAGATAATGCATCGAGCTTCGCCGATGGTATTTATTTTGTAGGGTTGCAGCCGGTCGATGCAGGGGGTTTTCTGATTTCATCCATCGCCAGCACTCTGCGTTATTCGCTGCGTGGGGTCAATGAACTCGACGAACTGCTGGACTATGTGCGTGACAAGGAACTACTCCTGCTGCTGGACAACTTCGAGCATCTGGTCGACTCCGCCGACCTGCTGAACATGCTGATGCGTGACTCCAGAATCAAGCTGCTGGTGACTTCGCGCGAAGTCCTCAACCTGCGCGAAGAATGGGTCTATCCTGTCCAAGGGCTGCCATTTCCGGCGGACCCCGACGACCCCGACCTCGAAACTTACGGGGCGGTGCAGTTGTTTCTGGAACGGGCGCGGCGCGTACAGCACGATTTTTCGCTGGATGTCGAGCGAGTGCATGTTGCCCAGTTGTGCCAGTTTCTCGAAGGGATGCCGTTGGCGCTGGAACTGGCGGCCTCGTGGCTCAAGTCGCTGCCATGCAGTGCGATTATCAAAGAGATTGAACGCAGCCCGGACTTTCTGAACACGCCACTCCGCAATTTGCC
>JAEUQX010000533.1 GCA_016788625.1 Anaerolineae bacterium
ACGTTGGGGACGAAGGTGAGGAAGAATGTTTGATCAACGGGGGCTTGTGCCTGTATGGCCGTGCTGCTCAGCGCCAGCAGCACGAACAAACTCAGAACCTTACGCAGCATGTGCAGAACTCCTATTGTTGTAAAAGCAAACCTACAAATAAGCGGCCATCCAATGACCTTCCCCAGCCACATCTCCAGGCAGAGCGGTGTAGCAGCACACATAGGCGGTGAGGCGGTGGCAGGGGTTTATGGATCGTTTCTAAATCTCATTCATAGCGAGAACGTGTTTTCCACGACAGGATGCGCCGCTCGAGCAGCGAGACCAGTCCATAGAGCGTGCGCGCGATGATCGTCAGCGTGATCACGGCGACGACGACCAAGGGTGTGTCATATTGGCTGCGCGCCAGGTTCAGCAGGAAGCCCAACCCGGCCTTCGCGCTGACGAATTCGCCCACTACCGCGCCGATGACGGCCAGCGTGGCGCTGATCTTCAACCCGCTGATCAGCACCGGCATGGCCGCCGGGACTTCGAGCTTGGTGAAGGTTTGCCAGCGCGTGGCCTGCATCGAACGCATCAGATCGCGCAGGGCAGGGGAGATGCCCCGAATGCCAACGATGGTATTGATCAGCATCGGGAAAAAAACGATCAGAGCGCTCGTCACGATCTTGCTGGTCGGCCCGCTGCCGAACCAGATTACCAGCAGCGGCGCGTAGGCCACGATGGGCGTGGATTGCAGCGCGACGATGAGCGGCGAGAGCACTTCTTCCAGGAGCGGGTTTTTGGCGATGGCGTAGCCCAGGATAACGGCCAGCATCAGCCCAATGCCCAACCCCGCGAGCATACTGACCATCGTGGTGCCGGTGTGGTAAGCCAGCGTCCCGTTGAGCAGCACCTCCTGGAACTTCTCCAGAACGGCGATAGGGGGCGGAATGATGAAGGCCGGATAGAGTTCCAGTCCGGTGATGATTTGCCAGATTGCCAGCAGCCCGGCGAGCGAGAGCAGCGGCACAAGCTGGCGCAGCGTGACTCGCAGAGTCCAGGTGCGCTGTGGATTGTTAGAGGGGAGACTTAGAACCGGTTTCGAGAGGGCTGTTTCACGCATAGAAAACCCCATTGCTGCACGAGGCAGAACAACGGGGCATGAAAATCAAACCAACACCAGCAGTCAGGCGAGCACAATACAGCGGCCACCTGTCCTGGCGAACGGATTGAACACCAACCCACCAGCACCTCAACAGGCGCGGCTTCAGTGTGGGTTGCTACCTTCTTCCATCCAGACTGTTACTGTCGGCTCTGGTCTCGCACCAGATCCACCGTCATCGCCGGAACGATGATGCACCAACCCGGTTGCGGTGATGTTGAGCGTGAGGGGAATTGGTGACTCGGGTCGCGGGCTTGGCGCACTGCTGCGCTTTACCGCCGGTCGGGAATCTCACCCTGCCCCGAAGGTCTGCTATTCAGTTAGTGTCAGTATAACGGAAAGCGCGTTAGAAATGCAACGGAAATGGTATGGGTTCTCACGGTTGCTCGGCGCTGCCCAACGTGAACACGAAGTGTCCACCTTTGCTGGTGCCGGTGCCCACTGCCCAGATGCGCCCGCCGTGCGCTTCGACGATGTGCTTGCAAATGGCGAGGCCTAAGCCCGTACCTTCGTTGCCAGAGCGCGATGCATCCACCTGATAGAAGCGTTCGAAGATGCGTTCCACCTGATCATCGGGCACGCCGGGGCCTTCATCCAGCACCTGAACGCGCACATCGTCGCCGCCGTTGGTCGCGTTGATGGTGATGGTCGCACCTTTCGGCGACCACTTGATGGCATTGTGAATCAGGTTGAGCAGCACACGCCGAATCTGATCCCAATCGCACCAGACCCACATCTTCTTACTGATGTCGTGGACGATGCGAATGTTTTTGGCGGCAGCCTGTTCTTCCATGCGTTCGACGGATTCTTGAACCAGATCGCGCAGCGACACATCAACCATGCGGACAATCGCCTGCCCGGACTCGATCATCGAGAGATCGTGCATCTCTTGCATGATCCACAGCAGTGAGTCAGTTTCGCGGGCGATGGCTTGCAGCGAGTTGATGCTGCGCTTGCGCTTGGGCTTGTCATCCTCGTGGAACAGACTGTCGATGATCAGGCGGATATTGGCAATAGGGGTGCGCAGTTCGTGCGAGATGTTTGCCACCATGTCGCGGCGGGCGCGGTTGAGCCGCACCAGTTCCGTCACGTCCTGAAAGGCCAGCCCGATGAACATGTTGCCCTCGCGCGGGATGACCTGCGCGCGAACGCGGTAATGCCGCTTGTTGAAGCTGAATTGTTCCTCGAAAGCTTCTTCCTGGTAGGCCAGCGCGTTTCTGACCATCGAGTCCAGTTCGGACGAGTCCGTCACGCTGATCAGGCTTTCTCCTATCGGGCGCGGGCGCTCGAAGAGTTCTTCCGCTGCGTTGTTGATGGCAATGATGCGGAATTCCTGGTCGAGAACCATCAGTCCATCATATGAGCAGTTGGCGAGAGTTAGCATCAGCGCCTGTTTGTACGCCCATTCCTGTTCGCGTTCATCGATTGTCATGAACTGTGTTTATCCCTCAAAACGGTAGCCGACACCGCGCACCGTGATGATGCGCTGTGGTTCAGATGAGTCCTGTTCGATTTTCTCGCGCAGCCAGCGGATGTGAACATCCACAGTGCGTTTGTCGACAAAGCAGTCGTAGCCCCATACTTTGGTGAGAATCAGGTCACGCGACATAACCACGCCGCGATTGCGCATCAGCTCGGCCAGCAGATCGAACTCCTTGTTGGTCAGGTGCATCTCTTCGCCGCTGCGATACGCACGACGACCGATCAGATTGATATGCAGATCATTCGACGTGAGTTCGTCTTTGATGGTGGGCTGCTTTTGCAGGCGGCGCAGCACCGCGCGCACCCGCGCCAGAAATTCACCCAGGGCGACCGGTTTGACGATATAGTCGTCCGCGCCGCTCTCCAGTCCGATGATTTTGTCTACTTCCATGCCACGCGCAGTCAGCATGATTACGGGGATGTGTGCGAGTTCGGCATCACGCTGTATGATGCGGCACAGGCTCAGTCCATCCAGTCCGGGCAGCATGATATCCAGGACGATCAGGTCCGGGTGTTCCTCATGTGCTCGCGCCAGCCCGTCCTCTCCGTTTGATGCCGTGATGACGGTATAGCCCTCGTCACGCAAACGTTTTGAGAGGCTTTCAGCCAGGATCTGTTCGTCTTCGATGATTAGTATCGTTTCCATATCGACCGCCACGTTCTCTGGTACTTGTCGTTGAATCATATCTTACCCCAGGAATGTGCCAGAGCTACGGACAGGTTAGCCTTCAAAACGATACCCAACGCCGCGTACCGTGACAATCCGACGCGGATTCGAAGCGTCGTCCTCGATTTTCTCCCGCAGCCAACGAATGTGTACATCAACAGTGCGTTTATCGACGAAATAGTCGTAACCCCATACTTTAGTGAGAATCAGATCGCGCGAGAGCACAACACCGCGATTGCGCATCAGTTCGGCCAGCAGGTCGAATTCCTTGTTGCTCAGCTTGACCTCGCCGCTGCCTTTGTAGACGCGCCGTCCCGTCAGGCTGACTTGCAGATCGTTGGAGATGATCTCGTCTTGTAGAACGGGGCGACCAGGGGCACGGCGCATGACCGCACGCACTCGCGCCAGAAATTCGCCCAACGCGACAGGCTTTACTACATAGTCATCCGCGCCGCTTTCCAGGCCGACAATCTTGTCAACCTCGGTGCCACGCGCGGTCAGCATGATGATCGGGATGTGCGCGGTGGAAGAGTCGCGGCGGATGATGCGGCACAGGCTCAGCCCATCCAGTCCTGGCAGCATGATGTCCAGTACAACCAGGTCTGGGCGTTCGCCGCGAACTTTTTCAAGTCCTTCTTCGCCGTCGAGGGATGTGATGACCGAGAAACCCTCACTTTTCAGCTTGTCGGCCAGATTGTTCGCCAGGGTTAATTCATCTTCAATGATGAGGACTTTCGCCATGCGTAACATTCACTTTCTTTATCCATTCTGGAAGAATGTTAGCAATGGATTATTAAACAGCCGATATGCGTTGTTTAATATGCTTTAATCGTGGATCGAGCGGACGCCTGCGAGGCTTGTCGCCTGCTGCACAGCGCTGCGGACGGCCTGAGCAGTTGCTTCTGCCGCGAACGCACCGATCACATTGACGTTTGCGGGGATGCTGCCGGTCGCCAGGGCGAAGATCGTGTCCCCATCAAACATGGTGTGCGCCGGACGCACGGACTGGGCAAGACCATCGTGCGCCATCTGGGCGACCTTGTTGACCTGTTCTTTGGTCAGACGGGCATTGGTAGCGACGACGCCGATGACGGTGTTCTCGCTGGTGGATGCGGGTGGTTCGGTCATGCGCGCCATGAAGCGCATCATATTCAAAACGCCGGGGAATCCGCCTGTGCCATCGCGCATCCCCGCTATGATCTTTCCACCTTCATCGACAACATCCCCAAAGGCATTGACAGCGATCAGCGCCGCGACGACGAGACCATCGCCGAGATCGATGCTGGCCGAGCCGATACCGCCTTTCGTCGCGAACTCGTTGCCTTGCAGCGCGCCCACGCGGCAGCCTGTGCCCGCGCCGACTGATCCCAGCGCGACGGGCGCATCGGAGGCGAATTCGCACGCGGCATAGCCCATCGCGGCATCCGGGCGGATTGTGGGCGAACCGATAGTCAGATCGAAAAGGATGGCAGCAGGGACAATCGGGACGGGGCCAACGCGCGTGGGATAGCCGATGCCGCGTTCTTCCAGAAAGCGCATAACGCCATCAGCAGCGGCAAGCCCGAAAGCGCTCCCGCCAGCCAGCAGTACCGCATGAACATGCTCGACGAGGTGCATTGGGTGCAGCAGATCGGTTTCGCGTGTGCCGGGTGCGCCACCGCGTTGGTCAACGCCTGCGACCGTGCCTTCCGGGCACAGCACGACTGTGCAGCCCGTCGCGCCTTCAAGATGCGTAGTGTGCCCGACCCGGATGCCGGGAACGGCGGTCAGCGTATCATTGATCATCGTCTACGTGGTAATGAATATCGTCGAGCGTATCGGGCAGTGCGTCGGGTTCAGCGGGTTCGAGGATGTCGAGCGCACGTTCTTCATCCTTGGGATGTACCAGCACCGTGATCTCGCCCAGTATGCCGACGGTGATGCCGAACGCTGCCGCGCCGGACTGCTGATGCACCATCGCGCGAATGCCTTCGACCTGCAGGCGCCCAGCGATGACGTGCGCCTCGGCATAATCATGGGTGGAGTAAATAACGATCCATTCCGGTTGAGTGTTCATACAGAAGAGTGTATCCTGAAAATGTTATCCTGACGAACAGATGCCGTTTCAGGTAAAATCCATCCCCGTCAAATCATCTGAGGGTATATTCCCTGCATCCCAGCGGTAACCGACGTGCAGCACCTCCGGGTGTTTACGTTTGCATTGTCCACATGAAGCGAGAGGACGTAAGAGCAGCATGGCAAAGATACTGGATAGCTTCGGAGCAAGAGGCACATTCAATACAGGCAGCGGCGAGGCCGTGATCTACCGCCTCAACGCGCTGACCGCGAAGGGCATTGGGCATATCGACAAGCTGCCTTTCAGCATGAAGATCATGTTGGAAAACGCGCTGCGTAACCTGGATAACTTCCAGGTGAATGAAGACGCGGTGGTCAATATTGCGAGCTGGAACGCCAAAGCGCCACAGCAGGTCGAAATCCCCTTCAAGCCCGCGCGCGTTGTCCTCCAGGATTTCACGGGCGTGCCCTGCGTGGTTGACCTGGCGGCGCTGCGGAGTGCGATGGTTCGTATGGGCGGCGACCCCAGGAAGATCAACCCGGTTGTGCCTGTTGATCTGGTGATCGATCACTCCGTGCAGATTGACGCTTTTGGCTCGCGCGATGCCCTGCGCGTCAACTCCGAATTCGAGTTCCAGCGCAACCGCGAACGCTACGAATTCCTGCACTGGGGACAGAAGTCCTTCAATAACTTCCGCGTTGTGCCGCCCGCGACGGGTATCGTGCATCAGGTCAACCTGGAGTATCTGGCGAAGGTTGTCCAGCTTTTCAACGATGAAGATGGCAAGCCAGTCGCGCTGCCCGATACGGTTGTGGGCACGGACAGCCACACGACGATGATCAACGGCTTGGGCGTGCTGGGCTGGGGCGTGGGCGGTATCGAAGCTGAGGCCGCGATGCTCAACCAGCCGATCTACATGCTGATGCCGGATGTGATCGGTTTCAAGCTGAGCGGGCAGCTTCGCGAGGGCGCGACGGCTACCGATTTGGTGCTGGTCGTGACGCAGATGCTGCGCAAGAAGGGTGTGGTTGATAAGTTCGTCGAGTTCTATGGCGCGGGTCTGAGTTCACTCTCGCTGCCCGACCGCGCGACGCTCGCCAATATGGCGCCCGAATATGGCGCGACGATGGGCTTCTTCCCCGTTGACGCCGAGACCCTGCAATTCCTGCACCGTACAGGCCGCGATGCCGCGCTGATCAAGCTGGTCGAGGCCTACAGCAAGGAACAGGGCCTGTTCCGCACGGACGCGACGCCCGATCCCGAATTCACCGATGTGCTGGAACTCGACCTCAGCACGGTTGAACCGAGCATGGCTGGTCCGAAGCGTCCGCAGGATCGTGTGCTGCTGCGCGATATGAAGGCGAACTTCGAGAAGTCACTGCGCGCTCCGATCAAGGAACGCGGTTTTGAGCTGGCTGAGGGCGCGGTGACCAGAAAGGCGACTGTGCGTGACAACGGCCACAGCGCAGAGGTCGGTCATGGCGTCGTCGTCATCGCTTCGATCACGAGCTGCACCAACACGAGCAACCCCTCTGTGATGATCGGCGCTGGCCTGGTGGCGAAGAAAGCCGTCGAGAAGGGGCTGAGCCGCAAACCGTATGTGAAGACCAGTCTCGCGCCCGGTTCGCGCGTCGTGACTGAATACCTGAATAAGGCCGGGCTGACCAGCTACCTGGAAGAACTGGGTTTCCACACCGTCGGTTACGGCTGCATGACCTGCATCGGCAACAGCGGGCCACTGCCGCAGCAGGTGGCGCAGGCCGTGCAGGAAGGCGATCTGGTCGCGGCAGCGGTGCTGAGCGGCAATCGCAATTTCGAAGGACGTATCAGCCCGCTGGTGAAGGCGAACTACCTGGCGTCTCCGCCGCTGGTCGTTGCTTATGCGTTGGCCGGAACGGTCGATATTGACCTGAATACCGAGCCGTTGGGCGTCGATAAGCAGGGTAACCCGGTCTACCTGCGCGACATCTGGCCGAGCCAGCAGGAAATCCTGGAAACGGTGCAGCAGTCGATTTCGCCGGAGTTGTTCCAGACGCAGTACGGCAACGTCTACACGGGCAATGCCGACTGGAACGCTATCCCTAGCACGGGCGGAGACGTGTACGGTTGGGATGAGAGCAGCACCTATGTGCAGGAGCCGCCCTTCTTCGTCAACCTCTCGGCAGACGCGCAGCCAATTCAGCCGATCAGTGGAGCGCGTGTGCTGGGTATGTTCGGCGACTCGATCACGACCGACCACATCTCCCCAGCAGGCGACATCGCGGTGAAGAGTCCTGCGGGCGAGTATCTCATCAGCAAGGGCGTTGAGAAAGCTGACTTCAACACCTACGGTACGCGGCGCGGCAATGACCGTGTGATGACGCGCGGCACGTTCGCCAATATCCGCATCCGCAACCAGATGATCCCCGGCAGCGAGGGCGGTGTGACGATGTATCTGCCGACGGGCGAACAGATGAGCATCTACGACGCGGCCATGCGCTATATCAACGCGGGCACGCCGCTGATCATCCTGGCGGGCGCGGATTATGGCATGGGGTCGAGCCGTGACTGGGCAGCGAAAGGTACATACCTGCTGGGCGTAAAGGCTGTCATCGCCAAGAGCTTCGAGCGTATTCACCGCAGTAATCTGGTGATGATGGGCGTCCTGCCGCTGCAATTCAAGGCGGGCGAGGGTTGGGATACGCTGGGGCTGACGGGTAAGGAACACTTCGAGCTGGTTGGGCTGGATGACAGCCTGCAGCCGGGGCAGAAGCTGACGGTCAAGGCGACGGCAGATGATGGTTCGGTGAAGACTTTCACGGTGGATGTCCGCATCAACACGCCTGTTGAGCTGGAGTACTATCGCAACGGTGGTATCCTGCACACGGTGCTGCGGAACTTCCTGAAGCAGTAAGCCTATCTGAATCGCGTTTTCCGAATGGATACGAGCACCCTATTCGCCCGGCGGGTAGGGTGTTCCTCATTCCGGGGCTGGCGCAATTCGCGAAAATGGACATGCTGGTATTGGCGGACGATTTGTATCTAGAGGATAATGACGCGGCGATGATGAAACCCAAAGTGACGATTTACAGCGACGGCGGCGCGAAACCCAACCCGAACGGACCGGGCGGGTGGGCTGCGGTATTGATCTATGGTGACCACGAAAAGGAACTGAGCGGCGGCGAACCGCGCACGACCAACAACCGTATGGAACTGACGGCGGCGATTATGGCACTGGAAGCGCTGAAAGAACCGTGCAACGTGGAGTTTTATACCGACAGCACCTATGTCAAAAACGGGATTACCGAATGGATCGATAACTGGGTGAACAATGGCTGGCGCACGGCAGCCAAGAAACCCGTGCTGAACCAGGACTTGTGGGAACGGTTGGACGCGGCTCAGCATCGGCACACCATCACCTGGAAGTTGGTGAAGTGGCATTCGACGAGCATTTTTAACAATCGCGTTGATTAGCTGGCGACGGCGGCACGGGCGGTGTACGAACGGTGAGGGAAACCACAACGAATTCACCGCAGAGGCACAGAGGCAGAGTAGCCATGGTGTGCTGTGTAGGGGTGGATTAGCGCGCTGAGCGTATATCCTCCCGAAAATG
>JAEUQX010000553.1 GCA_016788625.1 Anaerolineae bacterium
CCAGCGCGCTCAACCGCATCCGCGCCCCGGAGATGCTGTTGGCGCGTCGGCGCGGCAAGCTGCGTTTTTATCGCGATCTGGCGTTCGGCAGCATGTGGCTGCTGGTCGTGCTGCTGCTCTATGCCATGCTGTTCTCCTTTACGGCGAGCGTCTGAGCATACTCCAGGATGCAGCCCTTCCCTGTCAACCGTCTCAAAAGCAAGGCGCTGGAACTAGGATTCAATCTGGTTGGCGTCACGCCTGCCCTGCCCTCAGCGCATCTGGACGCCTATCTGCGCTGGGTCGAGGCCGGGATGCACGGCAGCATGGGCTACATGGCGCGCCCCGACCGTATCGCCCGGCGGCGCGACCTGAACGTCATCCTGCCCGGTGTGCGCTCACTGGTCGTCGTCGGGCTGGATTACGCCACGTTCGTCGTCCCGCAGGCAGCGCTGAACGACCCGGGGCGCGGGCGTATCGCGGCCTATGCCTGGGGGCTGGATTACCACGACATCCTCACGCCTCGGTTGGAAACCCTGGCGGAATGGCTGTGCGCGCAGAGCGGGCAGCCACTGCAACAGCGGGTTTACGTGGATACAGGCGCACTGCTGGAACGCGACCATGCCCACCTCGCCGGGCTGGGCTTCACGGGCAAGAACACGATGCTGATTCATCCGCGCCGGGGCAGCACATTTTTCCTGGGCGAAATCCTCACTGATCTGACCTTCGATGCGTACGACACACCCAACAAGGCGACGATGTGCGGGCGCTGCACACGCTGCCTCTCCGCCTGCCCGACCGATGCTTTTCCACAGCCGCATGTGCTGGACGCGCGGCGCTGCATCAGCTATCTGACCATCGAGCATAAGGGTTGGATACCCCGCGACCTGCGCCCATTGATGGGCAACTGGGTCTATGGTTGTGACATCTGCCAGGATGTATGCCCCTTTCAACGCTTCGCCCTGCCGACCGCAGAAACCGCGTTTCATCCCGATTCGCTGGACCGGGCAGCGCCGCCTCTGGTGGACTTACTGGCACTCGACGCGGCGGGCTTCCATGCGCGATACTCTAGCAGCGCGATTGAGCGTATCGGGCGTGAGCGACTGGTACGCAATGCCTGCATCGCGGCAGGCAATTGGGGCAGCGAGCAGGTTGTGCCGCATTTGGAAGCGCTGCTGGACGACGCCAGCCCACTGCTGCGCGGGCACGCAGGTTGGGCGCTGGCGCGTATCCGGCGTGACCGTGCACAGATCCGCAGGGCGCTCGACCGCGAAACCGCTGCCGAGGCGTGCGCCGACCTCGCTGCTACATTAGCTGCACTACAGGATTCATAAATGGGGCTTCTCAACCGTTACCCGCGCGCATTCTGGGTACTGCTCGCGGGCTTTTTCATCAACCGAGTCAGCGCGGCGCTGATCTGGCCGTTCCTGACGCTGTTCATCCGCCAGAGTACGGATGCGCCACTGAGCAGTGTAACACTGCTGATCTCGCTGCAAGCCGTCGCCGGGCTGGTGGCAACATCGGTCATCGGGGTGCTGATGGATCGCTTTGGCCGCAAGCCGCCGATGATCATCAGCCTGCTGCTGGGCAGCGCGGTGCTGCTGGCAATGACGACGGCGGACAGCCTGCCGGAATGGGCCGTGCTGATTGCGCTGTACGGCGCGCTCAACCCGGTGTTCTTCGTCGGCACTTACGCGATGGTCGCCGATCTGGTCGAGCCGGAAGAGCGCACGAAGGCTTATGCCCTTCAACGTATGATTGCCAATGTTGCCATTGCCGTCGGCCCTGCCCTCAGCGGTTACTTCCTGGCGGGCACGCCTGCGCTGACCTACATCACGACGGCTGCCGCCAATGTGCTGCTGGCGGGCATTGGAACGTTGTGGATCATCGAAACACTGCCGAAGCACAAACGCGGCCAGGCTGAGGAAGCATCCATTGGCGGCTATGGCGAGCTGCTGCGTGACCGCCGCTTCATGAGTTTCATCGCCACCTTCGTGCTGATTGAAATCGCCGTCGCGCTGACGTTCGTGCTGCTACCCGTCTACACCAACGAGCAGTTCGCCATTCCGGAAGGCCAGTACGCGCTGCTGCTCACGGTCAATGCAGGCATGGTCATCGTACTGCAATTCGGCATGACGCGGCTGACGACAGGTTTCCGACCGCTGCTGGTGATGGCCGTCGGCGCGTGCTTCTATGCCGTCGGGCTGACCATCTTCGGGCTGGCCAACCAATTCCCGCACTTCGTCCTCGGCATGGTCGTGCTGACAACAGGCGAGCTGATGGTCGCGCCCACCGCGACAGGCCTGGCCGCGAACATGGCACCCCCGGCGATGCGCGCGCGTTACATGGGCGCACTCTCGGTTTGCTTCACCATCGGCGCGGGCATCGGCCCAGTGGTCGGCGGCATCCTCAGCGACGCACTGACCCCCGCGGCGATCTGGTACGGTGGCGCAGGAGCAGCGCTGCTGGCGGTGGGCGGCTTCCTGCTGCTGGCACGCGCTTATGAGCGGCGCGGGCTGACGTTGACGACATCCAGCGACCAGTCTGCCGCTTGATACGCATCCTGTTCAAGGCGAAGCCACGGGTTTGAACCCCGTTGGGGTCAAATCAAGAACAGGCACAGTTGGAGCAGATCATACGCACAGACAAGCGTGAGAAGGTGGTGGAACGCACCACAGCCATTCGGATGTTGGGATTGAGACAAACGACCGGCGAAGTCAGTGCGGCGTTGTTGGTAACAAACACCTGTGTGCGTAACTGGTTCAGTCGGTGGCGGCAGCGAGTGATCGAAGGTCTGGTGAATCAGGCTATAGCAGGTCGCCCGCGTCAAGCGAACAAGGTGTATTGGCCGGTGATTGACCAAGCACTGCAAAGTGCCCGGCATCTCTGACCTACGCCTTCACCATTCTCCTCTGGCTTCTAGGTGCATCCCATTCCTCCCGGTTCTTTCGCAGATGCGACTGCAAACTGTCCAAGAGGCTATGACGTATCACACTTATCCATCTTGCTTTGATGATGCCCATTCGCAGATCAATGTCGCGCTCACCCTGGCCCATGAGCTGAACTACGAGTACCAAAGCATATAGAGCGCCGACCAAGTTGAGAGATGAACGGGAGCATCTTATCAGACGGAATCGGATTTTGATCGAGGCGCGAGAATGGACAGCTTTTTCGCACCAGACACGGGCGACTGCGTTCGGCTGCTCGAATGACTCTCGTTCACTCTCCTGCTTCATCGCAAGTCTGATGGCTACAAATCGCTGATGTTGACCAGCCCATAGCGCAGCGCCAGCAGCGCCGCCTGTGTGCGATCGGACACGTTGAGTTTGGTGAAAATGGTGCTGATATAGTTGCGCACTGTGCCTTCGGAGAGATGCACCGTTTCCGATATCGCGTTGTTGGTGAAGCCCCGCGCGATTAAGCGCAAAATCTCCAGTTCGCGCACATTGAGGCTGCTCACGAAGCGCGCATCCGGTTCCGGTTTGTGGTGTGATACGTAATCGAACAGCTTGCGCGCCATCTTGGGGTCAACGGGAGTATCGCCCGCCATCGCTGACCGAATGGCTTTGAATAAATCCTCCGAAGGCGCGTCCTTGAGGAGGTAGCCATTCGCGCCGCTTCGGATGGCATCGAACAGCCATTCATCGTCGCTGTGCGTCGTCAGCACCAGCACTTTGACCTGAGGAAAGCGCCGTTTGATGCTTTCGGTTGCTTGAATGCCATCCATAATGGGCATTTTGAGATCTATCAGCACCAGGTCGGGCGCGGACTGCTCGATTAGATCAATCGCTTGCGCGCCATCTTCCGCTGCTCCAACGACCTCGAACTCCGCATTGGAATTCAGGATGAGGGTTAATCCCTCCCGGATCATGTCTTGATCATCGCAAATCAGAATTCGCATCACTTGCCTCATTTCCCTTCAAAGTGACGGTGACTGTCGTCCCTGTACCGACATGGCTAAGGATGCGCAAAACAGCGCCGATATGCTGCGCGCGCTCGTGCATCCCGCGTATGCCGAAATGTCCGTTGGTGTGGGCAGCATCCACCTGAAAGCCGACTCCATCATCGCTGACGGCAATAACCAATTCCCTGGCGGACGGCTCGATGCGGATGAGAATTTTCTTTGCCTGAGCGTGCCGCGCTGCATTGAACAGGGCTTCCTGGACAATGCGGTATAAGCCATGCTCGACAGCAGTGTTCTGAAGGCTTAATGGTGCTGAAGTTTGCACCTCGACCTGAATCGGAAAACGGGTCATCAGCGACTCCGCGAGCATCGTAATCGCATCGACCAAGTTGTCATGATCGAGCGAACCCGCCCGCAGCGCGTGGAGCGCTCGCCGCGTTTCGGCTAATCCTTCTCGCATCATTGCGGTCGATTTGACGACCATTTGGTGCGCTTTTTGTGGTTGTTGTTCCCAAATGAGACTGACCGCCTCAAGCTGAACCGTCGCGGCGGACAAGGTGTGGGCGAGCGTATCGTGGAGTTCACGGGCGAGCCGGGCACGTTCCTGACTCGTCGCCCACTGTTCACGCATCAGCGCGTATTCGCGTAATTTATCGTTGGCGTCGATCAATCGTCGCTGCTGTTCAAGCTGCACGCTCACGATCTGGTTGATCATCACCCCAATGACCGCGTGCAACATGGTGCGAAAGATGATGAGGGCGAACGCCAGCAGGAACAAGGTCAGATGCGAATTTAAAAACAGCGTGGTCATCAATACATCAAAGAGAAAAATGCCCGCGCAGTACAGGGTCAGGACAGAGCGAGAATATGCCCAACCGACCACGATGAGCGGCACGATTAACACCAGCACGCTCTGGTTGATCACGCCCAGAATGAGCGTGTTCTCCATCATCGTCAGCTGAGAGACGGTCAACACAGCAACGTTCAAGCCTTCGACCATCTCGTAGAGCGTCAGGGTTTGCACCAGCAATGGCATGAGGGTCGCCCACGCAATCGCTGTAGGCAGGTAGGCACGACCGAGTTTGGTCTTGAGCCACGGGATCGAAAGATACGTCAGCAGGATAACCGCTTCGACGACTGTGATATAGCGCGTCCAGGGGTATGAAGCAAAGGGTATGCCGGGCAGCACGAGAAACAGGATAGAAAGCAGCAGCCGAATGACCGCCAGCGCGCGGAAAATTGTCAGCAGCCGATTTTCCATAGGCGATTTGATGTCGATTTCACCCTGTAATTCGTTTACGAGCATCGCCGTTTCACCTCAACATTCGTTTCACACTATAGCACTACTCGCTGCTCTGGAGGCATATCCCGCCGTAAATTGATGACGCGACTCACCCTCGAAATGACCCCAGTCATATCGCTGATGATTGTAGTAAGTTTGCTTGATGACATCTGGCAATAGAACCTCACCGATCGGGCGTGCTTCACTGAAACAGCCTGTTCAATTGGATGTGAGGATTTGCAATGCGCAGAAATTTCATCAAACGCAGCGTGATCAGCGGTTGTCTGGTGACTCTCTTGCTGGTGACCCTATGGGGTGTCACGGCTCACGGCGACCAACCCACCCTGCAACCGACAGACTCTCAAGGCGTGATGCTGGACGAAGAGCCGACCTATTACGCCCAGATCGAGCCGATTCTTCAGGCGAACTGTATGAGCTGTCATCAGGAGGGTGAGTTCGGGCATGATACCTTCGAGATGGACACGACTGACGAGATCATCGAAGGCGCGGAAGATATTGCGCTGGTGGTGAGTACCGGCTATATGCCGCCTTGGCCCCCCGGTGAACTCAGCCCGCCGTTTCTCTATGACCGTCGCCTGACCGAGGAGCAAATTGGGCAGATCGTAGCGTGGGCGGAAGCGGGAGCGCCGCTGGGTGAACAGTCGCCGATGGTGACACCTGAACCCGAACATGCCGAACCTGTGGTCGAAGCCGATCTCGTGCTCACGATGCCTGAACCGTATACGCCAAATCAGGAACGCTCCGACGATTACCGCTGCTTCTTGCTCGACCCCGGCTTTACGGAAGATACCTTCATCGTCGGCTATGACATCCTCCCGCAGAACACCGGAATCGTCCATCATACCGTTCTCTTTCCAGGGGCGGCAGCCCAGCGCGCCGAAGCAGACCGCCTGAATGGTGCGGACGGTCAACCGGGATGGGAATGCTTCGGCGGCACAGCATTAACATCCGGCGGTCCCGACATGGGTATGCTGCGTCCCCTGTTCCCGCTGATCCGGCAGGTGGGCGGGTTAGGCGAGATGCGTATCCTGTTACAGCAAGAGGACGCCGCTGAACGCTTGAATGAAGCCGTCACGACGATTGACAGTGATGGCCGCTTAGGCGGAATGATCGCTGCTGTGGGTGGTATGGATACGCTCATCGGAATGCTGCGTCAGGGGCTGGTTGGCGATCCGACAGCACAAAATCAGGCGGTGCAAGGCGTGATCGGCGCGTGGGTACCGGGCAGCACACCCACTCAATTCCCGCAAGATACAGGGCTGCTCATCCCGGCGGGTGGTTTCATCATTATGCAGATGCACTACAACACACAGGCGAATGACGAACCGGATCAGTCGCAGTTGGTGCTGGATACGGCAGATCGAACAGACCTCGCTGCGGCGCGCGTCCTCGACATCAACGCACCCGTCGAGATCCCATGCCCGGAGGGTGTGACGGGCGAGGCGTGCGAGCGCGATTACGCGATGGCGCAAAGCGGTGACGGATCGGATACGCTGCTCGCCATCTGCGGTCAATCGCTGGAGCAATACGCGGCACAAGACCCCGCCAACGCGCGGACATTCTGCGACACGATTGTACCCGTGAGCGGTTGGGCGCTGTCAATCATGAGCCATCAGCACAAACTCGGTCGCACGACACGCACCATCCTCAATCCCGATACACCCGAAGAACAAATCCTGATCGATATTCCGCGCTGGGACTTCGACTGGCAGGGCAACTACTGGTTCGCTGAACCCATCTGGTTGAACGAGGGAGACAAAATTCGCCTCATCTGTACGTGGGATAACAGCGTTAGCCTCGACAACCCCGAACCGCGCTATGTGGTTGGCGGGGAAGGCACGACCGATGAGATGTGCCTCAACTTCCTGACCATGCTGCCTGCTGAACCTGGTTCACCCGCCCCCGTCTCTGCTACGACGACTGAATCACCATAGGGAGGTGAGTAATGAGTGTGAGGACTTTGACGATGAATAGGCGACTGCTGCTCATCCTGAGTCTGTGCATGGTTGGAGTCCTCGTCGTAATCGGCTTGGTTTTCTACGGCGAGTGGTTCGGTTTTGAAGGGCCTCGCACCAGTGGAGCGATAGCGCCGACGCTGGAGGTCGGCGCTGCCCTTCAAACGGTGTACCGAATCGATCCTGAGCAGTCGGCGGTACGCTATGCGGTTCAGGAGATCTTCGCAGGGCAGCCGGTGAGCATTGCGGTTGGCACGACACAGCAGATCGCGGGGGATATTCTACTCAACCGCGAAGACTTCGCGCGGAGCGAGGTCGGCACGATTGTCATCAACGTCGAACAGTTCGAGTCGGACAGCGGGCTGCGGGATCGGCGTATCCGCCGCGAATATCTGGAGTCCTCGACTTATCCCGAAGCTGTGTTCGTTCCACGGGAATTGGTGGATTTTCCGGCAGAGATTGTCGAAGGGAATGCCTACACCTTTACGATAGCGGGCGATTTGACCGTCAAAGCGACGACGCTCCCAGTCACATGGACAGTGACGGCAACGCTGAATGCAGATACTTTGATCGGTTCCGCAAACACGACGGTTCTGATGTCGGATTACCGGATTGGACCTATCAACATCGCCGGATTTGTCGAGACGGCGGATGAAGTGCAGCTCACGTTCGACTTTGTCGCGGTGGCTGTGAGATAAACACTATGTCCAGACGTCTCACTCTGGTAGGAATGAAGGCCTTCTACGCTCTGGTGGCGGGGCAGTTTGCCTCTGCCATGGGGTCGGCGATCAGCCGTTTCGGATTATCCGTCTGGGTGCTTCAGCAGACGGGCAGCACGACTGCCTATACCACGCTGATGTTCTTTGCTGTGTTCCCGGTGGGATTTGGCGCGCTCATCGCTGGGCCGCTGGTTGACCGTTGGAATCGCCGGCGCGTGATGATGGTGAGCGATGCCGTTGCTGCTCTCAGCACGCTCATCCTCGCCATCCTCTTCCTGTTGAACTCATTGGAGCTATGGCATCTCTATATCGGGCTGTTCGTGAATGGGGTTGCCAGCGCGTTTTCGCGTCCTGCGTTGGACGCCAGTGTCGCCTCGCTTGTGCCCAAAGACAATTTGAACCGCGCGTCGGGGTTGTCGCAGCTCACGGGGGCGCTCGAAATGATTTTATCGTCAGCGGTCGCCGGGTTCATCGTCGGGGCGTTTGGATTGGGAGCGGCATTCCTCATCGACTTTCTGAGCTTCGCGGTGAATATCGTCGTGCTGCTCTTTACATCCATCCCGCAGCCCGCGCCTTCTCAAGCCGCGCAAGATCGCCAGAGCTTCTGGAAGGATTTCAGGATCGGCGTGCGTTATGTACGTCAGCGTCCCGCGATGATCTACCTGATGGTGTTGTTCTCGGTGACGATGTTTCTGCTGCCGGGGGTGGCGTATTCGCTCGTCACACCGCTCGTACTCAGCTTTGCCAGTGAAGAGTCGCTTGGGCTGATCCTATCCGGCTTTGGCGTCGGGTCGTTGATCGGCGGGACATTGATGGCCATGGGGCTTGGTTCGAAACAGCGTATGCGCACTATCCTCATCAGCATGATGACCGCCGGGCTGGCGGCGATGCTGATCAGCCTGCGAGAAAACACCCTGCTCATCGGCATTGGCTTTGTCGTCACGGGGATCAGCTTTGTGTTCATCATCGGGCTGAACCGCGTCATCTGGCAATTGAAAGCAGCCCCGGATGTGCTTGGACGTATCTTTGCGCTTCAGCTTGCGCTTGGTGTCGGCGCACAGTCGCTCGGCGTCCTCCTATCAGGCGCGCTGGCAGATCGGGTATTTGAGCCACTTTTCCAGGGAGATGGCGGTTTGGTGAACAACATTGGCATGGTGATCGGCACTGGGGCGGGGCGCGGCATGGCGTTTATGTTCCTGCTGGTCGGGCTTATACAACTGCTGATTGTGCTCTACTCGGTGCTTACTCCATCGGTGCGTCGGCTCGAAGACGAACTGCCGGACGCGCAACAGTAGCGTGCATTCCTGGATTGTCCACACTTTGTGTGATGAGAGCGAAATGCCCGGTAGATTGACCAGGTATACACGTCTTGGCTGGAACGGTGGATGCCCATATCGATAATTCTGTTTTATCGGGGGTGTACCATCAGGATGGCGCAGTCAGGTGAGCAGGAACGTGTGTTCCCCCGGCGTGAGATCGAATGCGTGGATTCGCTCCGAGAAATTCACGCACAAGTGAACCTGTTGTTGCGTACGCACAGATAATCGCGCTGCATAATGCCCAAGTGGTTCACAAAGCAAATCAATACAGTTGGACTGTCCCAGGGGATAGCGATTGACACCGTGCCGCCCCATCAGTCGAATATCCCACACGACTCGTGTTCCAGCATCGAGGGCTTGAACACCGATCAAGTATTCCAACGGGATGGTGATTGCCGAGACCCCCGTCCAACCGACGAAATCACGCCCAGCAGGGCGTCCTGGTTGTGGATATTCAGGGGAATAGTTTTCCCACAGCGTACCCGTTTCCGTGAAAACACGGGCGACATTCTCAACGTGATTGCGCGCGATCACATGGGCGAGATCGTGGTAACCGCGTGCTGTCAAACCGCGCAGAAGCATGTAGTTCGTTGGTGACCACACTGCACCGAGCCAGTATCCGCCATACGGATTGTAGTCGGGTGCCTCATATGGTGTGGTTGGCACACGGTGCGGACGGTTAAACGTCGCAGGATCATCCAAGTGCGCGATCATCCGGTCAGTCTTGGCACGGGGTATGTCATCGCACAGCAGCGCCCAATACGCCCCGATGCTCTTGACCCCGCTCAACCGCCCGTCAGGAGCGCGGTCGTAGTAGAAGCCGCTTACGTCATCCCATAACCGCTCGTTGATGAGTCGAGTCAAATGCGCCAGTTCGCTCGCCAGTTCGTCGTCGAACTCATCGCGTCCGATTTGCTTAGCGATTGCCAGCAAAACCTGAGCATTGAGCGCCTGTTGGAGCGTGGCATCAACCCAGGTGTAGTGACGATGATGAAATTCCGAGCGGGGTACACGGGTCTGGTTATCCATGCCGCTTCCCCACCCGCTCGTCCAGTATCCGCCATCGGGATGCGTGCGCCAATCCTTCCACCAGCGATGATAGCCCACTAGCGCCGGGAAAACCGCGCGCAAACGGTCGAGGTCACCGCCATGCTGGTAGTTGAGCCATTCCGCCCACGCGAAGATATTGGGGCCTGTGCTGCGCGGGTCAAGCGGATGGTAGAGATCATTCCCCTCGTACGTGTTGATCTCGCGGCAAATGAAGCCATCATCGTGTTGTTTGGCGTAGAAGTTATCGAGCGTCCCCATGAAATCACACAGGCGTCGGGCGTAGCGCCCAAACTGCATCATGAAGCAGCTATCCCACAAATACGTATTGGAGTTGAACGCTGGATCGATGAAGTTGGCGACGAAACCGGACTCTGGTTCAGGTTGGCGCAAATTCTTGAACGCCAACTGCCACGCGTAATCGTACATCGTCACCCATTCGGGATGATCGTCCATGATCAGTTCGGGTAAGCGTTGTGGTTCATGGGTTGGAACTGGGGTCGAGGCGTAATGCCGCAGGCGAAAAGGATTCTCGGCGACGGGATAACGCTGCGGAAACGGAAAAAAGCCGGTCATACGCTTCGGGACATAATCGAGATCAGGGATGTGCAGATCAAGCGCATTCAGCAGGATCGAGAGCAGATAATTATTGAACGGATAATCCGGGCGCATGTCGATTTGCGCGACTACTCCCGCTCGATCCGGGTGCGCCGGATCAAACAGGGATGCAAGCTGCGCGCTTGTGCCGTAGATCAGATAGTCGGCGTCGCGCATCACCGACGTGACCCGTGCTTCTAATGGGCTGACGATCACAGAAAACGGCGATTCATCGGATGCCACTAAGCCGAATACAAACGTATTGGCGGGCGCACTTGGATGATTGGGGCGAAAACGCGGGAGCGCATTCTGTACTGCCGCCAGCAGAGTCATCAAGTGACCTACTCGGTTTGCGCGCCGCGCAGCGTGTCTTCAACTGCCAGCAGATGTTTAAGCATACGCTGACTCGCTAAATCGGCATCCCGCGCTTTCAATGCGTCGAGAATGCCTTCATGCATGAGGATGGCACGTTCCACGCGTGCAGCGCTGACCGCACCTTCGTCCACCGCCGTTCGATGACTGCTGGCAATGCTCATCTGCGTGAGTCCCTGCATGATGCGCATGAGCAGCACATTGCCCGAAAATTCGGCAGTCTTGGCATGAAATTCGATGTCCAATTGGGGGAAGTCGCCCGGTTGTGTCTTAAGGCAGTGCCATGATCGGACGATCACATCATCCAAAACAGCAATTCCCTCGTCGGTGATGCGCTTCGCCGCCAGCGCCGTTGCTCCCGGTTCGATCACCTGACGCGCTTCGATCAGTTCCAGAAACGAGTTATCGTTCAGGGAAAAAACCAGATCGAAGTTTTCGACGAGAAGCTGTGGCTCTAATGAGGTGATGTATGTGCCGGAACCATGCCGCAGTTCGATCACATTCATCATCGCCAGCGAACGCAGCGCTTCACGGACAGTGGCGCGGCTCACACCCATCAGGGATGCAAGTTCACGCTCCGGGGGCAAACGATCGCCGGGGCGCAGTTGTTGTTCCCGAATGAGCGACAACACGCGGTCGGTGATCTGGTCGGAAATCGCTTCACGATGAACCGTGCCGCGAAATTGTTCATTCATGCTCGCCTGTCGAGGTGTCATTTGTTTAGTGTCCAAGTGATCTAACCAATTCCACCATTCATTATGAGCTATTCGCAGCACGTTTGGCAACAATCGCATTGAAGCGCAGAAGAATTTGCCTCCTGCGCCCCATCATTCATTGAGCAGGAGATAGCTTACGCCGACTTCCACGCGTCGATCTGACGCTGCATTTCGTCACGCACGCGCTCGATCCCCGCATCCAACAGCGCCTGATTCAGACGCGCCAGACCTTCATCGACATCCACGACGCCGCTGCCAAGCGGGTCACCAAATTCAGTGCGCACCGCAGAAATCGACGCAATTTCGGTTTCGACAGGTGTGCGGTCAAACGTGAAGCCAAGCACAGGGGAAGGACGCGCATTGCGGTTCAGTTCGGCAGTTTGGGGCCATGCACCGACCTGGGTTGGATCGGTGTAGTAGGAGTTAAACACATTGCCAAACATCCAATCGGTATTCGGATTGTAGCCCGTGTCACCGAAGCTTGCCGCGCCGTTCGCTGGACGTACCAGCAGTTGATCCTGATCTGCCCATTCCCAGTGAACACCCTCCAAGCCCTTGCACAGAGTGTTGAAGAAGACTGGGTCGGTGTTGACAAGTTCGAGATACCGTACCGCGAGTTCCGGGTTCGCGGACGTAGAGCTGATGCCATTGAGGGTGGCGGTGACGCTGCCTGTTGTCAGCAGCGGTTCAGCGATTGCCTTGCTGGCGACTGCCCAACCCCAGCGGGCTTCGGTTTCCGCATTGCCACCCGGCTTGACAATATCGGAGACGCGCACGGCGTACTGTCCTGCCGTCCAGGCCGCGTCCATTTCGCCCCACTGCGCGACGTCCTGCGGCGCATAGCCTGCCTGATACCAGCGGCGGATCAACTCGGATGCCTGACGGAATTCATCCGTCTGCGGGTAGATTAGTACTTGCGCGTTCTCGTCGGTGCTGCGAACCACCAGCAGCGCATCCTGCGGATCGAAGCCCCAGTTCTCAGCCACGTTGAGGGGTGACAGGTTATAGGTGACGTGCGTCAGCGTATCATCCTGATCGACATATTCCTTGATCGCAGCCATGAGCGGTTCGAGGTCTTCATAGCTGGTCAGATTGGCGAACTCATCGCCCAAACCAACCGCCTCCAGAATATCCGTCCGGATGTACGGACCGAACGGTTTGACGAAAATCTGCTGGTTAATGCCGCCGTAGATACCGCCCGCCACGCGTGCCGCTTCCCATGTCGCCGGGGTCATGCTTGCCCAATAGCTGGGAGCCAGTGAAGGCAGCAGGTCTTGCAACGGCACGAGATATTCCTGATTGACGTTGTTGTAGTAATTGTTGATCCAGGGGGCGGTGAACGCCAGATCATAGACTTCTGCCGAAGCGTTGATCAACCCGATTTGATCATTGTACACGCCCCAGTCGAGCGCACGCAGTTCGATGGTTGCGCCGATGCGTTCCGCCATGTATTCGCTCAGCGCGTCTTGCACACGCTGCACATCGGGCTGGGGCGCGCCGGGATAGATGTAGACCAGGCGCGGTAGATCCTGGAAACGGGAGGGCGATGCTTTGGCAAGTCGCGTCAAGCCCGTCAAACTCACTCCACCAGCAGCGGCGGCAATTCCCATCCCCTTCAAAAAGTCACGTCGCGAAAATCCTTTAGCCATGAGGAAACTCCTTTAAAGTAGTTGTCTTGGACTTGTGCATCAAGCGGTTATGCCGCTGTCGTGCCTACTTGAATGCGCCCAGAGTCACCCCGCGTACGAGGTAACGCTGGAAAAACAGGAAGAACAGCGCGGCAGGTCCGGTCGCCAAGACCGCCATCGCCATGCGCGTCGTCTGAGTAGGGACTTCGCCCAGATTTACGCCGACCCCGCTTTGAAGCTGCATTGCCTGTGCGTTGCTCTGAATGATGTACAGCAGATACTGAAGCGGGTAGAGCTGCGGGTCGCGGATGAAGTAAAGCGCCGTCGTCCAGTCGTTCCAGTAGTTGAGCGCCGTAAACAACGCGATTGTCGCCAGCGCGGGTTTCGCCAGCGGCAGCGCAATCGTCAGGAAGATGCGAAACTCGCCTGCTCCATCTACACGCGCCGCGTCGATCAATTCACCGGGCAGCGCCGCGAAGTACGTCCGCAAAATCAGTACGTAGTACACCACGACGAAATAGGGCAG
This sequence comes from Anaerolineae bacterium, assembly GCA_016788625.1. Taxonomy (GTDB): domain Bacteria; phylum Chloroflexota; class Anaerolineae; order Aggregatilineales; family Phototrophicaceae; genus CFX2. Next base: position 14,066 of record JAEUQX010000553.1, read on the forward strand.
CATGAGCGCGAAAATCGTGTCCTGCACACGCAGATACTGCGTCATCAGAATGTAGTAAGGGACAAGCCCTCCGTTAAACAGCATCGTGAAGAACACGAACAGCGAAAGCGGCTTGCGCAGGACAAACGTGGGACGCGAAAGCGCGTAGCCGAGCATCGACATGATGAATACAGCGATGATCGTTCCGACTACGGTCGTGAAGATACTGACGGCATAGGCGCGGACTATCGCCTGTGGGCTGCGGAAGATCATTTCATATGCCGACGTGCTGAACTGTGATGGGATAAGGCTGTAGCCACTGCGGGTGAGCGCAATCTCGTCGGTGAACGAGGCGGACAGGATCAGCAGCAGCGGGATCAGGCAGCACAAGCCGAGGATAAGCACGACCAGATGGATGCTGAACCGTCCGATCCAGTTCATCAAGCGGTCGGTGTCCATCCGCCTCTGTTCGCGTAGTTTCTGTGAATGGGTCGCCATCGTCTATCGCTTTCTAGAACAGGGAGAGCGGCTCGTCCGCCCGCTCGATCCGCCGGACGATCCAGTTGAATACGATCACCAGCACGAAGCCGACAATGGACTGGTAGAACTGCGCCGCCGCCGCCATGCTGACGTTCTGCGTCACAATCAGCGAGCGGTAGATGTAAGTGTCAAGTACATCGGTCGTCGGGTATAAAAGCGGTTGGTTGCGTGTGACCTGAAAGAACAATCCGAAATCGGCGTTTAAGATGTAAGCCGTCGACAACAGCAAGTTGATCACCACGAGCGGGAGGATCATCGGAAAGACGACATACTTGAACTGCTGCCACTTGTTCGCCCCGTCGATGCGCGCGGACTCGAACAACTGAACGTCGATCGCCAACATGCCCGAAAGATAGATCAGGCTGCTGATGCCCATGCCGCTCCACAAGCTGACGAGCAGCAGAATACCTGACCAGTATTGCGGCGAGTTGTACCACTGAATAGGCGGCAGACCGATGCTGCGCAGAAACATGTTAATCAAGCCGTTGTCGGTCGCCAGCAGCGCGTACACGAAGTAACCGACGACCACCCACGAAATGAAGCGGGGCAGGAGAAGCATCGTCTGGTAGTACTTGGTCAGCTTACTGGCATAGATTTCGTAGAGCAGCCACGCCAGGAACAGCGCCGCTATGGTTCCCCCGGCGATGAACAGCAGGTTGAGTCCGATGGTGTTGAAGGTCGCCCGCAAGGCGGTGTCAGTTGCGAACAGGAAACGAAAGTTATCCAGCCCGACAAACTCACTGCCGAACACGCCCCGCCGCACCTTGTAATTGGTGAAGGCGATCCACACGCCGAACAGCGTGAGATACTTGAACACGAAAATCCACACGAGCGCAGGCAGCGCCATCAAGAACCACGTCAGGTTGCGGCGGAAATGATCGCGCTTGAGGAAGGCGAAGCGCTCGCGCCCTGCTCGGAGCGAACCTGTTTTTGGAAGCGATTGATTAAATGAGATGTCCATAAACCACTTTGCAAAAACTAGGTTGTACAGTTTCTAACTGACCTATTGACCTAGTGGTCAGACCACTTTATAATCCATTGTAGATAGATTTGATTGACTTGTCAATGCAGTGCGGAAAATGAAATTGGAAAACACTTTAGTTACCCTGCAAGCCTCCATCCCACTCGACTCCCCACCCTCATGGGCAGTCTGGCAACGACGCTTGTTCGACGTGATGAGTGATTCCGTGTATCCGTTCGCGCAGAAGTACACCCGCCCTGATGGATCATTGATCTGGCGTGACGATCACGACACCTCGTATCAGTCCCGCGATGGCGCGGATGATTTTTACGAGAGCTTCTACAACTGGGCACTGCTGTACCTGCTTGGTGGTGGCGACCACCTGCTGGACATGGCGCATCATCACTGGGACGGAGTCACGCGGCAGCTCACCCGTCTTGGGCTTGTTCAAAAAGAATATGAGCGCGGCTACGACCAGTTTCATCAGGGTGAAAGCTACATCTATTTCTACTTCTTATGCCTCGCCGACCCATCTAACCCCAAGCTGCTCGAACGCGCACGCCGTTTTGCCGGGTTCTACCTCAACGAAGACCCGGGCGCGATCAACTACGACCCAGAGCACAAGATCATCCGCGCGCCGCACAATGGCAGCGAGGGCGCGCGCTGGGGGTACTTCGATGCCGAACCGATCTACGAGAATTTCCCGTATATGGCGGCGTATGGGTTGCCATACGAAGACGTTGACGGCATCACCGAGTATGACGACCTCGCCGATCCCGTGCTGGCGCGGCGTATGGGCGAAGTCATGCAGAAACGCATGGGCAAAGGAGACGCCGCGACGAATTTGATCGTCACCAGTTTGATCGCCAACGCCTATCTGATGACAGGCGACGACAAATACCGCCACTGGATCACGGACTATGTCGGCGTGTGGATGGAACGCGCCCATCAGAACGGTGGACTGCTGCCGGACAATGTCGGTTTGTCTGGTCAGGTGGGGGAATACATCGACGGCAAATGGTACGGCGGCTTATACGGCTGGAGCTGGCCGCATGGCTATTACAACGTGTGCATGGCGGCGATCATCAGCGCGGCGAATGCGTTCCTCGTAACGAGCGACAAACACTATCTCGATCTCCCGCGCTGGCAGATTGACGCGATCCACGCGCTCGGCATGACACGCACCCTCGGCGAGATGGCGGCGCGGTTTGGCAGCTTCTGGAACATCATGGCGCGGGAACAATCGCCGGAAACCGAAATCTTCGTCGTTCCCTACCGTTACCGCGATTCCGGTTGGTTCGATTACCAATCCCCCTCGCCGATCTATCCGGTCGCGCTGTGGGTGTTGTCGCACGATCTGGCGGATTGGGCGCGGGTAGAATTCATCCGACACAACAGCCGCGAGGATTGGCGCGAGGTCAAGCCGTTCCGCGCGAAAGAAGACGCGGGGCATGAGCCACCCTGGCTGCGCTACCTCAAAGGCGACAACCCGACTTACCCCGAAGCCATTTTGAGCGAAGCTTATGCAAAAGTCGGGCGGCGCATGGCATTAATCCGCCGCGATCAGAGCGATCTTTCACAGGTGAGCATTCATCACTGGCAGGAACTCAATCCGGTGACGACAGAAGCCCTTGTGCAGCTCACACTTGGCGCGCCACAGATCATTTACAACGGCGGGCTGCTCCATGCACAGGTGCGCTACTTTGATATTCAGCGCCGCCGCCCCGGTCTGCCGCTCGATGTCGCTGCGCTGGTCGAAAAAATTGAACCGGATCACATTGTCTTACGGCTCGTCAACCTGAGCGTGTTCGATCAGCGCGATCTGCTCGTGCAGGCGGGCGCGTTTGGGGAACATCAGTTCGTGAGCGCGACGTACGCGTGCCGTATCAGTGAGTATCCCGGCGTTCAGGGACCTGGTGGGTATGCCGCACCGCCGCTCAAGACGCACATGCAAACCGACCCCATCAACGATTCGCTGGTGCGCGTCATGCTGCCACCCGCCACCGAGATCACGCTGACACTCACAATCAGGCGCCATGTCAATACGCCCTCGTATAGTCTCCCGTGGGAGCGAGTTCAGCCATGATCGACCTGAACAACCGTACCCAAGTCGGCAAATCAGCGCTCCGCGTTCCGCCGCTCGCCTGTGGCACGGCAGCGCTGGCGACCGCTCCGGCCTGGAATCCTGGCGAACCGATTCCCGAAGCACAGAGCAGCGAAGTGATCCTCTATGCATATCAGCAAGGGATTCGCTGGTTCGACACCGCGCCCAACTATATGCACGGTCTGGCGGAAACGCGCTTAGGGCAAGTGGTCCCGGTGCTGCCCCGTCATGAAATCGTCGTAGCGACGAAAGTCGGCTTCGACATCGGCGGCGCGGAGAGTGTGCGCGATTACACGCGGGATGGCGTCCTGCGGAGTCTGGAAGGCAGCCTCAAGCGGCTAGGCGTCGATCACGTCGATCTGCTGTATGTGCATGATCCCGACGACTATGCGCGGCAGGTGCTGGATGAAACATTCCCCGCGCTGGCAGATTTACGCGCGCAGGGCGTGATCAAGGCGATTGGCGCGGGCATGAATCAATGGCGTGTGCCAATGCAGTTCGCGCAGCACGCGGATTTCGACTGTTTCATGATCGCGGGACGTTGGACGCTGCTAGAACAGGGCGCGCTTCCCCTGCTAGAGCTGTGCCAGCAGCGTAGAATAGCTGTATTCGCGGCCAGCATATACAACAGTGGCATACTGGCGACTGGCGCGGACGATCCACAGGCACGCTACAATCATGCGCCCGCTCCGCCAGCCGTCGTCGAGCGCGTGAACGCCATCGAAACCTTATGCCGCGCGTTCAACGTGCCGCTGCACACCGCTGCGACGCACTTTCCACTCGCACATCCTGCTGTCAAAGCGCTCATCGTCGGCTTCCAATCTGCGCGTGAAGTCCGCGCCTGTCTCGACGCGCTCGCTGCGCCCGTTCCGGATGCGTTGTGGCAAGCACTGCGCGACCAACATTTGATTCTCCCCGAAGCTCCTTTACCGAAAGCTGCCCTCTCATGACTACTAACAGTAATGGAACGATCCCCCGTCCCGACAATCTCACGCTGCCCATCACGGGCGGCGAGTTCTCGCGTCCCGATCCGCAGTTGATCGAGCAACTGCGCGGCGTCAGCAGCGCGACCGCCAGCGCGATGCTGCATCGTATGGGCATCCGGCAGACATTCATCGAAGGCCCCAAGACGACCCTACCTGGGGCGAAGATCGTCGGCAGCATCATCACGCTGCAGTTCATGCCGCAGCGCGAAGATGTCGCGTCCGGCATCCAGCAGGAATACAGCGAGAAGTTCAGCGCGCTGTGGGCAGTGCTGGAACACATCAAACCCGGCGATGTGCTGGCGATTCAAGCCTTTGGCGATCCGTACACGGGCTGTCTCGGCGAAATGCTCATCACCTATTTCAAAGCACAGGGCGGCATCGGAATTGTGGTAGATGGCTGCATCCGTGATGCGCCGCGCGTGCAAGCGATTGGCGTGCCGTTATGGGTACGCGGTTTCACGCCGAATTATGCATCGCAGTCCACGCTGTTTCCCTGGGCCTACAATGTACCGATTGCGTGCAGCCGCGTTCTCGTCCTGCCCGGTGACATCATGATCGCAGACGATGATGGCGCAGTCGTCATTCCGTGCAACGTCGCGCCGGAGATCGCACGCGTAACGCGGGAACACGAAGATTGGGAGTCGTTCAGTCGCATGAAGATCACCGACGGCGGTGCGCTCTTCAAATACTACCCGTTAAACGACGAAGGGCGGCAGGAGTACGAAGCATGGCGAGCGGAACAGCGACCGGGCTGATCGACACGCATGTCCTCGATCGGGCGCGGTTTCGTTATCGCTGGCTCCCGGTTCACCAGTGGATCATGATCCTAACCTGAGCGATCTTGCCGGGGACATGACCGCGCTCAAGGTGCAGTGCAAGGGGGTAGCTTGATGGAAGCGACCAACACGCCCGATGAATTCGGGTGGCTGTTAGAGGTGAACCATTTCGGCGAGTGGAGAAAGCAGATGCGGCGACACTCGGCGCGTATGTTCACGCCGCTGATGCGATGTTCAGCGTTCACCGCTTAGTTATGGGGAGCAACACGCCATTTTGCCCTAACGGATACGGGGCAGCAACCCGTTTGCTGTTCGATGCCTGCGCTGATCAATCGGCGGCATGGCAAAACGCCGTCTTTCGAGAAACCGCCCGCCTCATCTACACGATTAACGGAGTTTCATAATGACCAGCGCGCAATGGCAGCAATCCACACTTCATGGCGGCGGTTTCATCACAGGTATTCTGCAAAACCTCAACCAACCAGAGATTCTCTATGCCCGCGCTGATGTAGCGGGCGTGTTCAAAAGTGTGGACGGGGGTAAGACTTGGGCGGCGAAAAATCACGGCATGACCGACTGTCATCAACATGATGTGCGCAGCTTCGCCCTCAGTCCGCACGACCCGAACCTGATGTTTCGGGGATCGGGGTCAGTGCGCGGGCACAACTGCTTCGGCACAATTCACCGCAGCATTGACGGTGGCGAGTCGTGGACACCCATTTGCCGTGAGGTTGATTTTTACGGCAACGGCGAAACGCGTCAGTACGGCGAAGTCATCCAGATCGACCCGCACCGTCCTGATGTGGTAATCGCGGGCGGCTATTCCGCCGGGCTGTGGATGAGCCGCGATACGGGCGAGCATTGGAACTATCTTGGCTTGAAAGACGAACGTATTGCCTGCGTATGTTTTCACCCGGCGAGAACGAGTGTGATCTTTGTCGGCACGATTGGCAAGTTTGACCTCGATCCTGTGTTCGTCGCGCAGCAGTATGATTATGTCCGACCCAATCCGCCGCGCCTCTACCGCTCATGTGATGATGGCGCAACATGGGAGGTGATGTGTGAAGGCGTAGATATGGGTGAACTCGCTTTCGATCCGGCGCTGCCCGATACCATTTACGCTGCCTGTCTGCGCGACGGCGTCATGAAATCGACGGATGGCGGTCGCACATGGCAGGCGCATCTATTCTCCAAATACCCCGTTGGCTCCATCACCGTTGATCCGCACAATCCGATGCGGCTGTATGCCGCTGCCGAAACCTTCCCTAACTTCGATCCCGATGTCCCCCCGATCGGAGTGTACACATCGGATGACGGCGGCGAGTCGTGGAGACTTGTTCGCTGGCACACTGATGCCGATATTCGCAATTACCCGGCCTACATGACGCTCGAATACGCGGGATGGGCAATCTCTAAGATTCGCGTAGATGCCCGTAAGGCAAACCGCCTATACATCAGCAACTGGTATGGCGTCAGCATCAGCGAGGACAGCGGATGCACATGGGACGCGAATCACTTCGCGGGCATGGAGAACATTTGCATCGAAAATATGGGCGCGCATCCAACGCAGCCGGGGACTGTGTTCATGGTCATGGCGGATCATGCGCCGAAAATCAGCACAGATGCCGGCCAGACGTTCACAGCCTTCCCTCGCCCCACCGTTGACCAACCGCAGCCCGACAGCACAGCCGTCGTCGCCTCGCGCTTCGATCCCGAAGTCGTGCTGTATGGCATCAAAGGATCGGGCGGCTGCTCCATTGTGCGCTCCAAACGCGATGGCTCTGATCCGCAAATCGTCATGCAGCGGTTCGCAGCAGCGGATACGGAGGCGGGACGCTTGGCGTTTCAATCACGCGCGGCGGGCGTCTCGGTGCAAGCACTTGCGGAAGACCCCTTCCACCCCGGCAAATTTTACGCCTATCTGGATGGAATTCTGGCAGCGGGCGCGGGAATTTACCACACGCTCGATTGGGGCGAGCACTGGGAGCGATTGGCGAACCCCTTCCCGCCGTCAATTCAGCGTGTTCCGCACCAGCGCGAATGGATCGAAAACGAACTACTGTCGGTCGTCGTCGCACAGACCAAGAACGTGTGCGGAACCAATCAACTGATGTGCGTTGACCCACATCAGCCAGACACACTTTACGTGGGCGAATGGACGGAAGGCATATTCCGTTCGATGGATGGGGGGCAGCACTGGGAAAACGTCGGCGCGGCGCTGCCTTTACGGCGGGATCGCGCCTCCGTCCTCAACGTGATTCACTCGGACGACCAGCAAGCGGGCGTTCTGTATGCAGGTTTCATCCGCGAGGGGCTGTGGCGCAGTCGGGATTACGGTGCTTCATGGGAGAAGCTGTACCCGAAAGAAGATTCCATCTTCAATGCGACTTCGGTGGCGGTCAGTGGTGGACTGATCGCTATCGGCTGTGAACCGCTCTACTGGTCTCCATGCCGCTCGGCGGTGATAATCAGCCGGGATGGAGGCGACACATGGGAAGACACCTCTGATCCGGATCTCGGCGCGATTCGCTGGAAAACAGTTGTTTTCGATGCGGATCGGGACAATCTTTACGCAGGATCGTGCGGTAACTCCGCTTTTTGCCTCAGGCTACACACATGACGACAATCGCTGAATACAGTGCGCTCATTCGCGATCATCTATTGGAGAACTATCGCGGGATGTTCCGCGAGGCGGGGGGCAACCTCCCGTATCCGTTCATCACGCCGGGGAGTCAGCAGTACGATGATGTGCTATGGGACTGGGACTCGTGGCTGTCAAATATCGCGCTCCGACAAATCCTGCTTGAAGCGGATAATCCAGCGGCGACAGATGAAGCGTGGCGCTTTGAACACGGCTGCATACTAAACTTTTTGCACTGGGGCGGCATGAACGGATGGACGCCAATTGTTATCTACCGGAATGGGGAAGTGTACCGCGCGGTGAATCCCTATGGCGAAAACATGCATAAGCCCGTACTGGCGCAGCACGCCGCTTTCATCACGCAGTTGAACGGTGGCGATGCCGAATGGCTGCGCGAAAAGTTCTACTATCTGCTCACGTTCCTCAACAACTACCGCCACCATCATCGCCATGAATGTGGCGTGTATTTCTGGCAAAGCGACCTGATGATCGGCGTGGATAACGATCCCTGTACGTTTTCGCGTCCACCACGCAGTTCCGGCGCGATCTTCCTTAACTGCCTGATATACAAAGAATTCGAGGCGGCGGCGTATCTGGCTGATCGGCTCAATCTGGAAGAGATCGCCGCTGATCTGCGCGTGGCAGCGCAACATGTCCGCGCTGCGGTGCTGGAACACTGCTGGGATGAGCGCGACGGCTTTTTCTACAGTGTCGATCTCAACCTGCTTCCGCCGCCGCCGACAGGATTGCACGCGGGCGATCCGCGTCACTGGTCGTGTATCATTCAGCGCATCGGCGTATGGTCAGGTTTCCTGGCGTTGTGGGCGGGTATCGCCACACCGGAACAAGCTGACCGCGTGGTCAAGGAGCAATACCGGAATACGCGCACCTTCAACGCTGACTATGGTATCCGCACGTTGTCCAAAATGGAGAAGATGTACACGATTCGCGCTTCGGGGAATCCATCATGCTGGTTAGGTCCCGTGTGGGGCATCTCCAATTACCTCACCTTTCGGGGATTGGTGCGCTACGGTTACCTTGATGATGCGCGTGATTTGGCCGAAAAGACGATTCGGCTGTTTGGGCGCGACGTCGAGCGTTTTGGCGCGCTGCACGAGTACTACCAACCGGAAAACGGCGAGCCGATCCTGAATCGGGGCTTTCAAAACTGGAATTACCTCGTGTTGAACATGATCGCATGGCTGGAAGGCAAGCCAACGATCACAGAGTTTTAACTGTGGGAACTCATAAGAAGCAACTCCATAGGTCAAACACGCACACTCAACCATTAATGCAGGCAGTACCCCAGCCGCGTATAATCCTCTAATCATAAACTTTCGTAAGTGGAACCTGGATGGCACATGGCAGCGCATCAATCGTGTGCTGGGCTTTTTGGAACGCCGCCGGGTGGGGTGCTTCCCTCGCCCAAGTGCCGGCAGTCCAGATAATCAGAGTGTCGCAACCAGGAGCAGTGGTCGCGAACGCGGCTACGATGGTCACAAAAAAGTCAAGGGACGCAAACGCCATCTGCTGGTGGGGCTACGATGCAGATTGCGCCTTGACGGGTTGGAATGCTCTTGATAAACTGCACGGCGTCTTGGCCCCATCGTCTAGCGGCCTAGGATGTCACCCTTTCAAGGTGAAGACACGGGTTCGAACCCCGTTGGGGCTACAAACAGAAACAAACTTGAAGAACCGCTGTAATGGCGGTTTTTCTTTTCCACACCCATTTCATCAGGATATTCGAGGCTATCTATTTCCGCTGACATTTTGCGAATCCGTTGAATTGGCGGTCATGTTTCCTTGTTCGCTGCTGCTCCTCAATGAATGAACTTTTTCACTATTGACTGAATTGCAAAACAGACTTAATGTGAAATTGAGGTCACTGCAATTGCAGCTCATGATCTCAACCATTCACAAATCAATCATTCTGGAGGTCTTATCATGCTGTACATGCCCCGTGAAGAAGGTCAGGGTCTGGTCGAATACGCGCTGATCCTCGTGCTGGTCGCCGTCGTGGTCATCGTGATCCTGGCGCTGCTCGGCCCGGCCATCGGCAACATCTTCTCGAACCTGGCGAGCAACCTGTAGTTCGTACAGACATCACGCAGAGAGGGCGACTCGCAAGAGGGCGCCCTCTTTGTTTTAGAAGCAAATGGT
>JAEUQX010000575.1 GCA_016788625.1 Anaerolineae bacterium
CGATAAGCAGACGACGCAGTGGTATCGCGTGACGGCCTGGAATGGGCTGGCGGAGACCGTCGTCAAGTACCTGGAGAAGGGGCGGCGGGTGCTGGTGGAAGGCAGCAGCCTGCGACCGAGCGCCTACATCGACCGCGAGGGTAACCCGCGCGCCAGCCTGGAACTGACGGCCAACCGGGTGCAGTTCATGGACAGCGCGCCGGAAGATGAGGAAGGCGCGGAAGAGCCGGCAGGCAGCGATATTCCGTTCTAAGCCTTCGCCTGCTTCACCGGGCGGTCATCCGAATGGGTGGCCGCCCATTTTGTGTGCTGGCGGCGCGGCGCATTTTCCACCCGCCAGATTCGGTAAACCTATGCTTTCGTTTCAAAGCTTGTTCTCCTCATGTAAAACCTCGGACTACCGCCGCCAGGTCGCTCTCGCCGTTCAGCAGCTTGTGTGGTCGAGCAATCGTCCGCGTTGACGGAGATGTCGGTGGCGGCGGAGTAGCGGGCTAAACGCCCGCCCCTCACGCGCCGGGGGGCTTGGCGGAGCGCGCCTGCGCTCCGCCGCTGACAAGCGTCTTGCGCCGCTTGCCAGCGCGTGGGCGTGCTGCCGCACCCCCACGTTCCGCACACGCATCCCTGCTGCTCTTCAGCTTCTCATCTGTACGCGCTGCTGGTTTCACACAACTTTCTGAGCCGCCAATCTCAGGGATTGGCGTTGCATCTCCAGTTGTACATCTCCCACAATGAGAAACAGAAGTTGTGCAACACGGAGAGGGTATGTCCCAGAAGTTCCCGCATCACATCGGTATCCGCCTGACATCAACCGAATACGAAGGGCTGCAAAAACTGGTTGTCGCAGCCGGACAAAATCAGTCCGAGGTGATCCGATTTCTGGTACGAACTGCCGCCCAGCGCCCGGATGCGGTCGCATCCGGCCTCCGCCGTGAGAAGGTGAAACCGAGTGCGCCGCAAAGCTAATCCGCCGCAGTCCGTGCGGGTGTATGCGCGGATCACCCCTGAACTGTATACGCTCTTGCAGCAGGTGCGCGTCGCCAAACGCTTCGAGAATGATGCTGACCTGGTGCGCGCCGCGCTGCGGGCGTTCCTCGATGAACAATCCGATCAGGTGGGCAGCAAACGCCATTTCAACGCCACCTTCCAGCGCCGGATGAACCGTCTTGACTGGCATTTGACGGTGATCACCTACCTGCTCGCCCAGTCGCTTGGAATGCTCATCGCCCATGCCACCGGACAGAAGCTGCCGGGCGATGCGCTGCTGGAACAGGCAATCCGCCTGGCAGCCCAAAATCATCGGGTGCTGTCAGATCGCCTGGACGAGGGCCGCGCCAAGCTGGAAGAAGCGGAGCGTAAAACACGATGAAGAAACACTCACTTGTCTGCAATCTGATGTACAAGCAGGACTCCTATGCCCATCGCGGCGACTTGATCGGTCTGCTGAAATATGTTCAGTATCGGGACGATAAGGACAGCCACATCCCTCAGGATGACGGCATGGAGCGCTGGCATGATCGTGGGTTAGGAAACCATTACCGCGCGATTGCGGGCAATCTGATGCACATCGCCGACGACAAAACCAACACCGATGCGGTACTGGTGCGGATGATGGTCGTTTCTCCACATCCCGATCTGATGGCAGCGCTGCCCGCTTACCAGCGCGAACGCGCTCTACGTGAACTCACCGAAACGATGATGGAGCATTACTTCGAGGCCTGTGATCTGCCTGTGCCGGAATATGCCTTCGTCATCCACGATCCGCAGACCGACAACGGTATCCAGCGTTTGCACAGCCATGTGTTGTTCCCGGCGACAGTGCCTGACATCGAAGGCAGACGACATTACGACCTGCGCCGGGGGCAGATGCCGCTGTTTCACGAAGTGCGCGACCAGGCGATCACCGAAGTCTGGACGCGCCTGCTGGGCGTGGAAAGGGTGGCAGAACTGGATGCCAGTCTGCTGACCGATGCAGAAAAACAGCAGGTGGCAGAACGCGCGGCACAGGCAGCGGAGCAGCCGCATGAGCGCGATCTCAAAGACGAGTTGAACGAGCTTGACCGCTGGTTTGGTCCCAGACGATAGGAGCGTGGATGTTCTACTGGTTGTTTACCGAAGGACGCAGCCTCGCCACTATCACCGTTCTGCCGCTGACCTGCCTGGGGCTGGCATTACCCATTGTCTACGCAGTGACCGCCGGTGTGGGGGTACGTCGAACCGATGAAGGCACGCCGATCAATCGCGGCAGGCTGCTCCATGTGCTGGCACATCTGGCTTTGAGCGCAGCGCTTTGCACGATTTTTATCATCGTGTTGGGTGAAACCGCCGTCCAGCGTGGGCGGAATACCATCACCCAACCAATGTTAAATACGCTGGTGGGCGCGCCATCCAACGTTGACGCGCAGCGGATATCGTGGTTCGGCATTGGCATGACCGGATTGATTCTAGTCGTCAACTTCATTCTAGCGAGTCAGCTTAAGCCGGGTTCTGCCTTTCGCGAGTGGATCGACAGCTTACGCAGCCCAAAACGGCGGCGGGGTGAAGCGGGATCATCTCACTTCTGTACGCCACGCGAGTACAAGCGCTACCGCCGTTCTGACAAAGAAGGTGTGATCTTCCTCGGCGCATTTTGGGGTGAGCGCAGCGTCCGCCTTGATGCGGGACAAGGGCAGTTCTGCCTGAGCGGGGAGGACTCCGCGCGGGGCATTCTGACGCTGGGTGGTCCGGGTTCGGGCAAAAGTCAGGCGGTCATCCTGCCGGTGATTGCTGACCGGATGCAGGCGGGACATTCCCTCATCATTGCCGATCCTCAGGGGGAATTGACCGCCCACATCCTGCGCTTCGCCACCGTCACCGGGCATACCGTCGCCATCCATGATCCGACCCGCAGTGACATGCCGCGCTTCAACCTGGCGCAGGATATCGAGACGGTTTCCGACGCACGGGCAATCGCCGAAGTGGTGGTGCCAGCCGCGCGCGGCGACAACAAATTCTGGAGCGACTCGGCAGCGGCGCTGCTTTCCGCCTGCCTGCTGCGCTTCGACACGCTCGGCGATGTCTATGCCGCGCTCTCCGATTTGCAGGGTTTGGCGGATAAACTCAGCGCGAAACCTGATGATGCCTACCTGCTCGCCAACAGCTTCATCGCCAGTGTCAAGAGCGACGGTAAGGTCGCCTCCAACACGGTGGCGACACTGGCGACCGCGCTCACGGGCTGGGCGGCGCAGACCGTGCGCGAGACGACCTCCGGTTCGGATTTCGATGCCGGGGTGCTGGTGCAGCGCCCGACGGTGGCGGTGCTGACCTGTCCGGGACGGATGCGCCAGGTGTACGCGCCATACCTCGGCGCGGTGCTGCGGAAACTGATGCTTGACCTTGATACCATCGGCGAGACCAACGGCGGCCCGCTGCCCGTGCCTGTGGCGGTGGTCATGGATGAATTCCCGGCGCTGGGCAAGCTCGACTCGCTGGTGGCGGATGTCAACCTCGTGCGGAAGCGGCGCATTTCGATTGTCGTCGCGGCGCAGACGAAAGGACAGTTTCATCTGCTGTATGGCGAAGCGGGGACGGAGGCCTTGTTCACGGGGTTAGCGACACAGATTGTATTCGGCGGCTGCGACGCGGACACTGCCGCTTACTACAGCAAAGCCAGTGGACAGGCAACTGAGAAGAGCAGCCGCAAGCGCGCCGACGGCACAAGCGATGAATATCCCCGCCAGCGTCCGCTGCTGACCTCGGACGAGGTGCAGAGTCCGCCGCGTGGCAACAGCCTGATCTTTGCGCGTTACGTCGATGAGAACTACGCCGCCCAAGTGGTGCTGGCGGCACGGCTGACGCGCTTCTACGAGCGGCTGGACTGGAAACAGCACTTGACAGCGGCAAAAGGGAAAGCGCCGGAACTGCTCAAACGGCGCGAATCGATGCCCATCCCTGCATTGGCGAAAGCCTCCACAACCGTGATCCCAACCGTTAAACCACCGCGCGCATGGAGTATCCCCCGTGAACAAGACTGAACTGGTGAAGCGTATCGCGCGCGAGAGCAAGGTCACCCATTCACCGCTCACGCAGGCGCAGGTGCGGCAGGTCTTGGATGCGCTTTTCGCTGCCCTGACCGAAGAACTTTCGCGACCCGGCGGGCGCGTGGAGATCGAGCATTTCGGCGTGCTGGAGAGCCGCTTGATACCGAACAGCCCGCGTGGACGCTTGATAGGCAAGGATGGCGTGGTACGGCAGCCACCAAGCGAAAAACGGATAATCATATTCCGGACGGCAAAGTACCTTCGCTCCAAACGAGTTGATTGACTCTTGCGATTTACTCTTCAGCCAACACTATAGTTTTTGGTTGGGTGGACGTGTTCAGCATTTGGCTCTCTACTATTGCGTCAGCGCTTTCTTCCGTTGCCGCAATCTTGTCACGCTCGAGTTGAAGTTTTTCCATCAAGAATTTGTGTCGCAACTCAAAGTCCGTGAAGACTTCACTCCACGTTTTCACATATATTCTGTATTGCTTGGCCTTATACACGAGTGAACGCTCACCATGCGACTGGGCATTTTCTAGTTCACCCTCAATATAACCTGTGGTATCAAATTCATTTCCGACCAAATAGAATTCCCATGTCATATTTGCTGCATTAAATTCAGGTTGATCAAGAATTACACGCATGTAGGTTTTTACTTGGTTTAATTCTTTTTCCCCAATTCTCACAGATGGATTCTTGAGTTCGACAACGATATTGTTGATTAATCGTTCACCGGTCGTAAGCTGGCGAACCATAAAAACATCCATTTCTTTATTCTTGTCAACGTGTTGGATTTTCCGCGAAGATTTTTCGCCATAGAGCAGGTATGTGTGTCGCCGAAGAGCTTCCTCAAATTTCTGTTCGGCTGCTGTTACGAGATGATATTGCTCGCCGAACAACCAATAATGGCTTTCCACCATTTTCTGAATATGATGCGGCTCGTCTGCCCTAAGCTCTTTTGTGAACACCAAGGATTGGAGTTGTTTCACAGCGCGATACCGATCTTCAATCAAGCGTATAGTCTTGATTACCCCCGATAGATGTGAGGTCTTGAGAATCTCGGCTAGCATTGCCATATCGTCGGGCGATAGATTAATTATCTCTCGAAGAATTTCCAGCAGGCTTTCACGCTCACCTTCCGCCATTATCAGATTTAACATATGTGTGAAGGTCTTTTTCTGTTCAAGACTCAGCTTCTGGAAAATGCGCGGTTCCACCTGATACAGCCCACGCACAAATTCCTCAAGTTGGTTATGGCGATAAAGCTCCCATCCGTTGCTCCGATAATCTGGAAATACTCCTTCACGTTCGAAAGAATCAATCAGCTTATCAGCCGATGCTTTCAAGAAAGGTTGACGCTTGGTATGCAGATAGTGATTTAGGCGAGCACGGAGTTCCCGTAGCACTTTATCCGAACGTTCCATTCCTAAAAGGGTTGGTTGATCTTCTTCATGTGGCATATCGGAGAAAAATAAAGTCTCAACTGTATCAAAGTACTTGCTCTTGACGAAAAGGCTGTGATAGAAGCCATCCCCTTTGTTATTAAGTGTTGTCGCTTCTTTATAACGCTCTCTGTCGTCGCTTCCTATAAAATAGAAGCGAGAGTATTCCTTATTTAGGCTTGTATTCCAACGGATGTATCGAACGAAAAAGATTTCTTGGCCTATTTTCTCCTCAAAGTCATTAGCCTCACCAACGATATCGCCATAATCAAGCTCTTCACCATTGATAAGAATTTGAAATCGACGTGGCTTATTAAGGGCTAAAAACCATCCGAATTCACGTTTGAGATAGGGGGTTACCTCGTTCTGAAACTGAAAAGTCGTGACCTCAAATAGACCCAAAAACTCAACACTCGTTCCCGTTTCACTGCTTACGCTTTCAAGTTCACTGCTTTGGTAGCGATTAAGTGTGTCTGATTGAACAGTAATGGTAAATCGCTGTCGCTGTCCATTTCCATTCCCGAAGGTAGTGTGCCATCGTGCCTCTGAAGAGAACTTAAAGAACGTCAGTCGCCCCACACCGTTCTTTCCACGAACGGCAGACACCTTGTTACGTACTTTTGCATCAAAATCCTTTTGCGACTCGAAAAATGGTTCGAATGTCTTATTAAGTGTGTGATAATTGATACCACTTCCATTATCTGTAACAGTAAGATGCGTGATCCCGCCGATGCCATTGTCTGTATAGTCCAGGTGAACAGAGCTGGCCCCAGCATCAAAGCCATTCCAAATGTACTCGGAAAGAGATTTCTTACAATCGTAGGTTTTTAAAGACTTTTTGATCCCTGGTACTGTGATACGTATTTGTTCCATCGGTTGACCGCACCCTCGCAAGTGTCTGCTATCAACTTTAAATATACAGCAAAATCTACGTTTCCGTGAGGCAAAATCGCACTTTTGTTCTTTATGCGCTTGGGCAACTTACTCGATCTTATAGTGGCATCCTCGATACCGTAAGCCCAGGCTTCGATTGCAATACCCCCCAGAATGCAGTGTCTCAGGTTCAGTGAAGTTGGTGCATTTTTCCGCTAACGTAGCAGAACGGTGCGGACGCGCTTCCAACCGCAAGCGGCGGCTGCTTTGCATCCTGAGCCACATGTAGCCAATCCCCTATCTACCATCAGGTCGATGTTTTCGGTGCGGACGAACGGCCACCTTAGCACGGCGCGAGCGCACGTCCAGCCGCAAGCGGCTGCTGCTCGGATTTTGCTCCGGGCTTGTGCCGCTGCGCTCACCGCAAAATCCGGCAGGGACAAGCCGACGTGCGCTTTGCCGCGCCGTGCTGTTGGGGTGGCGTTCCGCACCTCATATAATGAGTCGCAGTGTCCATAGAAGACATTGGCTGAACCAAGCGTGGTAAAGCGGCTTGGCAGCTAGCAAAATCGAGGATGCTGGACGGGGATAGACGAGTCGCACTGTGGGAGGTTTGGCTCTCCACCTCGTTAAGATTGTCGCCCCGTCCCTCTCGTCATCTGGGCGGCTGAGCTAGATGTGGTGTCGCAGACGCAGATATCCACCGATTTCGCATGAGTGTGCCTGGCGACAGGGATGGGCATCCCGCTTCAGCAACTTGTATGGACAGCGGAAGGGGAACGAGCATGTTGTATGTCGGGATTGACGTGCATAGGCGCACACATGAAGTCGTAATTCTGGATGCGGTTGGCAAACCACACGGGAAGTCGTTCAAGATTGGCAATACCCATCACGACCTGGCTGGCTTATTCGAGCGCATCGCGAAGAGTAACCCAGAGGGCGAAGTGTTACGCTTTGGCATGGAAGCCACGGGTCACTACTGGCTGGCACTCTACAGCCATCTCAACGCTGCCGGGCATGAAGTCATCATCCTCAATCCACTGCGTACCCATGCCTACCGTGCCCGCTCGGTGCGTCCTGCCAAGAATGACCGCATTGCCGCGCGCTGCATTGCCGAGATTATCCGTACCGAACCCAAGAGCGATTACTATCTGACCGATGAGGATCAGTTTGCCCTCCGCCAGTTGACCCGCCTGCGGGTCGAGTTAGTGGATATGGTCTCCGACCAGAAGCGGCGACTGCTGACGCTGCTTGACCAGGCATTCCCTGAATTCGAGACCTTCTTCCGCGAGAAATACTGCAAGTCCGCCCTGGCGGTGCTGCAAGCCTATCCGACCCCAGAGGCGATCCTAGCCGCAGACATCGATGAACTCACACTGCTACTGGAGAAGAGCAGCCGCAAACGCTATGGACGAGAAAAAGCGGAAGAGATAACACGTGCCGCCCGACAGTCTTTTGGGGTTCCGTTCGGGCAGCGGGCAAACGGATTGCAGATCCAGCTGCTCGCCGGGCAAATCACTTATCTGGAAGCCCAGCAAAAACAGCTCGACCGGGAAATTAACGTGTACCTTGATGCCATTCCCAACTGTCTGACGACCATCAGTGGGATTGGCCGCATCCTCGCCGCTGTATTCCTGGGTGAGATTGGCGACATTCGCCGGTTTCGAAATGCCAAAGCGCTGGTGGCTTATGCAGGCATGGATCCGAGTGTGATCCAGAGTGGGGAGTTCACGGCGAAGAAAGCACATCTCTCCAAACGTGGTTCCACCCATCTGCGGCGTGCCATCTGGCTGGC
Source organism: Anaerolineae bacterium (assembly GCA_016788625.1). GTDB lineage: Bacteria > Chloroflexota > Anaerolineae > Aggregatilineales > Phototrophicaceae > CFX2. Next base: position 8,127 of record JAEUQX010000575.1, read on the forward strand.
TGCCGCGGCTGCGGTTCGCAATGATGAGGCGCTCAAAGCCTTGCACGAGAAGAAGCTGGCCGAAGGGAAACCCTTTCACGTCGCGCTGGGCGCGGTGGCAAACAAACTGCTGCACATCATCTATGCTGTACTGAGGGACAACAAACCGTATTATTCTCCCTCCCTCGCGCGGGCTGTTGTGGCTGCTTGAACACCGCTCCTGGACGCGCTTTTTGCATATCCCGTTTTCAGCATCCGGTCGAGGCTTTCGGTGCGGACGAACAGCCACCGTAGCACGGCGCGCGCGCACGTCCAGCCGCAAGCGGCTGCTGCTCGGATTTTGCTCCGGGCTGGTGCCGCTGCGCTCACCGCAAAATCCGGCAGGGACAAGCCGACGTGCGCTGCTGCCGCGCCGTGCTGTTGAGGTGGCGTTCCGCACCTTAAAAACCTTCGACCAAGCCAGATGCCGTTACGGGTGGATTGCAAAGCTCCCCATGGCGCTGCGGATTATACGCAGCAGAAGCCCTAACGAACGGCAGATGGTTGGAAGATATATCCTCCTCCCCGCAATCCGGCGGGGTATGACCGATGGTCGCGAACTGCGGTGAGCCACAAGAAGCCGCGTCGGAAAGACCTCTGAACATTGACTGGAGCACCGCCAGAGGTGCTGCCAGTTGGTCACGTTCGGGCCGCAACCGGGCATCATAGAGGAGTTCTGTGCTTTGGATTTCAATGGGGTTGCACTTGACAACCCTATAGCTAGCTTAACAAATCATCGACCGAGCCTGATGCTGCTACGGGTGGATTGCAAAGCTGTGTGGCGCTGCGGATTATACGCAGCAGAAGCCCTAGCGAGCGGCAGCAGGCTCCAAGATGCAACCTCCTCCGAAGTCATCCAGCATCCCCGCTGGGTGATGGGAATGTTCGATGGTCGTGGACTGCGAGTCGTCGATAGATGGCTGGCGTCGGACAGACCTCTGCATGTGGATCGAGTCCTCTGGTGTACTGGCAATGCACCATCGATCTGCCACGTCCGGGCCGCAACCGAGCATTACAGGGGAGTTTTCTTCGTTCTGTTTCAGTTGACGAAGGAGGCATCTATGCACAAACACACCTGCCGTGTGGGCACGGCACGGATCGACTATCGCGGTGAAAAACACCAAACCGTTCTCAACACAACCGTCAAGAGCGGCTCCGGCTTAGGCAAAGTCTTCGCGCCAACCTGGGACATGGTGATGGCGTTCAAGCGCGGTGACATTGACTGGCAAACCTACACGGCACGCTATCAGGCGATGATTCGTGAGCATTATCGCCAGAACCCGGCAGCCTTTCTCGAAGCGTTGAGCTGTGACGAACTGGTCGTGTGCTGCTACTGTAAAGATACGCACACAACGACTCGCCACTGCCATCGCTATCTCCTGGTCGATATTCTCAAAAAAGTTGCTCATCATCATGGCATCAAGTTCGAGCGTATCGGTGAAGTCCGCAACAGCCGCTGAGGGAGAGGCTGTTTTTATTTCCAATCCGACCTTACAAAATTTCTTGCGGAGGCAATCATGAATCCGATCATCATCCACACCGACGGAAGCTGTGAAACGCAGACCCGGCTCGGCGGCTGGGCGGCAATCCTGCAATGCGGTGATCACCGCCGTGAACTGAGCGGCAGTGCTGTCGATACGACTGTGAACATCATGGAACTTACCGCCGTGATCGAGGCGTTGTCAGCCCTCAAGCACAACGGCGCAGCAGTGCAGATCATCACCGACTCGAATTACATCGTCAAAGGGGTCAACGAGTGGCTGCCCGACTGGATCGCGCGCGGCTGGAAAACCGCAGGCAAGAAGCCCGTCGCCAACCGTGAATTGTGGGAGCAACTTCAGGGACTGCTCGCTCAGCACAAGGTGACCTTCACCTGGGTGCCGCGTGAGCAGAATGCCGACGCGGACAAACTCGCGCAGGCGGCACGTATCGCTCAGACCACCGCTACCCAACCCTCTCATCGCCCCGAACCCGTACACACAATGACGCAGATCATGATCGCCGGCAGCCGCTACGCCACACGGGAGATGCTCGATTATGCGCGCAACTTGGTTCGTCGCGCCCACGCGAAGGGCTACACCATCGTCGTCGGCGACAACCCGCAGGGCGTGGATATGGCTGTCGTGCAGGAATGCCGCCGGCTGAAGGCGAAGGTGCTGGTGGTGGGCGTGACCAATCGTCCCCGTAATGGCGGCTGTTCGCACGGCGGCTATTTCAAAGTCGAGCGCGATACCTACCGGGCAATGGGCGGCGATCTGCTCGATGAGTACACCGTGCGAGATCGCTGGATGGTGGATAACGCCACGATGGGCATCTTTGTGTGGAACGGCGACAGTCGTGGGACGAAGCAGGGACATGATTACATGGTCAGCCGGGGCAAAGAGGCGCACCTGATTACCTTCGAGAAAGGAGCGCGTCGTGGATAACATCCTTGCCATTGCCACGTATGGGGCGCAGCGCGTCAAGCATCCTCAGACCCAAAAGATGGTGTCGGCGTACAAAATGGGCTACAGCAGCGCTGCCAGTGCGGTGCTGTTGGCGCTCTACGGCGACAAAGCGCGCGATGTGTCGTCGAAACAGGCCTCCTATCATTACATCCAGGTGGATGGCGATGTCGTCGTCCGTCACGGTTACATTCTGCTCAAGGTGAGCAATGAACTCCTCAGACAGGCAGAAACCATCACCCGCCGTTTTCATCGGGCGGCTGTCTTCCTGTGGCGGGATGGCAAATGGTGCGAACTGCCCACCAGCCGCCAGCCGGAATACACTGAACCGCTCCCGCGCTCCGGCCCGGACTTCAATCCCAGCAGTCTGCGGCTGGTGGATGCGGCGAGCGGCGAGAAAGATGCGGCTGTGGAAGGTATCACCATCGAAAAGAGCCAGCGCGACCTCAATGAAAAAGCGTGGTTCTGGATCATGGGCGATACCTATCCCCACCGCGAACTGCTCAAACGCTGGGGCTGTCGCTGGAGCAAGAAACGGCGCTGCTGGTACTATATCGGGTGGGCGCTGCCATCTGGGGTTGAACAACTCGTCAGCGAGCATCGCATCGCCGAACCGACTGACAGCGAAGCAAGTTCCAACGATGATCCCTGCACGGTGGAGGAAGCGGCAGAAATCCTCGGCGTACTCGTGAGCCCCGAAGCGGGATTAGGCGTTAAACCGCCGCGATTGTACGTGCTCAACGCTGTCGTCTACGCCCACCACGACCTCGAAACCCCAGACGGTAAACGTATCCCCACCGGCACATGCGGCCTCATTACACGCCTGTACAACCGCAACGCCAGACACGGCTGGAGTTACGAGGTCCAGTTTGACGGCATCGGTGAAGGCTGGTATTTCGAGCGCGAACTGACTGATCTCGAACCCATTCCCGACATCCGCATCACGCGCGGCGCAGTCATGCCGCCGGGCGCGGAACTTCCACCCACCGATGCGGACATCAAGCGCTCTCTGATCGAAGCGGGTCAGCAGCCCGAAGCACTTCCGACGGCGGTAGAAGCTGTTCCTTCGGACAACACTGAAGCGCCATCTGCTGATGCAGGCGAAGTACCCAATGTCGCAACCAGCATCCGTGTGTTGAAGCCGCAGTCGCAGCCGCCCGATGGCGCAGAACCCGACCCCGTGCAAATGGCGATCCAGCAAATCAAAGCCGCGCCAATGTCCCGCACACCATTCGTTCAATCCTCGTCCAACGGCAAAAAATCGTTGATCCCCATCCCACATCAACCCGTTGGTGAACTGACGGGCAGCATCAGCGGGAATGTTTGGTGTTATGGGTATTCGGTTCATGAGGGCACTGCCATCTACCTCAATCTCGGCGGCCCCAGAATGGCGATTGAAGCGATCCGCGCGCGGCTTGCCAAAGGCGAGATTGTGAACTGCGTTCCGTGGGATGCGCCGGCTGTCGAACTGACGGCAGGCGAAGGCAACAGCGGGATGTACGCGGCGTTTCTCCAGAACATCCCCGAAGCGAAGTTCACCAGTCTGATCCTGCTGCATGAACAGGTGATGCAGCCGAACTACGGCGGCAAATCGACCACCTTCATCCTGCGGGTGTCGGACGAACAGGCGACCATGCAGCTCAAGCACCACGTGACCGAACTGGTCAAAGTGCCGGTGTTCGATGACTGGGCAGATTATCTGTATCACGCCGGGCAGACCGCCATGCTGGTACGGAAGACGCGCTGTGCCGGCGGGTTGGATGTCCTGGCGGTTGACCTTGACGTGGATGCCTGGACACGTCTACTCACCGGTGGGCTGGAACAAAGCATCATCGCACTTCCGGCAACGACCTGAACTCTCCTAACTTCCTTGTTCGCCAGCCGTCTATCTCGCACGAGGTAGGCGGCTGTTTGATTCCCGAAAGGACAAGCCCATGAGCCAGCGTAAGCGCGTTCGGCACGTCTGTCCTGCCTGCGGGCAGATTCGTTATCTGCAACCTTCGGATGCCGCTAAAACCAAATACTGCCGCCACTGCCACTGCCAGCAGATCGCGTCGCTCGGCTTTCAGGCAACCGCCGCGAAGAAAGGACGCGACTTTGCCATCCGCGCTGCTGCCAACAAGCGCAAGCAGCACCCCTCCACCCTGGAAGCACAGGTGGAGGCGGCGCTGTGCGAGATTTCCGGTATCGCCTGGGAACGCGAATATGCCATCGAGCGCGAAGGGCGCAATCCGTACTACGTCGATTTTGCGATCCAGATCGGGCATTCGTTCATAGCCCTGGAAGTCAACGGGAGCTTCGCCCATCGCCAGAGCAGCGACGCAGACAGCCTCCGCATCGACACCTTATTTCTATATTTCGACGATGTGATTGTACTGACTGAAGAAGAAATCACATCCGCTGTTTTACTGCCCGAACACATCCGGCAGCAGCTATTTCAGACGAGTTCATAAGGAGAACACCGCCATGTCCAGGATGGAAAACCGCGAGGTCATGGGCTTCTACCCCATCGAGCCTCGCCATCACCCCGCAATCCTGTCACTGGTCGCCCCTGCTACGCCTGCCACCCGCATCCTCGATCCTTTCGCCGGAGAAGGTGAATTTCTGGAAGCGGCGGCGAAGGCTTGGAACGTCACGCCCTACGCCAATGAACTGGACGGCAAGCGGGCGGCGACGTGCATCGAGCGTTTCGGCCCCAAACAGGCGGTGCGCTGCGATGCGGAACGGCTGATCGCCAGCAACAACGCCTTTCAACTCCTGTGGTGCAATCCTCCGTATGACCATGATGGCGCGGGCACACCCGGCAACAAGCGGATCGAACTGCGCTACCTGCGCCACAGTTGGAAATGGGTGGCTGACGGTGGTTTAGTCATGTGGGTGGTGTACCAGCAGCATCTCACCGAGTTCGCCGCCGAATTTCTCGCTCGTAACGCCAGCCGCGTCGATGTGTGGGCGCTGCTGGGAAAGCATCTGAATGAATATCAGCAGATCATCGTGGCTGCAGTCAAAGGGATGTCGTCAAATCCCGAAGCGCTGTATGAGCAGATCATCGCACAGAAGGCACAGCCGCGTCTTCTGGAGGTGCAGCCCGAACCCGTCTACAAACTGCCCCCACCGCATCCCATCAGCCGCTTTGTGTTCGCGCCGGACACGATTGACGAGCAGCAGGGTTTGCGCCTGATCGAGGAAGGGGGTGCATGGAAAACGCAGGGCTTTCAGGCACTGCTGCACATTCCCCAACCTCCGCCGCAGATCGAACCCGTCGTCGCGCCGCGCCCCGGTCACATGGCGCTGGTGCTGGCGGCAGGGGTCGCCAACGGCGCGGTCATCGAAACCGAGGATTACGGGCGGGTCGCCATTCGCGGCAAAACGCAGCACGTCGAGCAAATTGCGCGGGTGGAAGTGGAGTCTGACCCCAATGACCCAGATCGGCAGGTGAAGAAAACCACCGTGCGCCTGAAGCCCACGACTACGCTCACGCTGTTGGCTGGGAACGGCACGGTTGTCGAGATGGATGGGGATGAAGCGTTGCTGGGTTTCATCACGGCGAATAAGCGCGCATTGGCGGACTACCTCAACTGCAAGTTCAAGCCGATGTACACCTTCGACATGAACGGCATCGGCGGCTGGCTGGATCGCATCCGGCTGAAGGGCAAGTATCCGATGTATGCGGCGCAGAAACACGTCGTCGCGGCGGTGACACGCGGCTTCCAGGATCGAGACAGCATTCTGCTCGTAGGTTCCATGGGTACAGGCAAGACGCTGATGGGCGGCTCGACGGCGATTGCCATTGCCTCCGGCGTGGTCAAAACCCTTCAGGGAGAAATGCGCCCCGATCAAATCTGCCTGATAGTCGCGCCCCCACACCTGATCGAGAAATGGAAACGGGAACTCTACAGCATCAACCCCAACATCATCACTGAGCGGTTGGATCGGCATGAAGAGGTGAAAGCCTTTTTGCACCGGGCGGAAACCATCGGCGGGAATGTTCCGAAAATCGGATTGATCAAGCGGGACATGACCAAGCTGGGCTGCGCCTGGGAACCCGCCATCATCTGGCGGAATGAACCTACAGCGCTCTGGCGGCACGGTCAGCCAACCCCTGAAGGCTACGAGCCGCAGCAGCGCATCGTCAAACAGCGCTTACCAAAGTGCCCGTACTGCGGCTGTACGGTCATGCAGGAAAAGAAGGGGACATCTGCGCCCGCGTCGGAAAGCTGGCTCAAAAGCGGCAAGCGGCAGTGTGAGGTGTGCCTGGCACCCCTGTGGCAGGAGGCGCGTGATAAAGGTTCGCAGCCGAAACCAGGTGAGAAATACCCGACGAAAAATGCCCGCTACCGCCTGGATGAATACTTCAAGCGAGTCTACCCTGATCGGCTGTTTCTGCTGATCTGGGATGAGGCGCACGAGGCCGCACACGGTGATACCGGCAACGGAGAGTCGTTTGGTCGCTTCGCCGGGCTGGCGCACAAGGTGCTGGCGATGACGGGGACGCCGTTCAACGGCAAGGCCTCCTCGCTGTTCAACCTGCAATATCACCTCAATCCGCGTGTGCGCCAGCGCTACAACTGGGGTGGCGCGCCGCGTCTGACCCGTAAGGTGCGCGGTGAGCGGGGTTATCAGACTGTCGCTGAGGACACAGGCAAGCAGCGGGGACGCGCCGAGTCGCAGTGGGTGAGCGCGATGGGGGTACGCGAACAGGTCATCGAAGAACGACCCAGTTACGACAGCGAAACCGGGGCATTCACCGGGACATCGACGTATCAACGTCCTTACGAAGAAGCGCCGGGGATCTCGCCGCTGCTGGTGGCGGAGATGCTTGATCACACCATCTATTTCTCACTCGGCGACCTGGGCAAGTGGCTGCCACAGTACGAGGAAATTGCGCTGCCGGTGGAAATGGACAGCGACACCTACGAGCAGTATGACCGCACCCGCCAGCAGCTCAAAGACTACCTGGTGCAGCGGAAATGGGAAGGGGATGTCAGTTTTCGCGGCGCGTATTTGCAGTGGGCGATGGGCTGGGTCAATGCCCCATTTCGTGCGTGCGAGGTCATTCACAACCTCAAACACCCGATCAGCGGCGAGAAGCAGCCGCACACGGTAGCTCAACTGCCATCTTACGGTGAAAACCGGGTGTACGCTAAAGAACAGGCACTCATCGACCTGGTGCGCGAGGAACTGACGCAGAATCGTCCGTGTGTCATCTATATTCGCCAGACCGACACCCGCGACATTCAGCCGCGCATCGAGGCGCTGATCCGTCAGCACGTTCCGACGGCGAAACCCTTCATCCTCAAGAACACGGTACAGGCGGAACGGCGCGAAGCCGTCATCGAAAAGGAAATCGCGGCGGGCACAAACGTCCTCGTCACCAACCCCATCCTCGTGCAGACCGGCCTCGACCTGATCCATTTCCCGACGCTGGTGTTCTACGAGATTACGTTTAACCTCTCGACCATGATGCAGGCGGCTGCACGCTCGTACCGCTTAAATCAGACGCACGAACACTGCAAGGTGGTGTACCTGTTCTACGAAGCGACGATGGAACACACCGCCGTCCAGTTGATGAGCCGCAAGCAGCGCGCCGCCAAGCTGCTGACGGGGGACGTGGGCTTGACCGGGCTGGACGCGCTCACCGAAGGCGAGTCGGGCTTTGAGGAGGCGCTGCTGGATGCGCTCGCCCGCGAAGAACAGTTACTCAATCCAGCCGAATTGTTCAAGACAGATCGTGCAGCGGGCGAGTTGGACATCGAAGATGCTGGATACTGGAATGTTGAAGTGGCAGCCGAGCCTATCGCTGAAGAAGCAGGATTATTTGAGCCGGATCCACTCATCGAAACCGCGCTGCAACTCGGCGGGACGGCTATCACGCGCGAGACATCGCCCACGCCCTTCGTATTCACTCGATCAGAAAAGCTGAATGGCACGTCGAACGGCAGCGCACATCGCCTATTGGAAGCGGTCAATATCTATCTTGACACCGTCCACCTTGTCACCGAGACAGCGCGTTGGACCACCTTGCAAGCACAGCTTTTAGAGGTGCTGGCCCATGGCATCCAGGTGGATGATGGCCTGCCCCAGGTGATCGGCTTGTATGACTCAGCCTGGCTGCCGGAGCATGAAGTGCCGCTCACAGCCTGGGTTAGCGCCTGGCTCAAGCGGGAGCGGGTGGTGTTCACCGGGTGTGAAGGGGAAGTCGCTGCCGAAATCGTCCATCGAGCGACAGCGGCCCAAAAACGGACGCCAGGGGTCATCTCCGTCAAACATGCGCCAGTCCAACACACCCGGATGGATCGGCTGGCTATCCCGGATGAGGCGCAGGAGGCTCTACCCGCACATCCATCCTTTCGCACTCGCCAGCCACACACCGAAGGCAGCCCGGTGCAACTGGCGCTCTTCTGATGTCTCAATAGAAACCATTAACTTCATCAACGCGCTGTTGGGACGCTGTAATGTCGATCAGGAGAGAGCTAGCCTGACACTGACGGCGATCCACCCAAATGGGCGCGAGCATACTCCGTCACGCCACCTCCCCTTGAACCAACCTGACCGATTGCGCGAAGCGCTTGAGCGGTTACACGCCGCGAATCAGCTTGGATGGGGCGCGTACTTCGCAGTAGGACTGCGGCGGCAGGGATTGGGACGCTGGCAGCGGGGCGGCAAGAACGACATCCTCGCGCTGCCCGCGCTGTTCGTTGACCTGGACGACCATACTCCGCAGGCACTGGCGAAGCTGAGAGCCTTCATCCTGCCGCCGTCGTGCATCGTGGACAGCGGTGGTGGGGGCTTCCACGCCTACTGGTGGCTGGGCGAACCGACGGCTGAACTCAACCGGGCAGGACGCATTCTGCAAACGTTGACCATGCAGCTGCAAGGCGATGCGCTCTCCGTCGCCCAGAGCCTGCGCCTGCCCCAGACCCGCAACACCAAACCCCATCGAGGAGGAATATGCCATGTGATTGAGATCTCAGACCAGCATTACACGCTCACCGACTTCGAGGCGCTGCTGCCCGTCGTCAATCGGCAGTCCAGTCGGCGCGAAAAACCGTACAGCCCCGCGCAAACCCTACATACCCTACAGGCCGAC
>JAEUQX010000590.1 GCA_016788625.1 Anaerolineae bacterium
GGAGACCAGCGCGCGCAGTAGTAATCTGCCACGCGCTGCGCGCTGATCAGCCGGTCACACAGGTCGTGGTAATCGTAAGCAGGCGGCAGGGTGATGTAACCCGCCGTGACTGTGTAGATGTATTGGGTCATGATGCGCTCCGCAGGGTTTTCATCAGGCGCTTGAACTGGCGACGCCGGGCCGTGCCGCCCACTGCCAGGTCGTGCAAAGGCTCGAAGCGTCGAGCGACCGCCTGAAGCAGACAGACCGTAAGTAGTATTTGCGTCAGACGCCGCGTCCGACTGATGTAAAACGCGGCGATAAAGTCATCGCGCTGCTCAGACGGGAACGGCATATTGGCCTGCTCCAGGCAGGTCGCAATTCTCCAATTGGAGAGCGCGACCTGCTGCCGTAACTTCGCGCGCTCGGTCACGGCGAGCAACGCCAGTTCAGTGGCGGTCTTTGGGCGAAACTTGTTCGCCCGACGAATGCTGCGAAGCTGTGCTGCTGAAGGCATAACACCTCTCTTGCCCCTGCCCTACTCGCTAGGATAAATGCGTTTGGCCTGCATTGTCCTGATGGCCTAATTATACCGGGATTATCTCGGTAATGCAAGCGAAAAAAGGAAGTGCGTGTTTCAACTTCTTACAATTTGTAAGAGACTGCGTGGCGTCTGGCGCGGATAAAGCCTCTGCCTGAACGTGACATGTGACAGATCAGCAGCAGAGCGAGTCTGGTGCGTGGCAGACAGATCAGCCAGTCGGAACGACGTGTGCCAGGGTCTACAGCGCTGAAGTCATCCAGCCGCCCTAACGGGTCTGCCTGCACGTAGATGATGCGTTTCATGATAGCAGCTCTCTGGCGTAGCAGAGCGCTATCGCAACGATCAGCTTGCGATTGTAGCGCTCGCCTTTGCGGACATATTTGCGCGGCAGGCGCTCGTCGGCCAGTGCGCCCAGCGCTGCGAATGCGGCGGCGGCCTCGGTGCTGAGATTGCCCAGTGCGCGCTCGCCAGCGTGACGGCGGCCCGTCTGGAGAGGCGTTTGCGCTCTCCGGCTGAGATAAGTTTCCAAGTATGCCTGCCAGCGCGGTTGCCCCCAGGATGACGCATTGCGACCTGCCAGGATCAGCGCGGTGCCAACGATGATCGTGAGATTGCTGCTCACGTCGGGCAGCGGATACGGTTGCCTTGCCAGTGCGTCGGCAAGATGGTCGCGCAGTCTGCCTAGATACGTCGAGACTGCACCAATCTCATCGACGAATGCATCGTAGAGGATGTAATCCGCTGTCTGCGGAGTGCCCATGCGGGTTGTCTGCCTGTGTGTGCCCGGTCGTGCGATTATGGTAACACCTGCCGCGCATGGCGGCCACTAGAACATGTGTTTTGATCATTGTACCGGGTTTCGCTCGGCATGACAATCAGATGCGAGACAGGTCAAGGTAGCGTGAATTGCGCTCATCCGTATTCATCCACAGGGTACGCGACGGCTCAAAATACAGCGTCGCAATCCCGGTGCCGCCATTGCGGTTCTTGCGGACGATAATCTCACCCTCGTATGGGTTCAAGTATTTCTCGTCGTAGATCACATGGCGGTAAGCAAACAGCACCTGATCGGCATCAAAAGCAAGCTGTCCTGACTCACGCAGGTCGTCCAGCACTGGGCGCTTATCTTTGCGCTTGGACACATCCTTGTTGAGCGAGGAAATGGCGATAATCGGGCAGTTGAACGTGCGCGCCATGTCTTTCATCGCGCGACTGATCTTCGTCACTTCCGCGTTGCGATTCTGTTCGCCACGACGCCCGCCTTGCTCGTCCTCGCCAGCGAGCAACTGGATGTAATCAACGACGATCAGATCGAGAGGTTTGCCAGACGAACGTACCAGCTTGCGGCACTCACCCTGTATCCACTCTGGCGTAATGCTGGTGCTTTGGTCAACATAGAGGTTGTACTTGGATACGGTAGCGGTTGCTGCAAGGAAGTCCTGCCACTGGCTCCGCGACAGTGTGCCGCGCCGCATGGCCTGCACCGGGATATTCGACTGCATGGCGATGAGCCGCTGCATGACCTGCTCCGCGCTCATCTCCATCGAAAACATGCCAACACGCTTGTTCGGATCGCGGCAGACGTTGGCCGTGAGAGACAGCGCGAAGGCCGTTTTGCCCATACCAGGAGCGCCACCCAGGTAGCACAGGTCTCCGGGTTGCAGACCGCACAGTATATCATCCAATGCGCGAAAGCCTGTATCCAATCCCGACGACAGTCCCTGCTCGATCATGGTTTCAATCTTGGCGACCAGTCGCCCGGCGATGGCCGTGATTGGCTCGCTGCCTTGCTTCGTGCCAGCATCCATCGAGCTGGTCAGGGCCGAATAAGACTGTGATACAACATCTTCGAGAGGAATACTTTCGTTCAGGGCCAGCGACCTGATCGTGTCGGCGGTGTTCATCAGACGACGCCGGGCAGCCGTGCGCTCAACGAGTTGAGCGTAAATTTCGGAGTTATTCGAGCTGGGCGTTTCGTTAATGAACATCGTCAGATAGGCTGCACCTCCAACGTAGTCCAGCGCGTTTTTGGCCTCAGTGCCTTCCGGTGCAGGTTTGGCGCGCAGCGTCTCGGTGACTACCAGATAGTCAATCTTGGCAGCTTCCACTGCGCTCTTGCTGGCGAGCAATTCGGTCAGTACCTGCCAGATAAGACGGTGGCGGATGAGGAAGAAGTCCGCCGCCGAAATGTAGCGGGAAGCATCAGCATATGCTGCTGGATTGCACAGCACCGCTCCAATCACCGCGCGCTCAGCGGGTTCGGACGATGGAACCTGCCCTGTGTTCCACAGTGACACCGGGTCGGCCTGCTGTGGCAACGGCTTTGCAGCAGGCTTGCCGGGACGAGATGACTTCGAGCGGGTTGGACGGGATGTCATGATGCGGCTCCTCTTTGAATTCTGCCTTCTTGTATGGCCTTCAAGGTTTCAGCACGTTCTTCGGGCGTCAGATACTGCTTAACCTTCGGGGCAGCAGCGGCAGCGGCCTGACGCCGTTCATGGGCAATGCGGCTGGCGTTGACCGATTGCAGATAGGACAGGTAGTTTGTGGCGAAACTCTCTTCTCCTTGAGGCAGCGAGATACCGTCCTCGCTGTGATCGGTCTGCCAGGAGCTGACGAACATGCTGATGCTCTTGGCGCATTTCTCTGCCAGTTCGCCTGTCCACTCTCTCTGCTTGTAGACAGACAGGAATGTTTCAACAGCAGCACGACGCAGCTTAGCCGCACGACCTGATATGGCTTTGGGTACAAGGCTATCTGCTTCGAGGTTAAAGACGTGTTGTGTGATGGCATCGAAGACCGGATCGCGCTTGCGGGGTTTCTTCGACTGCGGTTGTTTCTGGATAACAGGCTCAGGATCACTACCATGCTCTGTCGTGGATTCGGGCGGTGTTGCTGCTGCTGTTGTGGTCGGTGGCATAGAGAGAGTGGAATCAAGTTCGGATACAGTGGAATTAAGTTCTGGTCGGTCTGGCCGACGGTCGGCGGCGTCGATGGTCGGCGCCGCCGATGGTCGGCGGCGTAGACCATCGGAAGATGCGTTCGATGGCGGTGGAGCATCAATTGAGTTTGGCTCGTCTCCACCGTTGTACAGCATGAAATACATTTGCTCGCCCATCAACAGTTTTCCTGTGGGTCGATAGTACTCCGACTTATCAAGATTCTGTTTTTGCTTCAACTGAGCGGGCGGCAGGTTGCGCCATTCAGGGCGTATATAATCCTTAACCTGCTCAATCGCCCCCAACTTGACCAACAAGTCGCGACCATTCATGCACGATTCGCGGTTCCAACCAGTGTCGTTTTTCAGCCCCCTGGTTGACGGCCAGGCGACGCCTTCATTGTTCATGCGGGCGACATAACACCAATAGACCGCCAACGCGGCAGGAGCTTCACGGAGATGTTTAAGGGCGGCAGTACTGCGCCCATGAATTGTACGGCTCATGTGACCTTACCTTAACCATTGCCTACTTGCCGAAACTCTCCTCATGTGTTACCTTCATGACTGAAGGCAAAAGCGCGCCTCCCCTTCGTGGGGAGCCGCCCGCCCGCAGACAGTGACGTGTCTGCGTGAACTGAGTGATTACCGTCCTGCTCGGCGCGAAGCCCCTGTTTTACCAGGGGCTTTTGCGTAGATAGGGACGTACTCAGACTCTAACGCAGATCAGCGCCATCTGCAAGTGCGTCCGCTAGAACGGGATTGTGTCCTCGACAGCACCCTGCTCCAGTGCCTCGATCAGCGCATCGGAAGCAAGCGCGGCCTCCGGCGCGGTCAGAAATGCGGTAATGTTGATCGGGACGGGCGTGATCGTCGGAAGCGGCGCAGCAGCCACGACGGTGACAGGTGCGGAAGTCATGCCCTTGAGGAAGTTCCCAAGTTCCTTTGCCAGCACCTTCCCGATGACCTTGACTTTCTTGAGGGCGATGATGGGTGGCATCTCCTCATACTGGCGCAGCGTGCCATCGTCCTGGAGACGTTCGCTCAGCCACTTCCGCACGGCATCACGGTCGAGCTTGAGCAGGCGGCGCTGCAAGGCGCGCGGAGCCTGCAAGACCCAGGACAGCATTTCGTCGCTGTCCCAGTCGAAGTCGGTTTCGGTGGCGGCCTGCACGAAGTCGTGCGTCTTCTCACCCGTCTTCTCGAAGCGCCTGACGGCCAGCGCCTGCATCTGCGCCTTGTAGCCATCAGCCTTTTCCTTGACCGATTTGTAGGCGGCTTCCGCCGCGACACGGGCAGCCTCCGCCGGGTCATAGAGCGCGGCCAGTCGTGCGAGTTCGGCGTCAATCTGCTCAACGGTCATATCGTCGGCAATCGGGATAATCGTGGTCATGGTATCTGTCTCTCCTTCAGGTTAACGAGGAAATACGGCGTTCAGATCGACTGCGCCTGCGGGTAGCGCGTCGGCATGGTCTTCTTCCGGCAGCACGTCGTCGGGCAGGTCGGGCAGCGTCTCAACGTCCTTGATGATCGGGCGGCCATCCTTGACCGTCCAGGTGATCAGCAGTTCGCCAATGTCATGCACGACGGGATTACCCTGCCCATCGACCGCGTGCTTGTCCCACTCGCCAACGCCCCACTCGTTGTAGTAGGCGTCGCCCACCATAGCGCGAAAGCCCGTCGAGCGACCGAACATGGTCAGCTTGTGCGGGCCGATAAACTCGATGTAGGGTTGTGCCTTGCCGGACTTCGGATGATAGATGGCCTGATTGACGTAGATCGGATACTTCTCTGGCGCATTCATGGTGCGGGCGACCAGTGCCCCCCATGCGGCATCGAGGTTGGGATACGCGGTGCGCCAGTTTTCACCAGCGAGTTCAGTGACCTCCGATTCCGACAAACCGAAATACCCACGCGCCAGATCGAGCAGCGCAGCGGCGTAGTCCTGCCGTGCAGCGGGCGCGCCGCCGTAGCGAGGCTTCTCGCCTTTCGGCGCAGCAGGCGGGACGGCAGCCGCGATCTCGCGCAGCCGCTTGAACAGCGCGTCCTTGTCGAGAGTCGTGTCCGTCCACTTCGTCAGCGAGCGACCTGGCTCGATCTTCGGCAAGACTTCCGATCCCTTCAGCCCAAGCTCAGTCAGCAGGTCTGTCAGCGCTTTCTGGTTGGCCGGGACAGTCGCCCAGTGGGGGGCTGGCTGCTGCGGATGCTCAATCACAACCTCGTCGCCAGGAGCAGACGAAGCGGTAATCTGCGGCGCTGTCGGAGCAGCGGGACGTTCGACGCGCACGGCGGCGGGACGAACGTCTTCGACGGAAGACATCTCGTCAGGGGTATACATGCCTTGCACAATGTCCGGGAAAACCACGCGGGCGCAGGCAGCGACACAGCGCCACTTGAGCATGGTGCGCGGCTGCTGTCTCCAGTTCGACTTTTCCGTAAGCGGTATAGTCTTTTTCTGACCGCTAACCCACTCGGTAGCGGTCATTTTCGCCGCGTCTTCCAGGCTGTAGCGCTCGGTATGAGGTTGCCGATTTACGCGCTTCATTGTGACGGAGCAGTATGCGTCCTGCGAGTCAATCTCGATGTCTTCCAGCAGCCCGCTGGCGTTGATCAGCCCAAGCATTCCCTGGGCGTCTAACGTGGGCTTTCCAGCGATCAGATCAATCGACTTGATCGCAGACATCTCACTCATGCCCAGCGAAAGACCTTCGAGGAAGATCAGCATCACATCCTGTTCATTGAGCGCGCTCTGCCCCATCTTGGCAATGCTCATCTGCGATCGCGACACATACCCGGCCAGCGTTTGAAGGCGAGCAAACTGCTCGTTCGTTAGATCGAGGATGCTGCGCGGGCGCAGACCCATGCCAGGCGCAGAAGGTTGAGGAAGTATTGAGGTCTCTGGATTGTTGACAGGGCTGACAATTAAATCCGTGCTATTCGCATCAGACATATGGGTCTATCCTTGAGATAGGTGAAGCCTGGAAGAGAAGACCCGGCTAAGATCGTCTGTCCAAGCCCCACCGAGAATTGATGGGGGATGTTCGCTTAAGCTGCCTTGGCAGTTTTCGCGAGCATCCTGTCGGGACTCAGGTTCACCAGCGCGACCCGCAGAACGGGGTTCGTTGAGTCGAATTGCGCTGGTGACATGATCACCTGAAGCGCATTCCCGTTCACCGTCTTGATCGCCCCGAATTTGACGACGATGCGACGAAACGCCATCGTCTTGAAGACCTCGCGACCGTTTACCACTGCCCCTTCCCTACGGGGTTCGACATCGTAGACATCCGTGATGCTGACGACGTGCTGCTCGCCCGCGACCGTCAAAGTGTACCAGCCCGGTCGGATGCTGTGCGGCTGCGTGCAGTCGGTGCGGCCTTCGTCCTGCGGCAGCGCGTTGATGATGCGGTCGTGCTGGCGCGCTGCGCTGTCGCCAATGTAGGACAGCGTGATGACCTTGCCCATGCGGTGACGCGATTCGCGTTCCCAGGGCATTGTGCGGCGATATTGCCCGCCTCGGCTGCGGAGCGTCATGCTGCCACCGCCCGTCCATAGAGCTTGCTGCGGACACGACCGGGGCGAATGGTCGAGACGATGACGTACTTTTCCAGCAGACCCGCGATGAGCGCGCAGCTTTCCGCCATCTCGCGGTCTTGATAGCGGCCAGTGTAGACGATCTTGTCCGCCCACAGGACAGTGGCGCGCACGCCGCCATCGCCCTGGCGGTGCCCGGCGAACAGCCCTGCATTCGGAGCGCTGATCAGGAAGTCGCCGCCTGCCACGTTGGTTTCGTAGCGGACGATCAGGCGTCCCTGCACGCGGGCGTCGTCCTTGTGCGGACTGTAGGCAACTCCGAGGTCATCCTGAGCCAGGATGGTCTCGCCATCGGGAACGGGTTTTGGCATCATGCACTCTCCTCATCTATTGTAGAACAAAAAACCTAAAGGTAGTACAGTTGTAGTTGACAATCTGCTTTACCTATCGTACCATGTTTGTACGTCTATACAATCATACATTGAATTTGTGCATATGGTCAAGTATGAATTTGGTTATATCGTCAAGTCGTGTTAATCCTTAAGGGGGATATTGTGTTCCAAGAAGTAGAGTTGACCATGCTCAAAGTAGACATAACTAAGCAGCTTGAGAGAAAGTTCGGCACAGATAAGCGAAATTGGCCGAGCATTGATACGATGGCAAAGGCTGTAGGCGTACACCGTTTTACGGCGAGTGCGTGGCTGAAAGGTCGCATTGAATCCGTCGAACTTGATATGTTGGCTAAGTGGTGCGACTATCTGGGGTGCGAACCCGGCGATATTATTATCAGAGATTAGCGCGCCGAAACGTCTAAGGAGATACACGAGGAGATGACAACCGTGAAAGTTCGCATTGTCGAATTGATGAAAGAGAAAAGTCAGCGCGATGGCATGACAATTACTCAGGAGATGGTCGCAAAGGCGACGAACATTCCGCAGGGCACTTTGTCGCGATGGGCGGGCAACAAGGTTGCCCGCCTGGACAAAAGCATTATGGCCGCGCTGTGTGCTTACTTCGAGTGCGAAGTAGGCGATCTGCTGATGCTGGAGCGCGATAGGGTTGCTTAGCCGTAATAAACGTAACATTACAATATGACCTTCGTACCAAAAGCGTTTACGATAAACGATAAAGGTAAACGGGGCGTATTGTAAAGTTAGAAATCGTGAATTTTAGCAAGGCTGACGCCTCGTCGTCGGCCTCGGTCTCGGACAATGGCGGGCTGCGCGTGCGATAATCAGGATGCATCGCAGCGCATTCACCAATTGGAGAAACAATGAAAACGACTGTAGAGCCAGGGCAGTATGCGGTATACGACTACAAATTGTCGCCAGTTCCGACGAGCTTTAACTATGAGCCGTTGGTCTACATTTCCGAGATTGAGGCTGGCGTAGCCACAGTACATCTGAACAACCGTGAGCAGTTCACCTGCCCGGTAGATCATCTGCGACCGTTTGTACTCGTCATGCGTGGTGCGGAAAGCGAGTAGCTGTATGACCGTTTTGTACCGACGATATGTAGACGGTGTTGAGGAGACTGAAGCCTGCGAATCGCTGATTGACGCCCTGATTATTGCGACGGCGGAACGCGAGTTCAGCGGAAACGAGGATGCTGGCGGCAATCGGTTTCCACTCATTGAGGATCCGCGCATTATCGAGGTTTACAAAAACGGTGAGCGTGTGCTTGCTACTTCCGATGACATTGCGCGGATTGACGATGACAAACCGGACTTTAGAGGCAAAGGTGATGCGTTTTATACAGGCTGGTACAGAAAGCACGCGCTGGCGCTGATCCTGAAGTCCATTGAGGACGAAGCATCATGACCAGTGAGCGCCGTCTTATCGAAGAGATGATGCCCATCGCCCGCGATGTCGTTGATCTGCTCCGCGATCACGCGGACTGGATCGACATCGGCGGCAGCATTCGGCGCGGCAAAGCGACGGTCAAAGATATTGAGATCATCGCCATGCCGCACGGCGGGATGCTGGGCAAGGCGCACAGCCTGCTCCAAGCGACAGACGCCCTGCTCGATCAAGGCGTGATTGCCCAGTCGCTGTATGGCGAGACGCAAACAGTTCGTTGGGGCACGCGCTATCGCGGCTTCACTTATCAGGGCGCGCGGGTTGAACTGTGGATGTGCGACCAGGATAATCGGGGCTACATCCACTGGCTGCGGACGGGTCCAGACAGCGAGGATGACCGAGCGAATACGACGGTAGCGACGCTGATCAAGCGCCACGCTCCCTTCTCGGTCAGCGGCGGTTACGTCTGGCAAGGTGAGCGTAAGCTGCGCGTGACGAGTGAGGAAGATTGGTTTGGACTGCTCGGTCTGCGACCTATCCTGCCATCGCAGCGAACCAAGAGCGCGTATCGCATTCTGGCCGCAAAAAGTCACCGGTGGGGCGACGTGCAGCGCTATCTGATCAGCAACGCGCCGCAGCAGCAGATGCTGAGCGGACTGCACTGGGCAGACCTGGAGGATGTGCATCTGCATTACGTCGCAGATACCAGGGCGCAGCGCCCTGCCAACGTGATTGTAGCTGACGACCCGGATCACATCTTCCGCTGGCAGCAGCCCTGGCTGCGCGCAAACGGCATGGTCGTCATTCGGGACGCGCGCGGTCGCTGGTGCCTGGCCTGGCCGGGACATCCGCAGGCAGAAGCGTATCGACTGCGGTTGGAGCGGATGAGTTCGCCGCTCCTGGGCGCTGAACTGAACGAACTGAATGCGCTGCTTCGCGAGCAGCGGCAGAGGTTGAAGTCGGAAGATCGTATGGAGCAGATCGTAATGTGTGCCATCCAGATGATGCGAGGTGCAGCATGAGCGCAGTCATGCAGATCGTGGACACGGTTGCTCCTATGAGCAAAGTGCAGGCGGCGGCCACCATCACGGCGGTCAAGTCGCATCTGATTAGCGCGCGGCAACTGATCGAAGAGTTCGATGCGCGGCGGGGCTGGCAGGCGCTGGGCTACTCGTCGCTGGCGCAGTGTCTGGCGGTCGAGCTAGGATACTCCATCGCGCATGGGTATCGACTGGTCGGACGGTTGCGCGTTGAGGCAGCGGTTCAGGAGCTGCACCCAGGGGCGACGGTCAAAGAAGCGTGGGTGCGCGAGTCGGGCATAGCCGACCTGCCCGCGCAGCAGCAGGTGCAGGTCTACGATAAAGCGCAAGACCTGGCAGCGGCGGAACGGCAGACGGTAGAGACGCGCCACTTCGTCCAGGCGGTGCAGATCGTGACGCGGCGCGCCGATGACCTGCCCTACCCTGTCATCGCGCAGATGGTCGCCAGCGAGCGCGTTACGGCCCAGCGCGGCCAGGAGATGTGTGTGGAGGTTGCCAAACTGCCCGCGCAGCAGCAGGCGCTGGTCATCCAGATAATCAGCAGGCACGGACTGGGTATCGCAGACCCGGCGCTGATCGTCCCGATTGCCGACAAGCTGGCGCGTGACCGCTCGCTGGTGCGCCAGGAGGTGCTGGCCGGGCGGTTGAATGGCAAGCCGCTCGCGCAAGCGACGATGACCGATCTGGAGCAGGCCAACGAAGAAGCGCGGTTGCAGCACATTGCCGACGGCATTGAGCAGCAGCAACGCAAGGCCATTGAGTCAGGAAATATCGTCGTGCAGCCCATCATCATCACGGTATTCAAGGGTGATGCGCGGCGGACGCTCAAAGCGCTTAAGCAAGCGCTGGGCGATACAGGCGTGAGGAAGCTATTTGACGAGATGATGAAAGAGTGAGGAGCGCAATGAGCGAGGGCAACCGCTATTTCACGGACTACGATGGCGTGCGGATTATGATGCAAGCAGATGCTGGTCGCATGAGGCGAAACGAGGTTAAGCCTGCCTGGAATGAACGCGCCATTGAAATTGTGACTGATCAGATGGATGACGGTTTTATCCTTGACGCGCTGGCAGTCGTGACGCTGCCTGGCACCATGCAGACAACGAGCATCCAATACCTGCACCACAGGATGCACGCTGGCGACCATATCGTCAGTATCAGCTTCGAGAGAACAGCAGTCGCCGTCGCGCTGGCAGTGCATCGGATGTATTACGGGCGTTATGATGCGGCCCTGTACCCTGACGAACTGCGAATTACTGGTGAGACAGCGGATCGACTGCGGCAATTGGCCTGGCAGATCGAATTGGCGGTACAAATCGCTGAGGGGATTGTGACAGCACACAACGCTCGGTGAAACACGGTCGTAAAAGGCAACGCCCCGGCGAATCGGGCAGGCAATGACAAGGTGCCGGGGCGTTCGACAGCGTGGGGTCAATCCGCGCAGCCTATAGCAGTATAACGTACAGATAACGAAAGTGAAACACGAAAGGCAGGCAGATCATGGCAGAGAAGGAAGTTTCGGTAGATGTGGGGAACGGCGGGGTGAACGCTGTAAGTGGGGCGCAGGACATGTACATGCCCAGCGTGCGCGCGGCAGCGACGGGCGACCGCCTGGACATGGGCGGCGGGCGGCAACTTGCCGCGACGCTTTTCAGATGGAACGGCGCGCTGTACGCGGCGGGGCCGGACGTGCTGAGCCTGAACCTGAAGCGCGCGGAACGTCACCAGGGTGAGAACCGCTATGGCAACGAGTTCCATCAGTTCCTGACGGCGGTGGCCTGCGCGCGGCTGGGCGCGGGGCTGAAGGGCAAGAGCGAGGTGGCGCTGACGCTGTTCGCGCCTCCTGGCATGTACAACAGCGCAGCGCCGCATATGCGGAAGTCGTTCCTGGCCGACGGCGGCAACGTTACGCTTCAGGTCGGGGATGAGAAGAAGGCGCGGCAGTGGCGCTACACGTCGGTCGATGTCTGGCCCGAAGGCATGGCCGCGCTGATGGCGCTGATCTACAACCAACGTGGCGAGCCGCGCTGGGCGGACGAGTTCGGAGGCAACCTGCTGCTGCTGGACGGCGGGGTGTTCACGCTGGACGCGCTGGTCATCCAGGACGGGAATATCAACCCGGAAGCGCTGATCCACAGCACCAAGAGCGGCCAGGGTCTGCGGGCGCACGTTCTCGACCAGGTGCTGCGCGATCTGAAGCGGCGCGGTGGCGACTTCGAGGCTGTGACGCTCGACATGGTAGACGCAGCGCTGCGCCATCCTCAGCAGAAGCTGTTCATCGGGAATGTCGAGGTCGAGATGACCGGTATCTTCGCAGCCTACGCAGAAGGCTACGCGGGTTGGATTGCCAACGAGGTACTGGACTCGGAGTTCGCGGGACTGAAGGGCATCAATCGCCTGGTACTGGTCGGCGGCTTTGCCGACATGGTGTACCCGCATCTGCGGAAGTGGTACGGCGAAAAAGTTTTTGACCGCCAGGGGCACGACTTCGCCAAGAAAGTCCATCCGGCATACTGGAACAGTTATGGCGGGCTGATCCTCGCCAGGCTGATGGCGCGTCAATGACGATCTTCGAGGCGTCCCAGGGCGTCGCGCAGCAGTTCCTTGAGGACGGCGATCTGGCCGTCCTTATGGGCGCTTTGCTGCTCCAGCTCGCGGATGCGCTCATTCAGCGTCTTGATCTCGGCCAGCAGTGCGCGTGTCGTGCCCGCTGGTGCGAGGTCGGTAGTGTGAGTTGTGCCGGGCATCTCGCCACGCTGCCCGGCCCCAAGCGAGGCGTGAATATCGTCGTAGCGTGCGCCGCTGCGCTTCATCTCGACCACGAGCGCCAGAACAGTCAGATCATCTTCGGTGAACTGGCGCTGGCGATTGTGGCCGGGGGTTGCCGTCGGGGAAAGATAGGCCGCAAACTCGGCGGCGTAGTTTTTGATGGTCTGGTGGGACAGGCTGAAGAAGCCGCTCACCTGTTGAGTCGTGTATGGCATATGCGCTCCTGCCCGGATGCGCTTCAAAGTGTAGCAAAGACGCGAAAGGTTGCGCCACTTAGCGGGCTACTTTGCGTTTTATCCGCAATCACTTTGCGGGTAATTTGCATTTTGCCCGCAAAGTCGCTAAAACTGATGCAAAATGCGACTCTGCATTTTGGGTCAAAGGGAGAAGACCAGCATGAATACCAAGACTGAAAGCCCGAAGCGGCAGATGCACCGCTTCTGGTTGTCGAACCGCAA
The DNA here is from genome assembly GCA_016788625.1 of Anaerolineae bacterium. Classification (GTDB taxonomy): domain Bacteria; phylum Chloroflexota; class Anaerolineae; order Aggregatilineales; family Phototrophicaceae; genus CFX2. The sequence continues at coordinate 13,056 of JAEUQX010000590.1, forward strand.
GCCGGAGGAGGCGGCGGTTAACGACATGATCCCAGTCCTCAAACGTGAGCGACGCTTTGCCAAAGCGGTGCGTGACGGCCTGCGCCTGGTCATCGCGCTGACCGAAGCTGAGCGCCAGATTCAAGCGGGCGTCGGACAACCGCAGGTCTATATCCAGGTGCTGCGCCTGCTGTTCCCGAACGTAGTGCGGTTGATCGAGCAGTCTGCGGCTAATCAGGAGCTGCTTGCCATGCGCGCACAGCTTGAGACCATGAGCGCGCAGATCGCCAGTGGATCCACGCCAGCGCCCGTCAGCAAGCCGCGTGCAGCCGTGCCGACGGTTGATCTCGTGGTCAACAAGGCAGGTGCCGGGAATACAGCCGCCAACCTACTGAACTCATTCAAGATGCTGGCAAAATGATCATTCTCGACGAACGGCGCAAAGCGATTCTTGACGACATTGATGATCTGATCGAGCAGATCGACCGCCTGCTTGAGCGGCCAGACCCGGTTGCTGAGCAGGCGTTGCTCGCCCGCATTCGTCTGCTGCAAGGGGATGTGCAGGCAGAGTTTCTGGCGCGTGATAGCCGGTTTCGGTTCCTGGCTGCGCGATATGCTGGCATTCCGCAGTAAAATGAAGGTAGTGTAAGCTGAGCGTCGAACAGGGGATGAGATGAATAGAGTCACTATTGACGCCACGATTGAAGCGGCGGTAGGGCAGGTCAGCGCAACGCTGATACTAAAGATAAACGGGTATCTGTGGTGCCTGGCAGATCAGCAGGTGCAAGACCTGCATAATGCGCTGACCAGCGGCCAGCCTGAACACTTTGTCACGCCACCGCACGGTGACTGCATGTTCGTAACAGTATTGCCGGATGACGAAGAGGGCGAGGAAGGCGGCGTATCCATCTATCCGCACATGCGTGATAACAGCAGGCAGGAAGCTAAGCTGACGGCCAAAGGCAGACAGCAGCTCGTCGAGATGTGCGCTGCTGCGCTGAGCAACTGGACAGAGTGAACTGAAACCGGGCCATTGCTGCCCGGTTTGACGAACTGGCTGACAGTTCACAGGGCACGGCGTTCGCTCGAACGTCTGTCTTGTGAATATACGATAACCTCAGTATAGAGGCATTCGAGGGCATTGTATGGGCGAGACATTCGACGAACTGGACGAGCATCTTCAGCGGGACGCCGCATTTGCGGCGGCGGTTGATGAAAATGTCCAGGAGTGGCAGGCCAGAACGCGCGAGGCCATTACCAGTTTCGGGCAGCAACTTGCTGCCGTGACAGCACCTTTGGCCGCCATTCATACAACCGCAATGAGTCTGGCTGCTGAATATAACTTCGCGCCAGTGATGCAACCGCTGGACATTTCGCGAATCCAGCCAGACCGCTCGATCAGACGTAAGCGCCATCGTCGCCTCTCATGGCGCAAGAGGAAGTAGAGAAGAGGACAGCCAGCCAGTACAATCGCACTGGCTGGCAGCTTGTTATCTCCACGCCTGCACAACAGGCAGGCAATGCGCGGGGCGTTCTTCGAGGTCACTCGTCCGCAGTTCAACACTGTCCGTCGCCTGGCTGCGTATCCAGGCGTCCCGGATCGCGGCGCGCTCATAGCGGGGGGTGCGCGGCGGACAGATGACGCGCTGATAGTAGCGCAGCGATGTGTTGTTGGACGGCTTGAGCCCGGTGCCAACAACCATGACCGGAACACCCAGCCTTTCACAAAGGCATGTTATCTCTACATCCAGACCGTATCCATCGGAGGTGATGATACTGGCGTTGGCACAGACCAGCGGATGCGCTGCCATGACTGCGCCGCGCGCCTTGATCAGCAGCTCGCGTGTCAAGGGTTCGTGCGACCAGATGTGGATGAGGCGCGTCATGGCTACACCTGATGCAGAATCATTGTGTCCAGGTCAAGCCTGCCAATAAGCCACCATTCAGAATCCCACTCTCCATCGTATTCCCACGAACGGTAGCCCCACACGGTAAGGAACGTCACGCTGTAAGATTTGCGTATTGGCTTACGATGAATCAGCATCTCGTCGGCGCATTCGGAAATGGCATCCTCCCAACCAGCAAACACATCAGCCGTGCTGATATTCCAGCATTCATGCTCCAATGGACTCATAGCCGGCACACCTTCCGCGTAGCCTTGAAATGCGTGCGAGTATTCAAACGCCACAGCCCATTTACTAAAGACGTATTGAGGGCGGCTCGACTTTATGAGCGCTCCGCTTTCCTCGTAAATCCATACAGTTCTAGGCTCAATTGGCGTTAGGCAGTCGTCAATGCACTTGCATTCGGGCGGGAAAAGCCATCCAGACTTATCCCCTTCAAGAAAACCTAAATACTCTTCATCAAGGACGTAGCCAGGATCGAATACTGTCATGGTGACAGCGACTAGGCAGCGCGTGTATTTCTTCGTCATGGCAGCACCTGCGCCGGGCGGTGATAGGTGTCGCCCACAATGCACAGGTAGCAGAGGAAGTCGATCAGGTCGCCAGCGGCCTTGCCAGCTTCGCCGTCGATCTTCGTGAGCGCCCAATCTGCGTATTCGCGCACCTGCTCGTCCGGGTCATCCTGAGCATGGCGCAGGTCAAGCCAAGCGCCATAGTCGCCCATGCTGCCCAGCATGGCGCAGGACATCTGCCGCGCCAGCTCGCCGGACGCTGGATCGCGCAGCACCTCCAGGAGGTGCTGCTGCGTCACGGTGTCGGGCAGGGAGTCCAGCAGCGCGGCCAGGTCTGGCTCAGCAGATGGATTGCCGGACAGTTCGTGCGCGGCATCGGTCAGGAGGTCGAAAATCATAATCTGGTTCATGCGACTGCCACTTTCTTTCCATAAGCGTGCTTCAGATAGCGGTTGCACAGCGCCATGCGCTTGTGTTCGGGCGTGCGGCTGAGTTCGGCGCGAAAGTTCTCCAGGGCCAGCGTTACAAACTCCGCCTCTTTCTCGACGATCAGCTTCTCAACCAGGCTGACCCGGACGGCAAGCTGCTCTTTCTGGCGTTTGGTCATCGTGTTTCTCATGCTGCGGTCTTCTCCTCTCGAATGGCCTGTAATAGAGCAATCAGGTGATCAATTTCGGCGGCGTTCAAACTGCGAAGCAGGTCGCGCAGCTTGTCGGACTGCTGCGCGGCGGCAGATTCTCCAATTGGAGAATCAGTGACTGGGGCCAAGACTGTGGTGGGAGTGTCAATTGACGCGGCGGACTCCGGGTCGGCAGCCAATTCCGCCTGCACGACCTGGCTCAACGGAGCCAGGAGCGGGACGGGCAGATCGCCAACGATGTACAGCGTCTCGGTGGCGCGGGTGACGGCCACATAGAGGATGTTGATTTCCTGCTCATACTGGTCAGGCTTCTGTCCCTGCCAGACGAGCGGCATTTTGTTTGGCTTGAGGATGAAGACGCGCTCCGTCTCCAATCCTTTGGCCTTATGCACGGTGCAGAGGTTCACTGCATCTTTTCGTATCGACTTGCTGTCTTTGGCGTCATCGGAAAACAGATCATTGAGCGCGTCCTTGAACCCGTCCATCGTCTTCACGCCAGTGAAGTTCAGGAAACAGACGTTCAGTGTCTCGATCTGATCATTCAGCGTCTCGATCTGCTGCTCGGTGCCTTCGCGCTGCGCCAGCATCTGCGTCTGGTTGGACAGGTACTGCGCCAGATATTTAGACAGCATCGGGTAGCTAAACCCATCGTAGGCGGCCACCTTGTCCAGCAGCGTGATCAACTGACGCCCGATATCCTTGCCCAAAACAAACGCGCGGCGCTGCTGCCGAATGAAGTCGAAGTAGGCGGAGACCAGTGGAGCAGACAGGCGGCACAGCAGCAGGTCGCCATTCTGCGCCAGTCTGACGACATCGGTCTCCTTGATGTGTTCGACCTTGCCCGCTGGCGCGTTGGGGCGAGCCTCAATCGCCGGGACGATGCGCCGCGCCAGGTCAATGACGGAAGTGGGGCAGCGGTAGCAGACATTGAGCGGCATGACTTCGGCGTTGGTCGCGGTGATGATGTTGCCGAAGCTGGCGTAGTCCGCGCCAGCGAAGCCGTAGATCGCCTGATTGCGGTCGCCAACGAAGACCAGGCGACCGCCAGGACGGATGCTGCGAAACGCGAGAATCTGCTGCAACACGCTCAAATCCTGGCATTCGTCCACGAGGAAGTAGTCGTGCTGCTTGGGCTGCAAGTTCATCACGACGGGCAGGAACAGCATCTCGTCAAACGAGACTGCGCCAGTCTTCTCGAAAATCTCACGCGCCTTTGCCAGGGCTGGGCGCACCAGCGGGAATATCTGCGGATCGCAATCAATGCCGTACTGTTCAGCAAGCCGCGCAAAGTCTTCGTAAACATCGGGGCTGCTCAGGTCAACGTTGTTCAGCATGACCTTTGAGGTCAGGGCTTCGAGGTGCCGCCGCGAAACAAAAGCAATGTCCGGGTGCAGGTTGGCTTCATCGACGATCTCGCGACACAGGTTACGGAACTTAGCGGTATCAACCTTCGCGGCAGGCTTGACCTGCTTGAGGCACGCCAGGCCCATGCTGTGCGAATTGGTCGCGCTGTAGCCAGTCCCTTCAAGACGACGGTTCAGCTCTTCCTTGATCGTGACATTGAACGCCAGATAACCGGCGCTGCCGCTGGGCACGCCCATCTGCTTGAACAGTTGAGCGGTCATGACGAGGAGCGAGGTCTTGCCGCTGCCAGCCAGCGCGCTGACAACGATATTCCCGTCGCCAAAGGCGAGGCTTTCCAGCACACGAAGCTGGAACGGATTGGGCGGATACTTGAGACCCGCGAGGAACGTATCAAACTGCTGCCGGGTAAACATCAGCATTCTCCTGGATAAACCGAGCCAGACGCTCGGCAAAACGGTTGTTTTCGACATCGGTGTTACTCAGGCGCAGCAGGGGGATGCCGCGCCGGGTGAGCAGGGCTTTCTTGTTACGGTCGCGGCGGGTATGCAGGACGTGGCAGCCGCCGTCAATTTCGATGGCGAGCAATCGTCCGCACAGGACGATCATCACGTCCACGAGGTAAACGCGCTGCCGCTTGCCGCTGCTCTTCGTGGCGACGCGGTACTCGACCATGTACTCGTAACCTGCCAGGTCGAGCCAGCGCTGCACCGTCAGCTCCTGGGGCGTGCGGTTGATCTGTCGCCACGCCTGAACATGATTGACTGCCCACTTTTCGCCGTAGCGTGCGGCGGTAGCGGCGAAACCCCTGCGCCCTTTGGCTGCCTGCGCGCAGCGGTAGCAGACCGCGCCTGTGCGCTGCGCCTTATCCGCGTCGCACTTTCGCAGGAGGCGTGTTTCGCAGCACGTCGGGCAGATGACCGGGACGGTGCGGCGGAGGGCGTTGCGGGCAGTCCAGTCTGTAGTGTTCATAATATCCATAGTACCGGGATTATCTCGGTATTGTCAACTAAACTAAAGCGGTGTCGATGTAGATGGAGAGAACGTCCATTGCATCTTCCAGCGATGCGGCGCGGTAGAAACTGTAGTACAGCCCGTCACTGCCGAGTTCGACGACGTGATACCAGGGAGTGCTGTCGTCGTCATAGGCCAGCGCTACGCTGTAAGCAGCAGGGGCGGTCTGGAACATTGCGGTCAGGGCTTCACGAGTAGTCATCGGCACATCTCCTTTACTAAACTATCCTGATTATACGTCATGTTCCGTATCTTGATACCCCTAATTATTGAGGGTAAGTTGACGATACAGAATATTTGATCTACGATAACGATGCTGAAGCGAGGGGCAAATCCTGCTGGGTCTTCTCCTCCCCGAATGATTGTGTGGTCACGCCCTCGTGAGCAGCACTTCATGCGCGTGAAAAGAGGCTCTGCTGCCAGAGCGATCAAAGGTAGAAGATCGACCCTGTTGCACCTGGATTGGGTGTTGGCGCAACGGGGTCGATGCTTGTCACGAGACAGTCAGCGAGAGGAACAGATACCATGCATCAGACAGAAAGCGATTATCTCGGTCAGTTTATGGGAACAGAGGAGGCGGAAGGCAACATGAACGAGCGTGAACAGGCGGCGGCGTTTGAACAGGCTTGGCGCGAGACGTACCCTGAAAAGGCGCGTCCAGTGCTGGACTACCGGATGATCGGGCGCGCGGTATTGGATGTGGCCTGGCCTGAGCAGCACATCGCGCTGGTGATCGGCGGCAACGTGATTCAGCGGCCTGTCGGTTGGACGCTGCTGATTGCAGACGACATCACGGACGAAGAGGTGATGGAAGCGGCGGCACGTCTGCTCGCTTGACGATGTGGGCAGATCGGGCGTATGCTGAGATTGCCCGCACACCGTTGGGCGATGTGCGGGCGGATGAATCTCAATCAGCTACTTCAGACTGTCCCAATCAGGCTCCATCCCGTTTAGCGGGATGGTTGCTTTTTCAGCGTAGGACAGGTTGTGCCAGCTTACCCGTTCCAAGATGGTCATTGTGTTGGACTGAAGGTCAAACACGTAAGCCCATTCCTGGCCGAAATTGCTGGTCTCGTCAGCAGGCATCGGATCGTCGCCACGATACTTGTAAGCCAGGGGCGGCAGTTCATACCACGCCATTCCTTGCTCCTTCAGCATCATCTCGACAGAGCCATCAAACCAGGTCGGGCGCTTGCGGAAATCACGTCCCGCCAGCGTTGACCAGCCTTCCGGGTGCGCGTCTACGATGAACTCCATCATGGCGCTCAACAGACCGGGGTAGATGTCGTGGTAGATTCGCCACAACGCCCGCCCTAATCCCGTTGGGTAGCCGTCCCAGTGATGGTACGTCGCCCGCCAACTGCTGCCTTTACCTGCTTCGTAGATACCGATCAATGCACGTGTAGCCATGTTTATCTCCTCTCGCTGGCTACGTAAACGTGAGACCCATCGTTTATTGCACTTTGGTTCGCGGCTGCAATCCGCGCTGCCGGGGTTATCTTCCCCCTGTGGAAGTGAGCCATCGCTCAATATTGTCGTCTCACGTTTACAATCATTAGTATACGTCAAGTTCCGTAACATGATAACCCCAATAATGAGGGGCTGTCGATAGCGTTTGTTTTGGCGTACACTCAAGATACGGAAGATGGCAAGAGGAGAGATCATGCCGAGGAAGCAGCGGGAAGGGCAGAAGATGATGCAGGTAATCGTTCCTGAGGAGGCGCAGGCCGCGATTGTTGAGGAAGCGGAGCGGCAGTCGAAGCCGGGGCAGGTGGTATCGGCGGCGGATGTCATTCGGCAGGCGCTGGCGGATTACTTTTCGGCGCGCGGCATCGTTGATCTGGACTTTGGCGGCGGATGGGGTGGCAGACGCGAGCGCAAGCATTGAGGCAGCATTAATGCGTGGCGTTGATTGAAATCGAACATTAATTCTGCTATGGTGATGGTATACAGACCATGAGGGTAATATGGGCAAGCCAGCCACACCAGAGCAGCCAAAGAAGGCTAAGCGCAAAAAAGCGGACGCAGACACGATGCGTCAGCGCGAGCGCGATTTTGTGTTGAACTACATCGCTAACGGCTTCAAGGGTACAGAAGCAGCCGTTATGGCGGGATTTTCCCCTAGATCGGCGCATGTGCAGGCTACGCGCTTGTTAAAAAAGGATAAAGTCCGAAGCGCTATAGAAACGCTGATGCGTGATAAGGTGATGGGCGCGAATGAGGCGCTGTATCGTCTCTCCATGCACGCCCGCGCGGATGTGACTGCTTTCCTGGGGTTGTCGATTGATGAGATCAAGAAGCGGCAAGATTCGTGGCTGATCAAGAAGATCAAGGCGACGACAGTGCGGCACGGTGACGATCTTGTTGAGGAACGAGTTGAGATCGAGGTACACGACCCGCAATCCGCGCTGGGGCTGATCGGTAAACACCTGCAACTATTCGTTGACCGGGTTGAGCATACAGGCGCAGAGGGCGGGGCTATCGAGATTCGCCGCGCCTCTGAACTGAGCGATGATGAGCTTGCGACCATGCTCCAGGCGATGCAGAAGCGCGCATGATCACCGAATACGAAGCCGCGCTGGAACTTCAGGCGCGACGGCGGGCGCGTAGCAGGCTGATCGACTTCGCGACCTACACCTATCCCGGTTACACTGCAGACCCGATGCACGAGCTGATCGCCGCTAAGCTCGATGCGGTTGCAGCAGGCGAGATTACACGCCTGATCATTTCCACTCCGCCACAACATGGCAAATCGCTTCTCGCCTCTGTTTTGTTTCCTGCCTACTGGTTGGGGCGTCGCCCGAATGACCCGGTTATTCTCGCCAGTTATGCGGCTGATCTGGCGCACAGCAAAAGCCGAGAGAGCCGCGCAATTGTCGAAGGACACGAGTATCGCGCGTTGTTTGGCAACCTGGGGCCGCGCGAGATTATTCCGGTGCAGACAAGTATTGACTCGCGCGCGGTTAACGAGTGGCGGCTGAGCAATCCGCATCGCGGCGGAATGCGCGCGGTGGGCGTGGGCGGTGGGTTAACAGGTTTCCCAGGGATGCTCGGCATCATTGATGACCCGATCAGCAGTTGGCGTGACGCGCAGTCGCATACCATTCGCGAGACGGCGCGCGAGTGGTACCGCTCGGTGTTCCGCACGCGCATCTGGGAGGGCGGGGCGATTGTTATTATCATGACCCGCTGGCATCGCGATGATCTGGCCGGGTGGCTGCTGGATACCCAGGCGGGGCAGTGGGAACTGCTGCGCTTGCCAGCGCTGGCAGAAACACAGGTGCAGCGCGACCGTAATGACGCCTATCTCAATCAGGCCACAGGTAATCCAGACCCGCTGGGCCGCGCGCCAGGCGAACCGGTTGCTCCACGCCGCTTCTCGCGCACCGCATTGGAAGGCATTCGCACGGACATAGGCTCACTGATGTGGAGTTCGCTGTACGATGGCGTGCCGCGCGCAGCGGAGGGCAACCGCATCAAGCGGCAGTGGTTCAGCACGTTCGTAGATGCAGTGCCTTCCCACGCGACGCGCATTCGCTACTGGGACAAGGCGGACAATACGGGCGACGGCGCGGCGACGGCTGGCGTGCTGCTGGCACAGGCTGATGGGCTGACGTATGTTGAGGACGTGCAGCGCGGCTTCTGGTCGGCATTCGAACGCGAGCGCATCATCCGCCAGACGGCTGAACTGGACGCGCAGCGCTACGGCGGCGTTGAGGCGGTCACCATCTGGCTTGAGCAGGAGCCAGGCAGCGGCGGCAAAGAGTCAGCGGACAACACCATTCGCAATCTGTCTGGTTTTGTCGTCCACAAGGAACGGCCAACAGGCGACAAGGATACCCGCCTGGAGCCATTCGCAGCGCAGCTTGAGGCAGGAAACGTGCGGCTGAAGCGCGGCATGTGGAACGCAGACTACATCGAAGAGTTTGTCAGCATCCCCAACGGCGTCTACCGCGACCAGTCTGACGCAACAGCGGGCGCGTTCAACAAGTTCTATACCCCCGACGACAGTTTCTACGCACTGGACTATACAGGCCTTTACGAAAGATAAAGATTGCTGCGCGTCTATCGACAATCTTTACGCTTCGTGTATAATGGCATATAGAACGTCCGTTCGCAGGGGTGCGGCATGGTATCTGTCACAGAGCAGATTCAGGAGCGCGAGGCGCAAGTCAGTGAGATCATTGGGCGCTCGGCAACTGAGATTGCTGGCAGCAGCCTGTATGCCGCGTTGGTCGCGACCAGTGCGATTGATAACACCATACCCGATTATGCCTGGTGGGACGCCTTTCGGCGCGGCACCAAACGCGGGTTCGAGTTCGCTGGCCTTTTCGCTCGGCCCATCACGCAGGTTATTTCTGGCTGGGCGATGGGCAAAGCGCTCACAGCCAACCTGGTCGAGAATGACGGTAGTGAAGATGCGCAATACACTGAGCGCCTGATCAACAAGTTTCTCGCGCGCAGTCACAGTATGCTGGTGCAGGTGGTCGAAGACCTGTATGCGCTGGGCGATCAGTATCTGGTCGTCAACGTGGATGGCTCGATCAGTGTGGTCTCGCCAGACCTTGTAAAACCCGAATACGATCTATTCGACTATCGCAAACTCATCCGCTGCACCATCACCTCCAAGTTCGACAGCTACACCATCAGCGACATTTATACGGCCAGTGAGCGCACGGTGCGTGTTAACTCTGCGTCGCCCGACGTGCAGCAGACGCTGCTCGCGCAGGGCTTCGTCCAGGTTAAGCCGAACGAATACGAAAATGTGTATCCGAACCTGATCGGACGCATTCCAGTGATCCACTGGCACAATGACCGGGGCACGAATGAGCGGCGCGGGCGACCGATCTACGAAGCCATGTACCGCTTATTTGAGCGCTACAACCAACTGCTCTCCAAGATGATCGAAGGCGCGCAGTTGATGGGCAACCCCATTCCAGTCTTCGAGGGCGTCAAGGACACCAAGAAGACGATAGACGCGAACAGCACGTCCGCGCCGCAGACCTACGTGGACGCAAGCGGCGTCAAGCGCGAACGGCGCATGATCGAGTGGGACAAGCTGCCCGCGCTGTTCCTGGGCGAGGGTGGCAGGTTCGTCCTGGTCTCACCCCAGGGCGGCTTTACGGAAGATATTCGCGCCACGCTCAAGAGCCTGTTCCTGCTGATCATGGAGTTCACCCGCATTCCAGACGGACTGTGGGGCGCGGAACTGGGCAGCGCGCGGGCGACGCTCGAAGAGCAGATGCGGGCGTTTGAAATGTTCATCACATCGCGGCGCATGATGCTTCAGGGCGAAGGGGCGGATGAGGAGCTGGGCGTTGAGGCGAACGGCGGCCTACTGGAACTGATCAGCATCTGGCTGATGACGCGGGCGTTGACAGACAGGCGCGTGCGCGTTGCGCCAATGAGCATCACTTTTGAGCCGCTGAGCAGTGAAGACAAGCAACTACTCCTCGAAAAAGTGAAGTGGGCAAAAGAAGCCTTGCTCGTCACCGACGCGACGGCGCTGGGCAAGCTCGATCTGGTCGAAGACCCGGAAGCCGAACTGGAAGCGGCGCGACAGGAGTCGGATGAGCGCGGCGATCCTTACGAGCGCGCGGTCGATGACCTGCTTGCAGCCACCCAGCAGCAGCAACCGGCACAGGAGCAGCCGGACGGGGCTGATTTGGCAGATGAGGATACCGAGGATAGCGGCGATTTGGCTGCCGCATAGGAGTCAACGATGGCATTTGAATTGATTGGTCAGGCAGAAGATTACGCACAGATGGACTTGGCGGCGCTCGAAGCGGAAAAGCGGGCACTGGAAGCCATTCGAGACCGGGTAAAAGGGTTGCTGAGCGACATGCAGCCGCACCTGGATGCGGCGTATGCAGCGCAGCAGCGCGAAGAAGCGGCCAAAGCAGACCCGGCGCTGACGCAGCACATGGGTTGGCCTATCCCGCCCGAAACGCTGCTAAAGCTCAAGGACGAACCGCAGACGGACGAAGAGCGCGAATACACGCTCAAGGTATTGGGCGAAGTGATGGGATGGCCGAATGCCAACCAGGAAGGTAAACCGGAATGACCAATCAACTTTATCCGCTGTATCGCGAAGCGGCGCTGGCGGGGAATGCCGATTTCGATGCTGACACGATGGTCATGATCCTGGCGCGAACGTCAGGGTACACGTTCTCGACCGCACACGATTTTCTCAATGACGTGCCGGGCGGTTCGCGGGCTTCGACGACCAGCGCGCTGACGAGCAAGACGGTGACGCAAGGCACCGCAGACGCGGCTGATCCGGTGTTTACGTCTGTGGCGTCGGGCGCAGCGTGTGATTGCGTCATTTTGACGGAGAGCAACGGCACCGAAAGCACATCGCAGCTTTACGCCTATTACGACACTGGGACGGGCATCCCGATCACGCCCAACGGTGGCAACATCAACGTGACGATTAGCGGCAGCGGGCTGTTCACGCTATGAGCCACACCGTCAATATTCGCGAAGAGGGCGGTGTCATCATGATGTTTCTGGATGGCAAGCTGCTGTTCAGGACGAATTACCAGGAGGCGCAGCAGATCGCCAACGGACTGGCCGCTGTCGCGAAGATTGTCGAGGAGCGGGTCAACCAGGAGCGTCTGGTACTCGATCAAGCGCTGCTGATGCGAACGGGCGCGCCAATTGGCCTGATTTCGCCCTACAACCCGGCGCTCATGAAGAAGGCCAGGATAGAAGCGGCGTGGAACAGCGATCTGCGGCGTTATATCCCATCGCCCGTCAGCGAGCCGAAAGACGTGTATGCGCTGGGGCTTCAGCACGCGCCGAAAGACATCGGTATGCGTGTTCGCGACGTGGCTGCACTGGGGCTTCAGCACGCGCCGAAAGAAAGCCAGGATGAATAACTCAACAAATGAGTTGAGAACATTGGACGTGTATTCATGCGCGCGTTGCAATGAAGACCACCCCAATGTGCAATTCAAACGCTTTACACTTCCAATAATCGGGCCTGACGGCACCATTTGGAAATGGTGGGCAACTTGTCCGTCTACTGGCGATCCAATTGTCATGAGGGAAATTGAGTTAACTGAGGATGAGCGTTAGCATGAGGCGCATTCTACTTACACTGCTGCTGATCGTGCTGCTGGCCTACGGGCAGGTGACAGGTCAGCAGTCAGGGCTGCCAGGCATTACGGTCATTGGCGATAGCAGCTCGGATGAATACATGGCGGCGGGCGACGTGGCGAATGTGGCCTATGCCTGGACTGAGCAGCTTGCGCGGCGCGGTTACGACCTGGGCACATGGAGCAGCGCATCGCGCGGCGAACCTCGTCGAGACGGATATGGTTATAACTATGCCCGCTATGGGCACGAGGTCGAACAGGCGCTGGCGGCAGGTCAGCACACTGGTGCAGCCAGCACGCCGACGCAGATCGCCGTCGTCTACATCGGCGTCAATAATTACGCCTGGTATCGGAGCTACTACGGCCAGATTTACGATGGCACGGTTGCCGGCGCAGCACTGACGGCCAAAGAGTCGAGCATTATAAACGGCATCATCACAATGATTGACACGGTGCGTCCTGGCCGTCGTGTCGTCGTCGTCCTGATCGCAGACTGGGGCCGCAGCGCATACGTCCTGCAAAACTATCCTGACCCGGCCAGGCGGCAGCGCGTCACGGACAGCGTGAACAGAGTGAACGCCAGCATCCTCGCGGCAGCACAAGGGCGCGGAATCGGCGTGCTGGACATCAGCGTAAAATACGATCAACTGCTGACGACCGCAACGGGCGGGCGCTATATCAGTGTCGGAGGATACCAGGTTGATTTGGCGGGGCAGTGTACCGCAGCGAACTGCGCCACGCTTGACCAGTATGGGCATCCCGGTACGATCATGAGCGGCCTGCTTGCCAACTACATCCTAGAAGCGCACAACATCGCGTATCCAGCGAATGCTGTACCGCTGCTGACTCCCGCAGAAATTCTATACTATGCAGGCGTCGGGCCAGCGCCGACCAACACGCCAAGCCCGTCGAATACGCCGACGCTGACGGCCACCGTGACGCCAAGCGCGACGGCGACAGCAACGCTTACAGCAACCAACACGCCAACGGCCACGCCGACGCTGACGAATACACCGTCTGCGACGCCAACCTACACCGTCACGCCATCTGAGACGCCAACGGTCACGCCCAGCGCAACGGAGACGCCGACTGCCACCGCCACAGAAACACCAACGCCGACTGCTACTGCAACGGTCACGCCGACTGCGACGGCCACCGAGACACCAACGGCAACGGTCACGAATACCTCTGTGCCGACGGCCACGCCAACTGATGCGGGGATGGTCTATGTTGTGCAGGTCAATCAGGTGCTGATCGTCCCGTTGCCCGGTCGCCCACAGCAGGTTGTGCTGCCGCAAGCCGGAGAGGTCGAGGTGCGCGGAGAGCAGGTCTGGTCGCTGATCTATTCCTCTTCTGTGCCCGGCATCTTCACGCTCAGCCTGATCTTCCAGGACACGACTCTACAGGTGCAGATCACTGTGATCTGAGGTCAGCATGGCATTCCCTACTACTGGCGTCCTGTTCAACTTCAATGGCGCGAACGCGAACCCCGCCAGTAGTAACTTCACGTCTCTCCTCAACAACGTCCAAATCATCTCCAATCAGGGCGCAGGCACCAGCACGCAGAACGTCGTGTACTGGAACGTGGCGACCTACGGCCCGGATGCGGAGGTGTACGTTACCGTCTCGACGCCTCCGGTCGATACCGCAATTATCGACATCGGCCTGCGTATTCGCGACGTGTCTGCACTGGCGAATGTCGATGGCTACAGCCTGCGCCTGACCAAAGCTGCCGGCACCGATACGCTGCAAATCCTGCGAATTGATAATCAGGCGACGACGACGCTGGCGACCTACAACCAGGAGGTGGGGGCAGGTGACAGCATCGGCCTGGCCGCGTTCGGCTCAACGCTAGAGGCGTGGTACAGGGCTTCTGGCGGTTCGTGGACGCGCCTGGGCACGGTCACGGACTCGACCTGGACAGCAGCAAATTACCTGTCGCTGACCGTCGTCGGCACAGGCACGCGCATTGACGACTTCGGCGGCGGCACAGTTGTCCCGATTGCACTCGGCACGATTGCGAGCGGCGCGGCGGTTTACAGCTTCACCCTGACGCCCGGCGCAGTAGACATTGCACCCAACGCCATCGCAAGCGGAGCGGTCGTCAACGCACTGACGCTGACCCCTGGCCCGGTGGACATTACCCCCACCGCGATTGCCAGTGGAGAGGCCGTCTATAGCCTGACGCTCGACAATGCGGCAGGAGACCAGACGATCACGCCGACGGCCATCGGTAGTGGCGAATCTGTTCCCGCGCTGACACTCACGCCAGGGGCGGCAGATATTGCACCGACGGCCATTCCGTCGGGCGAGCAGGTCTACGCGCTGACCCTGGTTCCTGGCGCAGCGGACATTTCACCAACAACCATTGCGAGCGGTGAGCAGGTCTATGCCCTTACGGTCACGCCGGGCGCAGTGAACATAGCACCCACTGCTATCGCGAGCGGGGAACAGGTCTACAGCTTCACGCTGACGCCGGGAGCAACGTCCATCGCGCCAACTGCGATCAGCAGCGGCGAATCGGTGCCCGCGCTGCAACTGTCTCCCGGCGCAGTAGACATTGCTCCAGGTTCGATTGCCAGTGCTGAGCAGGTCTACGCCTTTACGCTCACGCCAGGAGCGGTCTCGATATCGCTCGGCACGATTGCCAGTGGCGAGGTCGTTAACGGACTGACTCTGGCCGATGCGGGCGCGCTGACTATCTTCCCGGACGCCATTGCGTCTGGCGAGGCCGTTTATCCACCAAGTCTATCGCCTGGGCCAGTCGAAATTCAACTGGCCTCGATTGCCAGTGGCGAGGTGACATATAGCCCCTCACTGTATCCTGGGGCCGTCGCTGTCCTGCTTGGCAGCATAGCGAGTGCTGAGCAGGTCTATAGCCTGACGCTTGCTGAAGAGGCTGCTGGCAGCCTGACCCTGGGCACGATCAGCAGCGGCGAAGCGCTGTATGCGCTGACGCTGACGCCGGGCGCAGCATCATTGATCCTGACTGCGATTGCCAGTGGCGAAGCAGTGTATGCATTGACGCTGGCAGACGGCAGCGTTGTCCCAAATGAGCCAGGAACAGTAGCTGTCGCCATGAGCGCAGCGGGTTTGACGATAAGCCTGCAATCCAGTTCAATAATAGTACAAATGATCGCACCAACCGTTACTTTTGAGATGTTGGCAGAAGAGGGATTATGACCTCGCAGTACCTCGGACAATGCGCGGTAGGGGATGAGCAGCGTTTTGCGTTGACCTTCAAGACACTGGACGGCGTGTTGTCGAACCCGACAACAATCACCGTGAAGATAGCAAAGCCGTCCGGCACAACGATCACAAAGACGAACAGCGACATGACCAATCCAACGCCCGGCGTGTGGTATCTGTCCTATACACCGGACGAGGGCGGGCGCTGGTACATTCGCGTAACCTCAACGGGCGCGCCTAAGATTGCCCGCCAGGGGCACTTTGATGTTGAGCAAGAATATCCAGTCTAGCCAAGACGAAGAAGGAAGTGTCAATTGGATGAGATGATAATCCCGCGCCTGCAATTGGTCGCGCGCGTATTGGCGCAAATTCCTCTGGACGACCTCGAACAGCATGTCCGAGAAGGGCAGGAGTCAATCAGTCGTGCAGATTCGTGGGGGCCAATCATCGACCCTACAGGTTGGATGAAGGCTCAGCGCGACGGCTCGATAGAAGATGCGCGCTATCAGCAGGCAATCGCGAAATACCTGCTCGAAGCCCGCCGCCAGATTGAACAGTGCGAACGGTTCGTCCAAGAGAGGCTTGAAAAGCCAGCATGACCAGCATCGCCACTGACCGCATTCTTGCCAGCGCGCAGCGCGGGCTGCGAAACGATATTCGGCGCGAGTTTCAGATCGTCGGGACGCAGCTACGCGCGCTGATGACGCGCAGCGCCAACGCGGATGGCATCATCCCGCGCAGTCGCGGGCCGGAGGTTGTCCGGCAGGCTGGCGTCCTGGTCGAGCGCATGTTCGTCGGCGCGAATGGCAAGCCATTTGCGGACGACGGGGTGACGGCGGCAGCGCCCTATCCGCGCGTCCTGAACAAGTGGTATACGGTCACGGTGGCGATGGTCGCCACCAAGCATCACGAATGGATGCGGCGGCGCGTGCCCAAAGACGTGTTTGCAACGTTGGCCGGGGCACGTTCAAAGCCGATGGCGGTTGTGACTGAGGCAGATAATCCTTATATCCGGCGGAACGGCGAAAGCATTGCAGACCATATCGCCAGGCTTGGAGACCTGCGTATCTTCAGCCCGAACAAGCTGGCCGAATACGACCCTATGCACCTGTGGGTTGATCCGAACGGGTATCGCCTGAGTGACCGTATCTGGAATACGGCAGACGATACGCGCACGGCGATCAACAAGCTGATCCGCGATGGCATTCAGCAGGGCTGGAGTGCTGAGAAGCTGGCGAAGACGCTGGAGCAGTTTCTCGACCCATCGCGGGCGGCGCTGAGAACGAAGAAGCCATATGGTCGCGACGGCAGTTTTGACGCCATGCGCCTGGCCCGAACCGAGATCGCCCGCGCGCACGCGCAGGCGTCCTACATGGCAGCGCTCACCAATCCGTATGTCGAGGGCATAGACTGGGCGCTGTCGCCGTCGCATCCGCGAACGGACATCTGTGACAGCTATGCCACTATCGGCATGGGCGGCGGGCGCATCAAAGAGCCGTACACGCTGGGCGCGCCAAAGCTGCCGCCTGCACATCCGCACTGCCTGTGCCGTGTGCAGCCCTACGTATCTGCGACGCCAAAAGAGATTACGGACAAGCTGCGCGCGATCTTCCAAGACCCGGACTTTGCCTTGTACCCATTGCCAGTCATTACCCCGGCGCAGCTCGACCAATTCCTGCTGCTGCTGCTCGGATTTGGCTTGTATCAACTGTTCAAGGAGGAGACTGCTGCATGAAGCCACCACGCAATAACCCGTCGCAGGTAAAGATGTTGAAGCTGCCTCGGCAGCGCAGCAA